>CACPLR010000004.1 GCA_902634885.1 uncultured Pelagibacteraceae bacterium | reverse complement strand
GAAAAAAGAATTTCTAAAGATGTCAAAAAAACCATTTCATCTGCTGTTGCAAATGCGGAAAACAATTATCAATATGATATTGATAATTTAATCGTAAAGGAAGCATATTGTGGAAAACAAATAATAATGAAACGATTTAGAGCAAGAGCAAAAGGAAGAGCTGCTGAAATTATGAAACCTTATTCAAATGTGACAATTATTTTAACTGAACAAACAAAACAAACGGAGAGAGATGGGGCAAAAGGTTAATCCAATAGGCTTAAGACTAGGTATAAACAGAGGATGGGACTCTGTTTGGTATGCTAAGAAAAAAGATTTTGGCAACTATTTAATTGAAGACTTTAAAATCAGAGAATACATAAAAAAAAATGTAATTAACTCTGGTGTCTCTAAAGTTATGATTGAGAGAACTTCAAAGAAATGTTTTGTTACAATATATACTTCAAGACCCGGGTTTGTGATTGGTAAAAAAGGAAGTGATATAGAAAAAATTAAAGGAAAACTTTCAAATCTTACAACGAATGAAGTTGTCCTAAACATCAAAGAGGTAAAAAAACCTGAGACAAATGGTTATTTAGTTGCGGAAAATATTGCTCAACAATTAGTTAAAAGAGTTTCTTACCGTAGAGCAATGAAAAGAGCTATGCAATCAGCTTTAAGATTAGGTGCTAAAGGAATTAAGGTTTCTGTTAGTGGAAGACTTGGTGGAAATGAGATTGCAAGAACAGAATGGTTAAGGGATGGTAGTATACCATCACACACTTTAAGAGCTGATATTGACTACGCAGAAGCAGAAGCATTAACCACATATGGAATAATTGGAATTAAAGTCTGGATTTATAAAGGCGAAATATTCACAAAAGAATTTAATCAGGAGAGGAATAAAGCTTAATTATGTTGCAACCTACTAGAACAAAATTTAGAAAAGCTCATAAAGGAAGAATACATGGGAATGCGTCCAGATGTAATGTAATGAATTATGGAGCATTCGGACTTAAAGCTATACAGCCTGAAAG
The DNA here is from genome assembly GCA_902634885.1 of uncultured Pelagibacteraceae bacterium. Taxonomy (GTDB): domain Bacteria; phylum Pseudomonadota; class Alphaproteobacteria; order Pelagibacterales; family Pelagibacteraceae; genus Pelagibacter. The sequence continues at coordinate 107,395 of CACPLR010000004.1, read as the reverse complement.
AGTGATTTCAAAACAAATAGAGGCAGCCAGAGTTGCTTTAACAAGACATATGAAAAGACAAGGAAGAGTTTGGACTAGAATGTTTCCTAACATACCAGTCTCAAAAAAACCTACTGAAGTAAGAATGGGAAAAGGTAAAGGTTCTCCAGAGTTTTGGGCGTGTAGAGTTAAACCAGGAAGAATTTTGTTTGAAGTTGATGGTGTATCTGAGCAAATAGCAAAAGAGGCATTATACAAAGCTTCCGCAAAACTCCCTATCAAATGTAAATTTATTAAAAGAATATAAAATGAAACAAAAGGATATAAAAAAATTAACTAAAGAACAAGCACTCAAAGATTTGGAGAAATTAAAAAAAGACTTGTTTAACTTTAGATTTCAAAAAGTTAATGGGCAAGTCAAAAGCCCAGCTAAAATTAATGAAACGAAAAAAACTATAGCACGATTAAAAACATTATTAGAAGGAAAAAATGCCTAAAAAAACACTAAACGGAATAGTTGTTAGCGATAAACCAAACAAAACGATTACTGTGATGGTTGAAAGAAAGTATCAACATCCTGTGTTAAAAAAAGTTATAAAGGCAAGAAAAAAATACAGTGTACATGACGAGGAAAACAAATTTAAAAATGGTGATAAAGTATCAATAAGAGAGTGTAAACCATATTCAAAGTCAAAAAAATTTGAAGTTATAGGAGACGTTAAATGATACAGGTTCAAACAGAATTATTTGTAGCTGATAATACAGGTGCAAAAAAAATTGAATGTATTAAAGTTTTAGGTGGCTCAAAAAGAAGATATGCAAGTATTGGTGATACCATTGTAGTAGCTGTTAAAGAGGCTATACCTAAAGGTAAAGTAAAAAAAGGTGCTGTTCACAAAGCAGTAGTAGTAAGAGTAAAAAAAGGCATTCATAGAAATGATGGATCAAAAGTAAGATTTGATAACAATGCAGCAGTTCTAACAGATGATAAAGGTGAACCAATTGGAACTAGAATTTTTGGTCCTGTAACAAGAGAGTTAAGAAGTAGAGGACAAATGAAAATAATATCCTTAGCTCCGGAGGTACTATAATGATAAAAAAAGGAACTAAAGTAAAAGTATTAGTGGGCAAAGATAAAAATAAAGATGGTGAAGTAATGGAAATAGACCGTTCAAATAATCGTGCAAAGGTAAAAGGGATTAATATGGTCAAAAAACATATAAAAACAACAAAAGAAAAAAAAGGTGGAATAGTTTCAAAAGAAAATTTTATACATCTTTCAAACTTATCCATACTTGAAAATAAAAAATCAAAAAAAGTTGAGGCTAAGAAGTGATGCAACCTAGATTAAAAGACTTAATTGTAAAAGAAATACAATCAAACTTAAAAGAGAAATTTGGTTACAAAAATTTATTTATGGGTCCCCAAATTTCAAAAGTAGTTATAAACATGGGTCTTGGTCTCGATGGTAATGATGCCAAAATTTTGAAATCATGTGAAGAGGACTTAGCAAATATAACAGGACAAAAACCAGTCACAACTAAATTTAAAAAATCAATTGCAAATTTTAAAACAAGAAAAAATACAAATGCTGGATTAAAAGTCACTTTAAGAAAAAATAAGATGTATGAGTTTATTGACAGACTTGTAAATATTGCATTACCTAGAATTAAAGACTTTAGAGGATTAAACCCAAATGGATTTGATAAATTTGGTAATTATTCTTTTGGAATAAAAGAACATATTGTCTTTCCTGAAGTTAACTTTGATAAAGTCGATAAAGTTAGGGGCTTAGATATTACAATATCAATAAAAAACCAAGATAAGGAACATAGTTTTGAGCTATTAAAACAACTAAATTTCCCATTTACCGAAAAAAGGAGCAATTAATATGGCTAAAATGAGTGCTGTAAACAAGAATAATAAACGGATTAAATTATCTGACAAATTATTTAAGAGAAGACAAATGCTAAAAAAAATAATTATGGATAAAAAATTATCTTTAGAAGAAAGATTTAAAGCACAGCAAAAATTATCAAAAATGCCTAGAAATTCTGCAAAAACAAGAGTGATGAATAGATGTCAAATCACAGGCAGACCACATGGTGTTTATAGAAAATTAAAAATATCAAGAATAGCTCTTAGACAATTGGGTTTAGAGGGTAAAATTCCTGGTATGGTAAAGTCAAGCTGGTAGAAAGGATAATATGAGTTTAAGTGATCCAATAGGAGATATGTTAGCGAGAATTAAAAATTCTCAAATGAGAAATCACAAAAAAGTAGAACTTCCATCTTCAAAATTTAAAGTGAAAATAGCAGAAGTTTTGAAGTCTGAGGGTTATATCATTGATTACAAGATAACTGATAAGGATAAAAAACCTAATTTGGAAATTAATTTAAAGTATAACTCTGGAAATCCGGTAATAAATACAATTGAAAGGGTATCAAAACCAGGCAGAAGAATATTTTCAAGCGCTGAAAGTCTTCCAAAAATAAATAATGGACTTGGCATAGCAATAGTATCAACTCCAAAAGGTGTAATGACTGATATAGACGCTAGAAAGCAAAAAATTGGTGGAGAAATAATTTGTAAGGTATTCTAATGTCTAAAATAGGTAAAACAAATATTCAAATTCCTGATAAAGTTAAACTGCTATTAAACGGAAATATAATAAATATTGAGGGACCATTAGGAAAAAAATCATTAAATATAAATTTAGATGTTTTTGATTTAAAAATTGATGAAGGTAAAACAATTTCTATAAAACCCAAAAAAATTGATCAAAACTCAAAAAGACTATGGGGAATGAACAGAAGTTTGTTAAATAATGCGATTATTGGTGCGAGTAAGGGCTATGAAAAAACTCTAGAATTAGTAGGGGTTGGATTTAGGGCTGCATTAAAGGGAAAACAATTAAATATGCAGCTAGGCTTCAGTCATGATATAAATTTTGATATTCCAGAAGGAATAAAAATCGCTGTTGAAAAACAAACAATATTAAAAATAACTGGACCAGACAAACAACTAGTTGGAATGGTAGCGTCTCAAATCAAAAGTATAAGACCACCAGAACCCTACAAAGGCAAAGGTATAAAAGAACAAGGTCAGTACATTCTTAGAAAAGAGGGTAAAAAAAAATAATGAAAATTAGTACATTAGATAGAAAAAAATTTAGAGTAAGAAATAAATTAAAAAAAGTTTCAAGCAAAGATAGACTTAGGTTGTGCGTTTCTCGTTCAGCTAAAAATATAAGCGCGCAAATTATTGATGACGTAAATAAAATAACTTTAGTTTCAGCATCATCGGTAGAAAAAAATATAAGAGAACAAAAAAAAACAAAATCAGAGCTATCCACTTTGGTTGCTGAGACTCTTGCTAAAAAAGCACAAGACAAAAAAATAACCAAAGTTTATTTTGACAGAGGTGTCTATAAATATCATGGAAGAGTTAAAATATTTGCAGAAACTTTACGAAAAAATGGAATGGAATTTTAAAGAATGGAAAAAAATACAGAATTTATAGAAAAACTTGTACATATAAATAGAATAACAAAAGTTGTTAAAGGTGGTAGAAGATTTGGATTTTCAGCATTAGTCGTTGTTGGAAATCAAAATGGCAAAATTGGTATTGCACATGCTAAAGCAAAACAAGTTCCAGATGCCATTAAAAAAGCAAACGAACTTGCAAGAAGAAATTTAGTTCAAGTTCCATTAAGAGAGGGAAGAACGATACATCATGATATTTTTGGTAAAGACGGAGCAGGAAAAATAAAACTAAGAGCAGCGCCGAAGGGTACAGGTATAATTGCCGGTGGACCCGTTCGTGCTGTGTGTGAAGTTTTAGGTATTAAAGATATAGTAGCAAAATCTCTTGGTACAGCTAACCCACATAATGTTATTAGAGCATGCATGAAAGCATTGTCTAAACAAAATTCACCAAAAAATATTTCAACTTTAAGAAATAAAAAAATTTCAGAAATTATTGAAAAAAGAGGATAATGACAAATTTAAATACAACAACCTCAGTTAAAATTAAAAAGATTAGAGTAGGTAGAGGAATTGGTTCAGGCAAAGGCAAAACTTCAGGAAGAGGTGTAAAAGGTCAAAAATCAAGATCAGGTGTAGCAATCAAAAGTTTTGAAGGGGGTCAAATGCCATTATATAGAAGACTTCCAAAAAGAGGTTTTAACCCTATTAGGAAAGAGAAAATTGCAAAGATAAATTTAGATTTATTAAATAAATTATTAGTTTCTAATAAAATTAATTCATCTCAGAAAATTAGTCTAGAATATTTAAAGAAAAATAAAATTATATCTAAATCTGTTACTCAATTTAAAGTTTTAGGAAATGGTGAAGTAAATTCAAAATTAAATATAGAGGCTGATTTTTCCTCTAAATCAGCAATACAAAAAGTTGAGAAAGCAGGCGGAAGTATTTTAGTAAAATCAAACAAAGATTAATGAGCTCCTCAACTCAATCTCACGATTTAAGAAATAGAATATTATTTACTATAATTATACTTGCAATTTACAGACTTGGTACGTTTATCCCACTACCTGGAATTGATCCAGAACAACTTCAAATAATGATGGAAAGTAATCAAAAAGGTTTATTAGGAATGTTTAATGTTTTTGCTGGTGGAGCTGTAAGCAGAATGGCAATATTTGCACTTGGTATTATGCCTTATATATCATCCTCTATTATTGTGCAGTTATTAACAGGAGTCTCAGACTACTTCAAAAATTTAAAAGCCCAAGGAGAAATAGGTAGACAAAAAATTACACAAATCACAAGATATGGAACAGTTTTATTAGCAACTATTCAAGGCTACGGTTTAGCAGTTGGATTAGAGTCTTCTGCAAATCTAGTGATAAATCCTGGTATGTTTTTTAAAATATCAACAGTAACAACTATTGTAGCTGGTACAATATTTTTGATGTGGTTAGGGGAACAGATAACACAAAGAGGTATTGGAAATGGTATTTCTCTGATAATTTTTTCTGGTATAGTTGCAGAAATTCCAAGAGCCTTAGTAACCACGTTTGAACTTGGTCGTACTGGTGCAATCTCTACAATTATGATTATAGGTATTTTTGTTTTATTGATTTTAACTATTTTATTTATTGTTTTTATGGAGCGTGCACTTCGCAAAATTTTAATAAATTATCCAAAAAGACAAATGGGTAATAAAATGTATGGTGGAGACTCCTCTCATTTGCCACTTAAAATAAATTCAGCAGGAGTAATACCAGCTATCTTTGCATCAGCTTTATTACTTCTGCCAGTGACATTTTCAAATTTTAATATTTCTCAGAACGAAACTTTTTTAAATATATCCTCATATTTTTCTCAAGGCCAACCTCTCTATATGATCTTATATGCAAGTGGAATAATATTTTTTACTTTTTTTTATACCTCAATTACGTTTAATCCAAACGAAACTGCAGAAAATTTAAGAAAATATGGCGGATTTATTCCTGGAATTCGTCCAGGTGAAAGCACAGCAATCTACATAGATACCATACTTACAAGATTGACGACTATAGGAGCTTTATACCTTACTTTGGTGTGTTTAATGCCTGAATTTTTAATAGCAAATTATCCAATACCTTTCTATTTAGGTGGAGCATCTGTATTAATTGTAGTTGTTGTAGCAATCGATACAGTTACTCAGATACAGACTCGTTTAATGAGCTCTCAATATGAGCAACTAATTAAAAAAACAAAATTTGGTAGATAAGTGAACATCATATTATTTGGCCCCCCTGGAGCTGGAAAAGGAACTCAGGCCAAATATTTAGTTGAAAAATTGAATGGATTTCAAATTTCTACAGGAGATATTCTTAGAGATGAAATCAAAAAAGATACAGATATAGGTAAGCGAATAATTAATGATATGAATGATGGAAAATTTGTGAATGATGAGATTGTAAACACAATAATTAAAAGATTTATTTTTGACCCTCAAAAGAAAAATAAATTAATTTTTGATGGGTACCCCAGATCTCTAGAACAAGCTAAAAATTTAGATAATTTATTAAATGATTCAGAACAAAAAATTGGTTTTGTATTTTATTTAAATGCAAATAAAGAGACCATTGTTAAAAGACTTGAAAAAAGAAAGTTTATAGAAAAAAGAAGCGATGATGATTTAGAAACTATTCTTAAAAGGTACGATACATACATTGAGACCACTAAACCAGTTTTAGATTTTTACTCCAAAAAAGATAATTTTCATGAGATTGATGGATCTGAAAATATTACTGAAATAACAAGGAAAATAGACGCTTTTGTCAATGTTTAATGCGTTGACTTTGACTAATTCTCTTATATAAAAGGCTCAATTTTATCACAAAAACTATGGCTCGTATTGCAGGTGTAAACATACCCCAAAATAAATTAGTTCATGTTGGATTAACTTATATTTATGGGATAGGTAACAAGTTTTCTAATGAAATATGTAAATTTTTAGAAATCCCAAAATCAAAAAGAGTAAATGAGTTAACAGATGATCAAATTTTGAAGATAAGAGAATACATTGATCAGAAATTTACTGTTGAAGGTGACTTAAGAAGAGAAAATTCACTAAGTATAAAGAGACTTATTGATTTAGCTACATACAGAGGATCAAGACATAGAAAGAAATTACCTGTAAGAGGACAAAGAACAAGATGCAATGCCAGAACTAGAAAAGGTAAGGCAATTGCTATAGCAGGTAAAAAATTAACACCACTTAAAAAATAATCAATGACTAAAGAAGCTACAGAAAATAAATCTGCATCAAAAGAAACCTCTTCAAAAAGTAAAAAGAGCTCATATTCTAAAAAAAAAAAGGGGAAAAAGAATATTTTAAACGGTATTGCATATGTTCAATCTACATTTAACAATACTATTGTATCTATTGCAGATACAAATGGAAATGTAATTTCATGGGCATCCGCTGGTCAAAAAGGTTTTAAAGGATCTAGAAAATCTACACCATATGCTGCGCAAGTTGCTGCTGATGCCGCTGCTGCTAAAGCTTTAGACGTAGGAATGAAAGTTTTATCTGTAGAGGTAAAAGGACCAGGTTCTGGAAGAGAAACAGCTCTTAGAGCATTACAAGCTAGAGGTTTTAAAATTATTTCAATTAAAGATACAACACCAATGCCTCATAATGGTACGCGACCACCAAAAAAAAGGAGAGTATAAATGGAACAATCTGAAGCAAATTCAAAAAATTGGAAATCATTAATAAAGCCTGCAAAATTAGATGTTCAAATTAGTGATGATAAATCACACGCTAAAATAACAGCCGAACCTTTGGAAAAAGGTTATGGCTTAACTTTAGGTAATTCTCTTAGAAGAATTTTACTATCATCTATAAGAGGGACAGCGGTCACAGCAATTCAAATTGATGGTGTGCTCCATGAGTTCACATCTATAAAAGGTGTGAGAGAAGATGTAACTGACATAGTATTAAATATTAAATCTTTAGCACTTAAAAGTAATTCAGAAACATCAAAAAAACTTATACTAGATGCTAAAGGACCTGGTGAGATCAAAGCCTCAGATATATTGCCTGTTAATGATATTGAAATATTGAACCCCGATTTAGTTATATGTAATTTAGATGAAAAAACTAATTTTCATATGGAGATGACCGTGGGCTCTGGAAAAGGATATATATCAGCGGAGATGAATAAACCTGAAGAACCACCTTTGGGTTTAATACCTATAGACTCTTTGTTTAGCCCTGTTAAAAAGGTTTCATATTCGGTAAGTACAGCTAGAGAAGGTAAAGCTTTAGATTATGATAAACTAACAATGGAAGTAGAAACAAATGGTTCTATTTCTGCTGAGGATGCTGTTGCTTACTCAGCTAGAATCTTCCAAGATCAACTTGGAATGTTTGTTAATTTTGATGAACCACAAGAGGTTATAGTTAGAGAACAACCAACCGAACCAGAATTCAACAAAAACTTATTAAGGAAAGTAGATGAATTAGAATTGTCAGTAAGATCAATGAACTGTCTTAAAAATGATAATATTATTTATATTGGCGATTTAGTTCAAAAATCTGAGGGTGAAATGTTGAGGACACCTAATTTCGGAAGAAAATCACTAAATGAGATAAAAGAGGTTTTAACTGGAATGTCACTTTATTTAGGCATGGAAATACCTAATTGGCCTCCAGATAACATTGCTGAATTATCTAAAAAACTCGAGGAAGCTATTTAATGAGACATAAGTTTGGTTATAAAAAATTAAACAGAACTTCAGAACATAGAAAAGCTTTGATTAAAAATATGTTGAATTCATTAATTAAATATGAACAAATTACCACAACACTCCCAAAAGCCAAGGCGCTGAAACCTCAGGCTGACAAAATCATTACTTTAGGAAAAAATGATAACTTACAAAATACAAAAACTCTGATTTCAAAACTGCAAGATACAAAATCTGCAAATAAAGTAAAAAAAACACTTTCAAAACGTTATGAAAATAGAAAAGGTGGCTATACAAGAATAATTAAAGCTGGCTTTAGATATGGTGATAATGCACCAATGGCTGTTATTGAGTTTGTAGACAGAGACGTTGAGGCGAAAAGGGTAGATAAAAAGACAAAAGATGCAGCAACAGCATCACCTAAATCAGAAGACAAAAATCAAGTCACTGCTTAATTAAAATATACAACAGTATTATCTTTGATTTTTAAAATCAATAATTGATACTTTGGTTTATCCTTATGAAAAAAATAATATTAGTCAAAACATTTTATAATAATATGCGTATAGATAGATTTTTAAGAAATTATTTAGGAAAAATACCGCAAGGATTAATAGAAAAAAATTTAAGAAATGGAAAAATTAAGTTAAATCAAAAAAAAATCAAAAGTTCTCAAAAAGTTAGAACAGACGATAAAATAAGTTTTTTTAACTTTAATTTTGAAGAAAAAATTAAACAATCCAAAACAAAATTTAATCCTAATAAAGAAATTATTAAACAGAATGAAGATTTGATTATTGAAAACAATGATAACTTTATAGTATTAAATAAAGCTTCAGGGATTTCTGTCCAGGGTGGAACTAAATCAAAAAAAAATCTGGTTGATATTTTTACTAAAAGCGAAATTTTTGAAGGATCTAAACCATACTCTGTTCATAGACTAGACAAAGACACCTCTGGTGTATTTATAATTGCAAAGAATAGAGAAAGTGCTCAATTGTTAACTACTTTATTTAGGTTACGAAAAGTTCACAAAACTTACTTGGCTATCTGTCAAGGTGAAATATCTAAAAACTCAGGCACATGGGAAGATGATTTAATTAGATATGATGGTGGTAAAAAAGTTATTGAAAAAGCAAAAACAATTTACAAAGTATTAGATAAAAATTCTGAAGCTAGCTTATTAGAATTAAAACCTATCACAGGAAGAAAGCATCAATTACGTAAACAATTGTATGCAATAGGCAATCCTATTTTTGGAGATACAAAATATAAATTATCAAATTCCAATAAGGGAATAAATAAAAATTTAATGTTACACTCATATCAAATAAAATTTAAAATTAATGATGTAAAGCATACGTATTCAGCGTTATTACCAGATTATTTTAAAAGATTGTTAAAATCAAAACGCCTTAGATTTTCAAATTAGAAACAAAATTTTCTATTAATTTATCACCAAGTTTTGAATAATCCTGATTTATAATATTTTTTAAATTCGTAACTCCTTTATCTGAAATACCACATGGGACAATTTTTTTATAATTTTCTAAGTCATTATTTATATTTATAGAAAAGCCATGGTATGCAATCCATTTGCTAACTCTAATTCCAATAGCTGCAATTTTATTTACTTCATTGTTTGTTTTATGCCAGATTCCAATATTTTCTTTATCTGGAACAGTCTCGATGTTGTATAACTTTAAAGTTTGAGTTATAGTTTTTTCAATTAAATTGATAAATTTTCTAATATCCTTTTTTTTTCTTAAATCTAAAACAAAATAACAAATCAATTGTCCTGGGCCATGGTAGGTTATTTTACCACCTCTATTTGTCTTTAATACTTTAATTGATTTATCAATTATTTCATTTTCATTATAAGAAGTCCCTGCTGTAAAAATTTCATCATGCTCTAAAGTCCAAATCAATTCTTTACCATTATTCTCATATAAATCTTTTAGTCTGTATTCTAATAGATTAATGGCCTCAGAATATTTTACTGGTTTTATTGACTTTTTGATCTCTAGGTTCATTTATAAATTGTATTATCTTTATTATGTATTAATAGTGCAAATCACAATTATAGGTAGATTTATGTCTTTAAACAAAAAAACTAAAGATAAAAAAGTAAATTTTGAATTTAACAAGGAATATCTAAGAGTTGTCACAACAAAAATTGCTAATGACGATACTCAATTTATAAACAACTCATTTAATGAAATGCATCCTGCTGATGCAGCAGATATAATTGAACATTTAAGCCAAAATGATAGAGAAAGTTTAATAAAGTTAAACAATTTTAATATAGATCCTGAGGTTTTTGTAGAGCTAAATGAGGCAATTCAAAGTGAAATTATAACTTATTTATCCTCAGATTCTATAGTTAGTATACTTAAAGGTCTAGAGTCAGACGATGCAATTTCTATATTAGAAAATGTTCCGGAGGAGGACAAAAATTCAATTTTAAGTTCTCTACCACCTAAAGACCGATTTGCTCTTCTTGAAAGTTTAAGTTATCCAGAAGACACAGCAGCAAGATTAATGCAACGTGAGTTTACTGCTATTCCAAGCAATTGGTCAGTTGGGCAGACAATCGATTATTTAAGAGAAAATAAAGATTTACCAGAAGAATTCTTAGAAATTTTTATTGTTAACGAAGATTTTAAACCTATAGGTACGGTTCCATCATCAAGAGTTTTAACAACACCAAGAGACACAAAAATGGAAACTATCATGTCCGAGTCCCAATTATTAATTCCTGTTGAAATGGACAAAGAAGAGGTTGCAAATTTATTTGAAAATTACAATCTTAACTCTGCAGCAGTTGTAGATAAAAATAATAAATTAGTTGGAATGATAATGAATGACGATGTTCTAACAGTATTAAAAGAGGAAGCTGAAGAAGATGCATTAAGACTTGCTGGGGTAGGGGATGAAGAAATTACAGATGGAATTGTAAAAAAAACCAAAAGAAGATTTAATTGGTTGTTATTAAATCTATTTACTGCCTTTTTAGCAACTTGGTGCATTAGTCTATTTGGTGCTACGATAGAACAAATGGTTGTTTTAGCTTTTTTAATGCCGATTGTTGCATCTATGGGTGGTAATGCTGGTATGCAGACTTTAGCAGTAACAGTAAGAACAATTGCAACCAACGATTTAACACGAAATAATTTCTCATCAAATGTTTTCAAAGAATTTTCAATTGGTATTTTAAATGGAGTAATATTTGCTGCGATAAGTGCATTTATTGTACAAATTTGGTTTCAAGATAGTATGCTCTCGATAATCATTTCAATTTCAATGGTGCTAACAATGATTATTGCAGGTTTATTTGGAATTTTAGTTCCATTCACTCTAAAGAAAATGAATATTGATCCTGCAATTGCATCAAGTGTATTTGTAACAACTATTACTGATGTAATTGGCTTTGTTTCATTTTTAGGCGTTGGAGCATATTTTTTGTAACCTAAAAATTATCTATTAACCTTACATTATCAATATAATAAGCGATAAATAATTTAAATTTAGTTTTAAATTTCGAACTATTTAGATTATTCATGTTTCTAAAGTCCAAATATTCTACTTTTATTAAATATTTATTTTCTAAATATTTAATTAAAAAAAATTTATTGTTTTTTATTCTAAAATTATAATTTTTATATTTATGTTTAATTCGAGACAGCTCTTCAGCAATTAGTTGTGCTGTCTTAAATGATTTTTTTTTAAGTTTAAGATTTCTTGAGGATAATGCCATTTTGTTATGTCTTATCGTCTTACAAATTATAAGCTTGAACTTATGTTTTTTATGTAAATATTTGTTTATTAAATATTGTTGTTGAAAATCCTTTTCTCCCAAATATAAAAACTCAGGTTTTATTAAATTTAAAAGTCGATCCATTACCTCTAAAACTCCTTCAAAATGACCCTTTCTTTTATCAGCACACAATATTTTTTCACTTTTCTTAAGCTTAAATTTTGAATTTATTTTATTGTTATAGATATCTTTAACTTTTGGTATAAAAACAAAATTAACTCTTAACTTTTTTAATATTTTAATATCCTGATTAATATTTTTTGGGTATGTTTTATAATCGTTCTTATCATTAAATTGTGTTGGATTTACAAATATACTTACAATTGTTTTGCTAGATTTTTTTTGAGAATTTTTGATTAACGAAATATGACCTTTGTGCAAACTGCCCATAGTTGGAACAAAACCTAAATGTTTGCAATTTAGAATTGCCTCTTTTAGATCATCTTTTGTCTTTAAAATTTTCATTTGTAATAAAACGAATTATAAGTAAAACATTTACATGATTAAACAAGCAATAATACCATTGGCTGGTCAAGGCACAAGATTACTACCTCTGACAAGCGTATTTGCAAAAGAATTATTACCAATCAATGGTAGACCAGGTGTAGAATATATTCTAAATGAATGTATTGAAGCAGGTATTAAAGAAATCATTTTTATTATTTCACAAAAAAAACTAATGATTAAAAAGTATTTTTACAGCGATACTTTTTATAAAAATATTATTAAAAAGAAAAAGGATTCAAAAGTTATCGAAGAATATAAAAAAATTCTTAAATATAAAAAAATGATAAAATTTGTTTATCAAAATAAACCAAAGGGCACAGGTGACGCTGTTCTCAAAACAAAAAAATATATTAAAGACAAATATTTTTTAATGTTGTTACCTGATGACTTGATTATGAAATATAATTGCTCAAAATCAATGATTTCTGCTCACAAGAAATATAAATCATCTGTAATGGCGAGCATGAATGTTAAAAAAAAAACTGTATCTAGGTGGGGTATTTATAATTTAAGTAAAAAAATATCTAAAAATAACTTTCTTATAAAAGAGGTAGTAGAAAAACCATCTATCAAGAATGCACCATCAAACAAAGCTGTAATTGGAAGATATATTTTACCAAAAACTATTTTTAAAAAATTATTACACCAAAAACCTGGCAAAGGTGGTGAAATTCACATAACAGACGCAATACAATCTTTAATTAATGAAAATGAAAAATTTATTGCACACAACTTTGCAGGAAAATATTTAGACTGCGGTACAATGAACGGGTTTATAAAATCCAACATTGAAATTGGTAAATTATGAAACTTTGCATGATAGGTACTGGTTATGTGGGTCTTGTAAGTGGTGTATGCTTTTCTGATGTCGGAAATACAGTTTACTGTGTAGATAAAGATCAGAAAAAAATTGATTTACTAAATAAAGGCATAGTACCAATATTTGAACCTGGTCTTGAGGAAATTTTAAAAAAAAATTATAAACAAAAAAGATTAATTTTTACTTCAAATTTAAAAAAAGCAGTTACAAATTCAGATATAATTTTTATCTGTGTCGGTACACCTAGTAAAAAAAATGCAAACTCTGCTAATTTAAAACATATATTTAGTGTAGTAAAGGATTTAAAGAAAATAATAAAAAAATATAAAATAATTATCACAAAATCCACAGTGCCTGTATCTACTGGAGATGAGATTGAGAAGATTTTAATAAATTTAAAGAAAAAAAAATTAGTTGATATAGTATCAAACCCTGAATTTCTTAGAGAGGGTGAGGCAATAAGAGATTTTATTTATCCTGATAGAATTATTATTGGAACAGACAGTAAAAAAGCCAACAAAATATTAAAATCACTTTATTTACCAATTATTAAAAAAACAAGCAGATACTTTAATACATCAAGAAGAGCGGCAGAACTTATAAAATACGCTTCAAACGCTTTCTTAGCGACAAAAATTTCATTTATAAATGAAATAGCTAATTTGTGTGAAAACGCAGGTGTTGATGTTAAAGATATATCTCTTGGTATGGGTTCAGATGAACGAATAGGTGCTAGGTTTTTAAGAGCAGGACCTGGTTATGGTGGATCATGTTTTCCAAAAGATACTCGCGCATTGATTGATATTGGAAATAAATTTAAAACTGATTTGACCATTGTTAAAACTGTAACTAATTCAAATAATAACCGAAAAAAGTTACTAATTAATAAAATTAAAAAAATTCTCTATGGTAATTTTAATAATAAAATTATTACTTTTTTGGGAGTAACATTTAAACCGAACACAGATGATATGCGTGAAGCACCAAGCATACCATTGATCAAATATCTAAATAAAAAAAATAGTAAAATTAGATATTATGATCCTTCTGGTGAAAAAGTTGACTTTAAAGGGTTTAAAAATGTTAATTATTGCAGTACGATTTCTTCTGCCTGTTTTAAAGCTGATTTAATTATTCTACATACTGAGTGGAATGATTTTAAATTATTGAATTTTAAGAAATTAACAAAAAAAAAGAAATTCAAAATATATGATATGAGAAACATGTACTCACCTTCGACAATGAAAAAATTAAAAATCGATTATTTTGGTGTTGGGAGATAAATTAATTTAATTCAAATATTGCATCAACTTCAACAGCCACACCTAAAGGCAAACTATTAGTACTTACGGCTGCTCTTGTATGCATTCCTTTTTCTGAAAAAATTTTCGCTACTATGTCAGAGGCACCATTAATAACTTTTGGTTGGTCTGTAAAATCATCTGTTGAATTAACAAATCCAGTTAATTTTACACATTCTTTGATTTTAGATAAATCATTTTCACAAGCTTTTTTAACTTGGGAGACAATACTTAGTGCACACCTTTCAGCAGCTTTGTATCCATCTTCTACAGTTAAGTCTCTTCCTATTTTACCTTTAATAAGTTTACCATCTTTATCTATGGAAATTTGACCTGATATATAAAGTAATTTACCAACTATCTTTGTTGCAACATATGACCCAACAGGATCAGCTGCATTTGGAAGTTCAAGACCTAGCTCTTTAATTTTATTATCTATAGACATCTATTTTTTTCTCTTTTTATTTTTATCGTATTCTTTTCTTTTCTCAATTAAAATCAAAGCTTCTTCCATAGTTAATTCTGTTGGATCTTTTTCTTCAGGTATGGTTGCATTTAAAGACTTATATTTTATATATGGACCATACTGGCCCTTCATTATTCTTACAGGCTTCTTATCTTCAGGATGTTCTCCTAAATCTTTAATTAATGCAGAGGATATTCTTCCTGGTTTTGCTTCTCCTATTAATGTTATTGCTCTATTTAAACCAATTGAAAATAATTCATCTACATTTTCTAATCTTGCTGACTTATTTTCACATTTTAAATATGGACCAAATCTTCCAACATTTAGTGTGATGTCTTTATCGTTTTCAGGATTTTTTCCTAAAGAAATAGGTAATGAGCAGAGAAATTTTGCTTTATTTAAGTCTATAAATTTATAGTCAATTCCTTTAGGTATTGAGACATTTTTTATATTATCATCTTTCTTTTTATTTTTTTTTCTTTTTTGAATTTTATTTTCTTCTTCAATTATTTCTTTTTCAAATTGTAAATATGGTCCAAATCTTCCATTTTTTAAAAAAATATCTTTACCAAAATCATTTTGACCTATTAACTTTGGCTCAGCTAATATGAGTTGTTGTGCTGTTTTTGATTTAGATAGTGGTCTTGTAAACTTACATTCAGGATAATTTGAACATCCTATAAATGCACCACCTCTAAAACTATTTTTAAGACTTAGTTGTCCTTGATCACAAAGTTGACATTTTCTGTCAATTTTACCTTCTTTGTCGACTTCAAAAATTAAACTTCCAAGACTTTCATTTAAAAGATCTAGAACTTCTCTTGTTCTTTTTTCCTTAACATTTGAAACATTTATATTAAAGTCTTTCCAAAATTGTTCTAAAACTTTGATCCAATTTTCTTTACCCGAAGTTATGTCATCGAGTTGATCTTCTAATTTTGCTGTGAAATCGTAATCAACATATTTTGTAAAAAGTTTCTCTAAAAAAGCCGATAATAATTTACCTCTATCAGTAGGAAAAAATCTTTTGTTTTCAATTTCTGCATAACCTCTATTAGCTATTACAGAAATTATGCTTGCATATGTAGAGGGTCTTCCTATTCCTAATTCCTCAAGTTTTTTAACCAGGCTTGCTTCAGAATATCTTGGTGGCGGCTGTGTAAAATGCTGTTCATCAATAAATTCTTTTATATTGACATTACCTTTTTCTACATTAGGTAGAATTTTCTCATTTTCATTTTCATCTTCAACATTTGTCAATTTTAAATATCCATCAAATTTTAAAACTGATCCACTTGCTTTAAAAATATTTTCTGAGTCTTTTGAAGTGATAGTAATTGTTTTTCTATCAAATTTAGCTGACTCCATTTGAGATGACAACGCTCTAGACCAAATCAAATTATAAAGTTTATATTGATCTGAACTTAAATACTGTTTCAAACTCTCTGGATTTCTTGTTATTTCTGTGGGTCTAATTGCTTCATGAGCTTCCTGAGCATTTTTTGCTTTTTTTCCAGAATAATTCAATGATGATTGAGGTAGATAGTTCTTTCCAAAATTATCACTTATATAGCTTCTAAAAGTTTCAATAGCCTCTTTTGAAATATTAGTCCCGTCAGTCCTCATATAAGTAATCAAGCCTATAGCATCTCCTTCAATGTCAATTCCTTGATACAATCTCTGTGCAATTTGCATAGTACGTGAAGCACCAAAACCTAGTTTACTAGATGCAGTTTGTTGTAATGTTGATGTTGTAAACGGACCAGATGGGTTTCTTGTATAAATTTTTGAACTAATATCTGAGATTTGATACTCTTTTTTTTTTATTTCATTTACTGCCTTATTAACATCGTCTTTTGATTTGAACGTAAATTTTTCTATTTTCTTACCATTCAACTGATTTAAATTTGATGTTATTTTGGATTTGTTTTTGTCCTCAAAAATAACATTTATAGTCCAAAATTCATCCGGCTTAAAAATTTCAATTTCATGTTCTCTTTCCGTCAGCAATCTTAATGCTACTGATTGGACTCTACCTGCGGACTTCGAACCTGGTAATTTGGTCCATAATATTGGAGATATATTGAAACCAACAAGATAATCTAAAGCTCTTCTTGCCATGTAGGCATCTACAAGCTGCGACTCAATTTGCCTTGGATTGTCTATACCAGATGTAACAGCTTTTTTTGTAATTTCATTAAAAACAACTCTTTCTACTTTTTTATCTTTTAAAAGTTTTTTTTCTTCTAAAAACTCCCTTACATGCCACGCTATTGCTTCACCTTCTCGATCAGGGTCGGTCGCAAGTATAATTTTTGAAGAATTTTTTGCTGAGTCTGTTATTTCTTTGAGATATTTTTTGGAAAAACTATCAATTTCCCAAATCATTTTAAAATCATTTTCTGGATCTACAGATCCATTTTTTGAAGGAAGGTCTCTTATATGACCATAACTAGCTAAGACAGTATAATCAGAACCTAAATATTTATTAATAGTTTTTGCTTTTGCAGGACTTTCAACAATCACAAGATTCATTATTCCACAAACTACTCATAGTAATAGTTGTGTCAAATTAATAAATTTTTGTCTTAGTTTCTTGTTTATTTATAAGGCGTTTAATATTTTCTCTATGGGTATAAAAAATTAGAACAAACATAATTATAAAAAAAATTATATTATTTCCATTAACATAAAAAATATAAATAGGTACAGACAAGGATCCTAATATTGACGAAAGTGATGAATATTTAGAAATAAAATATGTAATAATCCAAACTAAACCAAAAATAATTCCAAATAAAAAATTTATTGAAAAAAGTATTCCAACATATGTTGCTACACCTTTGCCACCTTTAAATTTCAACCAAATTGGAAATAGATGTCCTAAAAATACACATAAGGAGGCTATAAATATTAAATTTGGATAATTAAATTTTACAAAAATAACTGGAAATATAGCTTTTGAGATATCTAATATAAGTGTTGCATATCCTATTACTTTATTTCCACCTCTTAATACATTTGTTGCTCCAATATTACCTGATCCTGTATTTCTAATATCTTTTTTTAAAAAAATTTTAGTTAATAAAAAACCAAAAGGAATTGATCCTAATAAATATGAAAATAATGCAACTAAATAGTAATCCATTAATTTAATTTAAATAATTCTTCACCTTTAACAAATGTGTTTGTAACTTTTCCCTGAAGTTTTTTATTTTCAATTGATGTATTTTTTGACTTGGAAATTAAGTTTTCCTGTTTTACTATCCACGGTTTATTAATATCAACAATACAAAAATCCGCATCATTTCCTACACTTAAATTGCCTTTATCAATTTTTAAGATTTTTGCAGGATTTGATGTGAGGGCCTTAATAATTGTTTCAAGTTTTAACGATCCATTATGATATAATTCCAAACCTAAAGATAAAAGTGTTTCAATACCTGATGATCCTGTTGCTGCTTGAGCAAATGTAAGTCTTTTTTGCTCTTCATCTTCAGGTTTATGATCTGAAACAATCACATCAATAGTTTCATCTTTCAATCCTTGAACCAAACTAATTCTATCCTCCTCAGTCCGTAATGGAGGAGATAGTTTTAAAAAAGTTCTAAAATCCCCAATATCATTTTCGTTTAATGATAAATTATTAATCGATACTCCACATGTAAATTTTAAATTATTTTTTTTATTTTTTATAAGTTCTACAGATCTACCAGATGAAATTTGCGAAATATGGTACCTACAATTTATATAATTTAATAATGTTAGATCTCTATCAATTATTATTAATTCTGCCATTTCAGGGATTCCTTGAAGGCCTAATTTAGTTGCAATAATACCTTCGTTGATCATTCCGTCTTTTGATAATTCATAGTCCTCAGCATGTTGCATAATTAAAGTATCTAAATCACTAGCAGAGTTCATTATTCTACTCATTACTCTTGTATTCTGTATTGTTTTAGTGCCATCCGTGAAACCAATAATTCCTTTGCTTTGTAGTAATCCAAATTCTGTCATATTGGTACCTTCCGTACCTTTAGTTAATGAAGCTGTTGGATAAATGTTAATTTTTGATTTGTCTCTTCCACGTCTTTTTAAAAAATCAACTATTGATACATTATCAATAATTGGATCTGTATTTGGCATTGTTACAACAGAAGTTACACCTCCCGATAATGCTGCATTACTTAAAGTTCTAAAATTCTCCTTGTATTCAAAGCCAGGTTCACCAACAAAAACCCTCATATCAACTAAACCTGGAAATATATATTTTCCTTTTAGGTCAATCACTTTTTCACGGGATGGTATATTATTTGTATTTACTTTTTTACCTACTGCTTCTAATTGACCTTTATCACCAATAATTAATCCTCCAACTTCATTAATTGAATTATGTGGGTCTATAATATTGCCATTAATAAAGTACTGTTTTTTCATTATTCACAAAAAATTTTCAAACACGCCATTCTAATAGCTACACCTAATTCAACTTGCTCTTTTACAACACTCATATTTGTGTCATCAGCTAACTTTGTGTCAATTTCAATTCCTCTATTCATTGGTCCTGGATGCATAATGATACAATCTTCCTTAGCATATCTAAGTTTGTCAGGTGTTAAGCCATAGTATTCATAATATTCTCTATTGGAGGAAAGAAAGGAACTTGTCATTCTTTCATTTTGTAATCGCAACATCATTACAATGTCACAATCCTTTACACCTTTTTTCATATCTGAAAACATATTTACCCCAAATTTTTCAATTTCCTTTGGCATAAGATTTGATGGTGCAACAATGTTTACTTCGGCACCCAACATATTTAAAAGATAAATATTTGATCTAGCTACTCTTGAGTGTTGAATGTCACCACAAATTGCAATTTTTAAACCTTGAATTTTCTTTTTTCTATTAATTATTGTTAGTGCATCTAATAATGCTTGTGTTGGATGTTCTCTTCGTCCATCTCCTGCATTTAAAACTGCACAATTTACCTTTTGAGAAAGTAGATTACATGCACCTGAGTCTTGATGTCTTACAACTATTATATCAGGATGCATAGCGTTTAAGGTCATGGCAGTATCTATTAGTGTTTCACCTTTTTTAATTGCTGAATTTGTAATATTCATTGACATTACGTCAGCACCCAATCTTTTACCTGCTAATTCAAAAGAGCTTTGCGTCCTAGTCGAAGGTTCAAAAAAAAGATTAATTTGTGTTTTACCTTTTAAAATATCTAACTTTTTATTTTTACTTTTGTTTAAATTAATGAAGCTGCTAGCTTCTTCTAATATAAGATTGATATCAGAAATAGATAAATCCTGAATTCCTAACAAATGTCTTTTGGAAATTTTAACAGCTTTTGATTTGGTTGCCATTAAAACCAACTCTATAGCTATATATTATAAACAATGCAAGTGCTAATTATTCAAGAAATCAATAGCACCCTGTAGTATAAACGTTGCTGCATTTTGATCGATATTTTTTTCTCTTTTGCTTACATTAACATCTAATTGACTAGTAATATTAAAAACTCCTACAGTTGATAATCTTTCATCCCATAAGCAAATATCAACATTGATAGATTTTGAAATATTTTTTGAAATATCATTCACTGATTGAGAGGCTTTTCCATAAGATCCATCCATGTTTAAAGGATTTCCAATAATAATACCTTTAATGTTGTTTTCTTTAATTATTACTTCTAAATTTGATATCAAATGAGTAATTCCCCTATTTTCTATGGTTGTAAAAGGGGTTGCTATTTTTTGATATTCATCACATATAGAAACACCTATTCTTTTTGATCCTAAATCTAAGCCAATCAATCTTGTTTTTACACTTTGTTTGTTTTTTAGTTCTTCAATAGTGATCATATTGTATAATTTTTACTTAAATGATACTTTGCAGCAAATTTTTATTACCATATGACAATAGATCTTAAAACTGTAAAACATATATCTAAGTTAGCCAGAATTTCTACAGATGAGAAAAAAGCCAATAAACTAGCTAACGATTTAAATTCTATTTTTAAATTCATTGAGGCATTAAATGAGCTTGATACAGAAAAAGTTGAACCTTTGACATCGATTGCAGACACAAAATTAAGGCTCAGAGAAGACAAGTTTGAAGCTAATAATATAAGAGATAAAATCCTGAAAAATTCTCCTGATGAAAATAAAGATTATTTTGTAGTTCCAAAGGTTGTTGAATAATGTCTGATATTACAAAACTATCTTTAAATGAACTTATAAAAAATATTAGAAATAAAAAATTATCCTCAACAGAAATAACAAATTCATTTATTGAAAGATCGGAAAAATCAAAAAAATTAAATACTTATGTCACAGATAATTTTTCAAACGCTTTAGCAGCTGCAAAAATATTTGATGAAAAACCTAATATGGATTTAAAACTTCCTGGTATACCAATAGCAGTAAAAGATTTATTTTGTACTAATGGAGTAAGAACGACAGCAGGAAGTAATATTTTAAACAATTTTATTCCACCTTACGAATCTACAGTAACTCAAAGCATGTGGGATGAAGGTGCAATTTTACTAGGCAAATTAAATTGTGATGAGTTTGCAATGGGTTCCTCTAACGAAACTAGTTTTTTTGGAAATGTGCAAAATCCAATTGGTGAAAATCTAGTACCAGGTGGCTCATCAGGCGGTTCATCAGCAGCTCTTGCTGCAAATCTTACCCCAGTTACTATTGGAACCGATACAGGAGGATCAATTCGACAACCTGCATCTTTTACTGGTACAGTTGGTCTAAAACCTACTTACGGAAGTTGCTCTAGATATGGTATTGTAGCATTTGCATCTTCTTTAGATCAAGCTGGTCCAATGAGTCAGAATGTTAAAGATGCTGCATTATTATTAGAAGTTATCTCAAAATTTGATAACAAAGACTCAACATCCATAGATTTTAAAAGAAATAAATATTCATCTGAACTTACGAATAACATTAAAGGACTAAAAATAGGTATTCCCAATGAATATAGAGTTGAAGGTATGCCTAAAGAAATCGAAGATCTATGGAAAACAGGTATTGAAATTATCAAAGATTGTGGTGCTGAAATTGTTGATATTTCCCTACCCAATACAAAGTATGCATTGCCGACTTATTATATAGTTGCCCCAGCTGAGGCTTCCTCAAATTTGGCAAGGTATGATGGAGTAAAATATGGTTTTAGATCTGAAGGTGAAAACTTGATTGATATGTATGAAAAAACAAGATCTGAAGGTTTTGGAGAAGAAGTTAAAAGAAGAATTTTAATTGGCACTTATGTATTATCATCAGGTTATTACGATGCATATTACCTAAAGGCACAAAAAGTGAGACAACTTATTAAAAAAGATTTCGATAATGTTTATAATAATGTTGATGCTATACTAACACCTTCAACACCAAGTTCTGCATTTAAAATTGGGGAAAAAACTGATGATCCGGTCTCAATGTATTTGAATGATATTTTTACTGTACCTGTAAATCTAGCTGGATTACCAGGTATTTCTATACCCACAGGAATAGACAATAAAGGGTTCCCATTGGGACTTCAAATAATAGGCAAACCTTTTGATGAACAAACAATATTAAATATTGCCTATTCAATGGAAGAAAAGATTAATTTTAAGAATGATATAACTGATTGGTGGATGTAATGGCTAAAAATAATCAATTTTTTATTGAAAGAGAACAAAACAAATATGAAGTTGTTATTGGTCTTGAAGTTCATGCCCAGGTAACTTCAGATTCAAAATTATTTTCATCTTCACCAACAAAATTTGGAGCTGAACCAAATACTCAAGTTAGTTTAGTCGATGCAGCCTTTCCTGGAATGCTTCCAGTGATAAATGAATTTTGTATCAAACAAGCAATTAAAACTGGAATTGGTTTAAAAGCAAAAATAAATAAAAAGTCTATATTTGATAGAAAAAACTATTTTTATGCTGATCTACCACAGGGCTATCAAATTTCTCAATATAAATATCCAATAATTGGCGAGGGTAAAGTTATTTTAGATATGGCAGATGGCCAAAAAGAAATTGGTATCGAAAGACTTCATTTAGAACAAGATGCTGGCAAAAGTATTCATGATATAGATCCAACAAATACATTTGTAGATTTAAATAGATCTGGTGTAGCTTTGATGGAGATAGTTAGCAAACCCGATTTAAGATCACCGGAGGAAGTTAATATATATATAAAAAAATTAAGATCTATTATGAGATATCTTGGGACTTGTGATGGTAATATGCAAGAAGGATCACTCAGGGCAGATGTCAATGTTTCTGTCAGAAGACAAGGTGATGATAATTTTGGTACAAGATGTGAGATTAAAAATGTGAATTCAATAAAATTTATGCAGATGGCAATAATATATGAAGCTAACAGACAAGTAGATCTTATAGAAGAGGGGAAGAACATTGATCAAGAAACAAGATTATTCGACACAAAAAAAAATGAAACAAGATCAATGAGATCTAAAGAAGATGCTCATGACTATAGATATTTTCCAGATCCAGATTTATTGCCATTAGAAATAAGCGATGAATTTATAAGTAAAATTAAAGACGAAATACCTGAATTACCGGATGAGAAGAAAAAAAGATTTATAGATAAATTTAATTTGTCATCTTATGAAGCAAATATTTTGGTATCAGATTTTGATACATCTAAATATTTTGAAGAAGTAATAAAAAATTCTGATGTTAAACTTGCAACTAATTGGATTACAGGTGAACTTTTTGCAGTATTAAACGAGAAAAATTTGGAAATATCAAAAAGTCCCGTGAGTTCTAATAATTTATCAAAACTGATAAATTTGATTAAAGACGGAACAATTTCAGGAAAAATAGCAAAAACTATTTTTGAAGAAATGATTGATGGTGATAAAGATCCACAGACAATTGTTGATCAAAAAGGATTAAAACAGGAAAGTGATCCTAAAGCACTTGAAGAGCTTATTAATAAAGTAATTAAAAATAATACTTCTAAAGTTGAAGAATATAAATCAGGTAAAGATAAATTGTTTGGTTTTTTTGTTGGTCAGGTTATGAAAGAAAGCAAAGGTAAAGGCAATCCTCAATTAATTAACAAAATATTAAAAGAAAAACTAAATGGATAAATATATGGATATCGATCAAAAAATGATCGACTATATATTTTCACACACTTCTGAACTTCACCCAGTACAAAAGAAAATAATCAAATTCAATGAAAAACTTGGTTACATAAAAAAATTACAGATTTCAGTATTACAAGCTAACTTTATTGAATTTTTAATAAAATTTAAAAAGTTTAAATCTTGTTTAGAGATTGGGACTTTTACTGGTTACAGTGCCTTATCAATAGCCTTATCTCTACCCAAGAATGGAAAGTTATATTGCATAGATAAAAATGAAAAAAAACTCAATATTGCTAAAAAATTTTTTAAGCAAGCAAGGGTAAATAAAAAAATATTTACTGATATATCAAATGCTAAAGAAAGTTTGTTAAAATTAAAAAAAAATGCAAAAAAATTTGATTTTATACTAATTGATGCAGATAAAGAAAATTACATAAATTACTTCGATTTATCATTATCTTTATTAAACAAAGGTGGAGTAATATTAGTTGATAATATTTTATGGAAAGGTGAAGTAGTTAATCCATTAGCTAATGACAAGCTTACCAAATTAATTAAAAATTTTAATAACTACATTAAGAAATTAAAAATTAATAAATATATAATTCCAATTGGAGATGGTTTTTTAATTTGTTGGAAAAAATAATGAAAATATTTTCTTTTTACAAAATAGAACAAATTAAAAATCTTAAATCTTTAAAAAAAAAAATAATTAAAGAAATACAAATAAATAATATTAAAGGATTAGTAATTTTGTCCAAAGAAGGTATTAATGCTACGATAGCTGGGAGTAGTAAAGATATTTCAAATATTGTTAAATATTTAAAATTAATTCTGAATATTAAAAAATTTGATATTGAAAATATTACATACTCTTCATTCATTCCATTTCTTAAAGCTAAAGTAAAAATTAAAAATGAGGTTGTGCCAATGGATTATAACTTCTCATTTAAAAATAAAATTACAAAAAATTATCTATCTCCAAAGAAATGGGATAATTTATTATCTCAAAAAAATGTAAAAATTATAGATGCTAGAAAACCATTTGAATATGAGGTTGGCACCTTTAAAGGAGCCATAAATCCAAATACATATAATTTTAGAGAGTTTAAAACATATTTATCTAATTTAGATAAAAAACAAAAAATTGGCATGTTTTGTACAGGTGGTATTAGATGTGAAAAAGCATCAAATTATTTACATAACAATGGTTTTAAAAATGTTTATATGCTCAAAGGTGGAATTATAAAATATTTTAATAAAACTGATCCAAAAAAAAGTAATTGGAAAGGAGAATGTTTCGTATTTGACAATAGAGTTACAATTAAAAAAAATACTAAAGTTGGAAATTATGGTATTTGTAATGCTTGTAGATTGCCTATTAGTAAAAAAGATAAAAAGTCTAAGTATTACAAAATTGGATTATCTTGTCCTAAGTGTTATGACAAGTTGACATCAAGCCAAATAACTAGATTTACTGTGAGACATAAACAATTATTAAATAAAAAAATTCCCCAAATTTATAAAAGAAAATAAATTCGTATGAATATTTTGTCTGATGATGTTAAAATATTAATTAGGAAGCTTGCAATACCTGCAAGTGTAGGAACTTTATTCCAGACTTTATATAATATAGTAGATACTTTTTTTGCAGGTAAAATCTCACCTGAGGCATTATCTGCACTTACCAAATCATTTCCTATATATTTTATATTAATCGCATCATCCATTGGTGTGACAGTTGCTGGTACTTCATTAATTGGCAATAGCATAGGCGAAAAAAAATTTAATAAAGCTTCAACTTATTTTTGCCAGTTAATTTTCTTTTCAACTATTTTAATATTTTTTATTACACTAATAGGTCTTAATTTGTCAGATGATGTTTTTAAGATTATGGGTTCAACAGATGAAGTTATGAATTTAGGTTTAGGCTATACTAATATAATTTTTTATGGATCTTTCCTTTTTATAATAGTCGTTGCTATGAATTCTTTGTTACATGCAGAAGGTGATACCAAAACATACAGAAATGCCCTAATTTTATCTTTTCTTTTAAATATTTTTTTAAATCCAATTTTAATCTTTGGTTTTTTATTTATTCCAGCTTTTGGAATGAAGGGTATTGGTATTGCCACAATAATTGCACAATCAATTTCGTTTATAATAATTTTCAATAAAGTAATTAAAAGTGAACTTACAAAAAAAATAATTATTAACAATTTTTTTCCTAAAATTTATTTTTTAAAAAATATTTTTTTTCAATCTATGCCGATCATTATCTCTATATGTGGTTACTCTGTTGCATCTGCTATTGTTTTTAAATATGCTGGCTTTTCAGGAGAGTATGCGGCTGCTGGATACGGCGCAGGTACGAGAATTGAACAAGTTGTACTTTTACCTATACTTGGCATTAACACTGCAATTATTACAATTATAGCACAAAATTTTGGCGCTAAAAATTTATCGAGAATTAAACAAACATATTTAACTGCAATAAAATATGCTTTTGTAATAATGATTTTATCTTCTTTATTTGTTTATTCCTTGGCTGAATTGTTAACAGGTCTTTTTTCCACTGATTTAAACGTTATTGAATTTGGAAAATTGTATTTACAAATATCAGCATTTGTATTGCCAGCTTATCCAGTTTTTTTCTTATCAAATGGTTTTTTTATGGCACTAAAAAAATCTGAAAAAGCTCTGATTGCAAATGTTTTTAGAAATGTAATATTTCCTTTTCTGGTTTTTTACACAGCTGTATTTTATAACTCTAACTTTGAAAATTTCTTTTGGTTATGGGTTATATATAATTGGATTTTTTCACTTAGTTATTTAGGATATACTTTTTTTTATTTGAACTTTAAGTTAGATAAATTTAGCACTGTCGTTAAGCCATAGACATAAATGTTCTGAGAAAGATCTTCTTACAAATAAATTAATATTATAAGTATTTTTGTTATGCAATATTACATCAATATGATTAACTATTGTTTGTGTTGATAAACCATCCGTTTTTAAAAATTGATCAAAATTAAACGAACATCCAGCTGAGAGAATATCATAAATCTTACTGCCTTTTAAATTTATACATATCCATTGATCTGAGATATCAGTTACAGATCCATAATTTACTTTAGATATTTCAGAGTATAATTTGTTAAATATTACTTTTTCATCGTCATTTTTAAAATAAACCATCCATTCATCAGGACTGAGCCATATTGCATTAAAATTTTCACTAAATGAACTAGTATTAGCTTCATTTGGTAAAATTAAAGATAATACTTTTCCAACTTTTGCAAAAAACTCTTTAGATTTTCCTCTTAAATTAATTTTGCTAATTGGTTCTTGCAATGATATTTCCACATCATTTAATTTGTTATCAGTAATTTGTGGATAGTGTGTATTAAGCATTTAATCTTTTATTCTCCTTATCTAAAAATATTGTATCAGAAACTGTTACGTTGATATTTTTATTTTCCATTGGAATAATAAGTTTTTGACCTTTCATATTTTTACCACTTCTTACTACTGCTAAGGCTATAGATTTGTTAAGATTTGGACTAAAGTAACTTGATGTGACATGCCCTAACATATCGATTGGTTTTGTATTTGTATCTGAAACTATTTGAGCACCTTCCTCTAAAATCTCTTTAGGATCATTCGTTAATAATCCAACTAATTGTTTTCTATCCTCTCTAATAGTATCGCTTCTGTATAAAGATCTTTTACCTATAAAATCATATTTTTTTTTGCTTACAATCCAATCCATTTGTAGATCAGACGGAGTCATCGTTCCGTCTGTATCTTGTCCTACAATTATAAAACCTTTTTCAGCTCTTAAAAGATGCATAGTTTCAGTACCATAAGGAGTTATATTAAATTCTTGACCAGCAGAAATACATTTTTCCCATAAAGATTTGCCATATTTTGACTCTATATTGATCTCATAGCTAAGTTCACCAGTAAAACTTATTCTCATCACTCTACAATTTATGTTATCAAGTTTTGTATTTTTAAAAGACATGTGTGGAAAGTTTTCATCGCTTAAATCTAGTTCAGGAAATATTTTGTTAATTATTTTTTTTGAATTAGGCCCACATACACTAGCTGTTGAATAATGATCAGTTACTGATGTCAGGTAAACGTCTAGTTCAGGCCATTCTGTTTGTAAATAATCTTCAAGTTTTCCAAGAACATTAGCTGCGCCACCAGTAGTAGTAGTCATTAAATAGTGATTTTCAGCTAATCTAGTTGTAACTCCATCATCATAAACCATACCATCTTCATTTAACATTAATCCATATCTGCATTTTCCAATTGATAATTTTGACCATGCATTTGTATATACTCTATTCAAAAACTCTGATGCATCTGTACCCTGAATATCAATTTTTCCTAAAGTTGAAGCATCCAAAATACCAGCACTATCTCTAGCTGCTTTACTTTCTCTTTGAACGGCATCATGCATAGTCTCGCCATTTTTTGGATAGTACCAAGGCCTTTTCCATTGACCGACGTTTTCAAATTGAGCTTTATTATCAACATGCCAATCGTGAATGGAGGTTTTTCTTACAACCTCAAAAAATTTTCCTACATTTCTTCCAACTATTGTTCCAAAGGTCAAAGGTGTGAAAGGAGGTCTAAAGGTTGTAGTTCCTAATGTACCCATTTTAACTCCAGCTGTATCAGCGATAATTCCTAATGCATGCATATTTGAAAGCTTTCCTTGATCAGTAGCCATACCTGTTGTGGTATATCTTTTAACATGTTCAATAGATCTAAAACCTTCTTTAAGGGCTAATTTGATATCTTTAGCAGTGGAGTCATTTTGAAAATCTATGAAGCATTTAGTTTTACCTAATGGTATTTTATTTGGAAGTAACCAAATATTTCTCTTTTCTTTTTCAATAGAACACTCAACTTTTGTATTTTTATAATCCTGATTATTTATTTCTAAAAAAATATTTATTTTATTAACTGTTTTATCTATAATGGTTTCTAAATCAAAATCTCCATTACATGCACCAATACTTATTTGATCATTATCAATTTCTTTTGGAATAAAAACTTGATCATCATTTTTAAAATCAAGCTTACCACCTGATTGAGTATGCATATGGACCATTGGCGTCCAACCTCCACTTATACCCAAACAATCACAATTCAACTTAATTTTATTTCCTATGGTTGTATTGCCATCATCTGATAACTCCATCAGTTCTACCGAATTTATTCTTCTATAGCCAAAAGTATTCGTAACAACATGATTAAAGTAAATCTTAATTCCTAGGTTTCGTGCTTGTTTTGCTATTTCAGATTGAGAGTTTTTTCTTAAATCCACTATTAGATTTTTTATTCCCTTTTTATGAAGTGAAATTGCTGTTTCGTATGCACTGTCATTATTTGTAAAGAGAATAATATTTTTACCACATGCAACACCATAATAATCTAAATATTTATTTATAGAGTTTGATAGTAATATTCCAGGTCTGTCGTTGTTATTAAAAACAAGCGGTCTCTCAATTGCGCCTGTCGCTACGATTACTTTTTTTTGCTCTAATTTTCCACAATCTTTGTCTGATTTTATCTTTCTTATCTTTAATTGATAAATGATCTGTTAAATTTTCTCTTGCTAAAAGATAATTATATCTATGATAAGCAGCAATACTTGTTCTTGTCTTAACAGTTAAATTGTCAATTTTTGAAATTTCATTAATTTCTTTCTCTAACCATTTACTAGAGTGCTGATCATCGATTTTAAAACTGTCGTTACTTTGATAAATAGTTGAACCACCAATTGTTTTTTTATCATCTACTAATAAGGTTTTTAAATTACTTTTTGCAGCTATTTTTGCTGATATTATTCCAGATAATCCACCACCAATTACAAGTACATCATAGTGAACATATTTGTGATCATACATATCTGGATCAGGCTCGGTTGGCGACTTTCCTAGTCCAGCAGACATTCTAATTAAAGGCTCATAAACTTTTTTCCAAAAACTTTTTGGCCACATAAAAGTTTTATAATAAAAACCTGCTGGTATAAGAGGGGATATTAAATTGTTTATACCTCCTATATCAAACTTCACATTTGGCCAACAATTCTGAGAAAATGCCTCTAAACCCTCATATATCTCTAATTCTGTTGCTCTAACATTTGGTTCTGTTAAATCTTTCTTGTCACCAATCTGACAAATTGCATTTGGCTCCTCAGAACCACACGACATTATACCTCTAGGTCTATGATATTTAAAACTTCTTCCTATTAAATGAACACCGTTTGCTAATAAAGCAGAAGCAAGTGTGTCACCTTCGTATCCAAAATAATTTTTACCATCATATTTAAATGATACTCTTTTAGTCTCATTTATATATTTAGTTTTATGTACTCTTAAATCTGACATAAATATTTATTTTACAGGTGGTTTTTCACCCATTTTATATACAGAATGTATTTTGTCATTCGAAGTATCTCTTACAACATTAAACCATTTTCTACATCCATGTGAGTGGTTCCATCTTTCAAATTGAACTCCTTTAATATTTTTTCTCATAAAAAGAAATTCAGCCCATTCATCATCACTTAGTTCTGTTGGCTGCTTTGGACGAACAATATGTGCTTCACCACCAGATGAAAATTCACTTTGATCCCTTTCACCACAAAATGGACAATTAATTAAAAACATTATTAGTGTGCGACTGCAGCAGCGCCATGTTCATCTACAAGATCACCACTTACAAATCTATTTAAATTAAACGCTGCATTTAATTTATGTGGTTCATCATTTGCTATAGTGTGAGCGAATAAATCCCCTGAACCTGGTGTTGCTTTAAATCCTCCAGTACCCCATCCACAATTAAAATATAAACCTTTTATATTGGTTTTGCTTATTATTGGACTTGCATCTGGACAAATATCAACAATTCCTCCCCATTGTCTTAACATCTTCATTCGACTAAAAATAGGGTAGAGCTCTAAAATGGCCTTTAATGTATCTTCTACAATATTATGACTTCCTCTTTGTGTGTATGAAACATAAGAGTCAGTCCCAGCACCAATAACAAGCTCACCTTTGTCTGATTGACTTACATAAGCGTGAACTGCATTAGACATAACAACCGTATCAATAATTGGTTTTACTGGTTCAGATACCAAAGCTTGTAGAGGTTTACTTTCTAATGGAAGTTTAATACCTGCCATATTTGCAATAACGCTAGAATGACCTGCCGCAACTACTCCAATTTTTTTGGTTTTAATAAAACCTTTAGTGGTTTCTAAACCTTCAACCTTATCACCATTTCTTTTTATTCCTTTAACCTCACAATTTTGAATTATATCAACACCCATTTCATTCGCACCACGTGCATATCCCCATGCTACAGCATCGTGCCGAGCTGTTCCCGCTCTTCTTTGTAATGTTCCACCTAAAACAGGATATCTTATATCTTGAGATGTATTTATAATTGGACAGAATTTTTTTACTTCATCTGTTTCAAGCCAAATAGCATCAATGCCATTTAATCTATTTGCATGTGTTCTTCTTTTTAAATCTCTAACATCTTGTAAATTGTGAGCAAGGTTCATTACACCTCTTTGACTAAACATTACATTATAATTTAATTCTTGAGATAAATTTTCCCAAATTTTCAATGCATGATCATAAAGACCTGCACTTGCATCCCATAAATAGTTTGATCTTATTATTGTAGTATTTCTTCCAGTGTTGCCACCACCGATCCAACCTTTTTCTACGACAGCAATATTTGTTAAGTTATGTTTCTTTGCTAAATAATAAGCAGTAGCAAGACCATGCCCGCCGCCGCCAACTATAACAGCATCATATTCTTTCTTAGGCTCAGGATCACCCCAAGCTTGTTGCCAATTCTCATGGTCTGAGAATGCATTTTTGATTAAAGAAAAAATTGAATATTTGTTTTTCATTTTGCCAGAAAATACTTGATAAATGTTGAATATTCAATCTTTTCCAATACTACATACGGTCACGTTAAAGTATGATATAAATTTAAATAATGAAAAAAATAATAAAAATATTAATTGTTATTATTCCTCTGATTTCCTTAAATATTTCAAAAGCTGATGATGCAGCTGGTGATGGAAGACTTCAATTAACAGAGGATATGGTTGAATATTTTAAACAATACTTGAGTAATAAAGGAGGACAAAAATTTCCAGCCAGTTTATATGTAACTATTGACGGGACAAATGGTGTTTATTGGACTTGTCAGATTGCGCAATGTAATCCAGGAAGTACTAAAACTATGTCAAAGGAATGCACTAGTGCTACAGGTCAAAAATGTAAACTTTTTGCAAAAAAAAGAACTGTTAAATGGAAAAATGGAATTAATCCAGGGAAGGGTAAAGAATCAAAATTTAGTAAAAAAATGTCTGATCAAGAATTAAGAGAAAAGTTAAATAAACTTGGTTTTTATAATAATAGTTCTTTAAATAGTTCCTCAAATAATAAATCTATAGAAGAAAATAATGATACTTCATCTGCAAGTAATTCATATTCATTAAAAGGTGAAAGAGCTATAGCTTTAAGTTGGAAAGGTTACTCTGATTTAATTGCTGGGATTATTGATTTTGACGAAAAAAATTATAAAGGAAATATTAATTTAGATTTACCAAATAATGATGGTTCTTGCGAAGGGAATTATATGCTTCAAAAAGGCGGTAAAGGCACTTGGCAACTTTCTTGTTCAAATGATATGGGTGCTTCAGGTACACTTAAATGGATTAAAGATGGATCTGTAACTGGAAAAGGTTTAGATTTTAATGACAATAAAGTTACGTTTACAGTCTCTAGTAAATCTTAATTTTTATATCGGTAATTAAAATTATTGTTTTTTCTTTATAAATTTTAAAAATTCTGCTAATTGATATAATAATTGGAAGGATGGGTGAGCTGGTTGAAACCAGCGGTTTGCTAAACCGCCGTACGCTTGAAAAGGTGTACCGAGGGTTCGAATCCCTCTCCTTCCGCCATCAATATAATGGGTTGTTTTTGAAAAAATCTTTTAAATATATTGGTTTTTGCGACAATACATATCTATAGACATTATAATTCTCTAATACTCTTTGGACATAATTTCTAGTCTCTTTAAAAGGAATTAATTCAATCCAATCTACATAATCGGTTTGTTTTTTTTGTGGGTTCTTATTTAATCTTTTCCAATATTTTACTCTCTTAGGTCCTGCATTGTAAGCAGCCATTGAGAAAGGGTAGGATCCATCGTATTCAAGAATTAATCCAGCTATATAATATGAACCAAGATTTATGTTGTACTCAGGGCTTTTAGTTAATCTTGATTTTGAATATGTAAGTTTTGCCTGTTTAGCAACTGTTTTGGCAGTGTATGGCATTAACTGCATTAAACCTTGAGCACCAACTCTACTATTTGCGCTTGTATCAAACTCACTTTCTTGTCTAATGATTGAAAGTATTAAAGCTGATTCTGGTATTTTTCTTCCACCGACTTTTGTTGGAGTGCTTATAATTGGATAATTATATTTGTTGTGAAATCTTTTTTGATACGAAGCAATCTTTGAAACCTGGATTGCAAAATCAAATCTACCAATATCTGTTGCTAACTTTGCAGCAAGTACTTCACTACCTTTATCTATATTATCATTAGCTAAATACCTTAAAATATGCTTAGTATACTTATCCTTATTAAGTTCATCTAATAAATGGACAGTAGCAACAATTTTATTTCTATAAAAACTTTCAGCATAATTTTTATCAATTTGCATTAATTCTGATAATTCAAATTTCTCTCTAGGCTTTGCTTTCATGTGAGATAATTGACCATAATATGTTGTTAGATATTTAGAACCAATCACATACCATTTCTTTGAATTTTCTTTGTCTTTTAATTTTTCATAAGTTCTTCCTAACCAATAAGCACCTCTGGATAGGCTAATTGGGTAGCTGACATTTTCGTAAAATTTAATAAAATGATCTTTTGCTAAAATTGGATCGTTTAAAAAACTCAAAGCTATCCATCCACTTAACCATTCAGCCTCAGCAAGTTCAGGTCCTTTGGATAATGCATTCTTACTACTTACTTTATAAGCCTCTTCATATCTTTTTTTATAGATTAATTTTCTTGTGATTTTAGATCTTTCACCCCACCATTTATCGGGTCTGACCATATATTCTTTATTATTTTTTATATTAAATAAAATATCTAATGAGCTATCGAGTCTTCCTCTTTTTACTCTCCATTTTAATCTGTTATAATTTAAACCTGCATCATTTTTTAATTTTGCTGGTACTTTAGATATAGCAGTATCAACACCATATGAATTACTCATAAGTATTTGTCTTGCTGTGTATAAAAGTTGGAAATCTTTTGGCAAATATCTTAACATTCTTTTTAGATCCCAATGTTTATTTTCCCAAGCAAGATGATCAGCCCTTTTTACATAATCTTCGGATGTCAAATAATTTTTAAATTTTTTTCTAAAATTAATCAGATCACTTTTTGTTAAATCAGCTCTTATAAATCCTTTTTTTATTAATTGAATTCCTTTTTGCTTATTACCTGATTTAATTAGGCTTTCTCCTAAAACCATCTCACCAAAGCCACTTGTGAATGGATGTTTTTCAAACCATTTAATTATTTCTTTGGGTGATTGATTTTTTGTAGATAATTTATGTTCTGCTAAATATTTAACACGACTTAAACGTGGATATGTTTGAACACTTTCAATAAAGCTTTTATAATCATAAAATGTTGCTCTATTTCCTGGTGTTAGCAAATGTCGCCATTGTATAAAATTATATATAGATTTAGCTCTAGCCTTTTTTGCGACTTTTAAAGCATCTTTCCAGTTACTTTTCTCCATAAAAGCAACTGCTTGTCTTGCGTAATTAAGATCTCTATCACTATAATATTTTGATTTTTTTGTAGTACTTAACCTTTTCTTGTGGACAATAAGAGGTTTATTTTTTGGAATTATTATTCCATCAACTTTTTTGACAACAATTTCTTTTTCTTTATCTAGTTCTTTTAAAAGTTCTAATTGATCCTCTGATGCATATGTTCCTGGTTTAAATTTTGGTATGATTATTCCCGAAACATATTTGCCTTTTTTTTCCTTCGCTAAATTAGGTTTTGGCTTTGGAGTTATTAAATTCTCACAAAATGCCGATTGAATACTGAACAAAAAGAAGATAATTGTAGTACAGATTTTAAATGATTTTTTCTTCATTTTTAAAATAAACGACAACTTATGATATAAATAATTATGTTTAAAGGTTCAAATGTTGCTTTAGTTACCCCGTTCAAGGATAACAAATTAGATGAAGAAAGTTATATAAAGATAATTAATTTTCATTTGGAAAATGGTACACATGGGCTAGTTCCTGCTGGTACAACAGGTGAATCTCCAACCTTAAGTCATAAAGAACATGAAAAAGTTATCGAACTTTGTATAAATGAAGCAAAAGGAAAAATACCAGTTATTGCAGGCACTGGATCTAATTCAACTGAAGAAGCAATAAATCTCACAAAGCACGCGGAAAAAGCTGGTGCTGATGGGGCATTAGTAGTAACGCCATATTACAACAAGCCTACTCAAGAGGGTTTATATCAACACTACAAAGCCATTAACGATAACTGTGGAATACCTATAATTGTTTATAACATTCCAGGAAGATCTGTAATTGATGTTTCAGTTGATACAATGGCGAGAATGTTTGAACTTAAAAATATTGCTGGAGTAAAAGATGCAACTGGAATTCTTGAAAGAGTAGACCAACACAAAAAAAAAATGGGACCAGAATTTATACAGCTAACAGGAGAAGATGGTTTAGCTTTTGAATACAACAAAAGAGGAGGTGTTGGATGTATTTCTGTTACAGCTAATATTGCCCCTAAACTTTGTTCTGAGATGCAATCATTATCGACCTCTGGAGATCAAGATAAAATTATTCAAGCAGAGAAAATTGATAACTCATTACAACCTCTTCACAAGTCACTTTTTATTGAAAGTAATCCATCACCTGTAAAATATGCTGCTAAACTACTAAACTTATGTGATGATGCTGTAAGATTACCACTAGTTAAAATTATAGATACTACCAAACAAGAGGTTGAGAAGGCACTTAAAATCGCAAAATTAATTAATGAGTAAAAAAACCTTAAGTGGTTTAAAAATCATAACATTAAATAGAAAAGCTTCTTTTAATTATTTCTTTAAAGAACTCTTTGAGGCTGGAATTGTATTAAGAGGATCTGAAATAAAATCCATAAGAGACGGTAAAGTTAATATTGCAGATTCATATGCAATTGAAAAAGATGGTGAAATTTATTTAATTAATTCTCATATTCCTATTTATAAACAAGCTAGTTATTCAAATCATAACCCATATTCTGAAAGAAAATTATTATTAAATAAAAAAGAAATTAATAAATTGATTGGTAGAGTTAATGAAGAAGGATTTACATTGGTTCCCACAAAGATGTATTTTAAAAAGGGTAAAGCAAAGCTAGAAATTGCTGTTGCAAAAGGAAAAAAACAGCATGATAAACGAAATACAAAAAAAACTAGAGATTGGAACCGTGAAAAAGCAAGGTACTTCAGAAAATCGAGCTAATTATGTGTATTTAGCACTAGGTTCCAATCTTGGAAATAAAATTAGCAATTTAATTAAAACCCAGCAATTAATCATAGAGAGTAATATTCAAATTTTGAAATCTTCAAGTTTTTATAAAACAGAGTCCTGGCCTGACAAAAAATTTCCTTTTTACGTAAACTCAGTAATATTGGTGAAAACATCTTTTAATCCTATTAAATTATTTAACATCATTAAATCTATAGAAATAAAGATTGGTAGAAAAAATGCTAGAAAAAATCATCCTAGAGTTTGTGATATTGATATTATTGATTTTAATGGGAAAGTTTATAACCTAAAAAAAAATAATCAAAACCTTTCAATCCCGCATAAGTCAATGCATTTAAGGAATTTTGTTTTATTTCCACTATTTGAGATATCAAAAAACTGGTCTCATCCAATTTTAAAAAGAAATATTAAAGATTTAATATTTTCTTTGCCCACAGACGAACTAAGGACTATTAAATTAATCTAAAAAAATGATATAATATTAATATGATTAACTCTGAAGATCTCATTAATAAGGTTAAATCTTATAACAAATTTCTAAATCCTGACGCTTTGTCAAAGGCTTATGAATTCGCCTTGAAGGCGCATAAAAACCAAAAAAGACATTCTGGCGATCCATACGTTATTCATCCAGTTGCAGTGGCGAATATATTAACAGATTTAAAACTTGATAGTGCTACAATAGCAACTGGTTTGTTACATGATACCATAGAGGATACTCATGCTACTTACAAAACTATAGAAGAAGAATTTGGTAAAGAAGTTGCAGATCTTGTTGATGGTGTAACTAAGATTTCTGAGTTTGAAAATCAGGCTGTATCTAATTCAAAAGCTGAAAATTTCAGAAAGCTAATTCTCGCCACTTCTAAAGACATAAGAGTTTTATTAGTAAAACTCGCTGATAGATTACATAATATGAGAACGTTAAAAGCAATAGATAAAATTGAAAAACGTCAAAGAATAGCAAAAGAAACTATGGAAATTTATTCTCCGTTAGCA
Source organism: uncultured Pelagibacteraceae bacterium (assembly GCA_902634885.1). GTDB lineage: Bacteria > Pseudomonadota > Alphaproteobacteria > Pelagibacterales > Pelagibacteraceae > Pelagibacter. Next base: position 69,507 of record CACPLR010000004.1, on the reverse strand, counting down.
GATAGAATGGGTATGAATAGAATAAGAGATGAACTTGAGGATTTATCTTTTGAAGTTTTGAATCCAGAGGCCAGAAAATTAATTAAAGATAGACTAAACCAAATCAAAGATAGCAATTTAGTTAACTATAATAATGTATTGTCTGAATTTGAAAACTTATTAAATGAAAATAATTTAAAATTTAAAATATTTAGTAGAGAGAAAACACCTTTTTCAATATGGAGAAAAATACAAAAAAAAAGAACTTCATTAGAGCAAATAACTGACATTATTGGATTTAGAATTATACTTGATGATGTTGAAAACTGTTACAGAGGTTTAGGAGCTTTACATAGTAAATGGAACTGTATACCAGGTAAATTTAAAGATTACATATCATCACCAAAAATTAATAACTATAAATCTATTCATACTGCAATCATAGGTCCCAATCAAAGACCAATTGAAATACAATTAAGGACAAGTCAAATGCACGAATTTGCACAAAGGGGTATAGCCTCACATTGGAAATATAAATCATCAGAAAAATTTAATTCACTTACATGGAAAGAGTATGATTGGTTAGCAGATCTTGTCGAGATAATTGATAAAAATGAAAATCCAGAACATTATTATGAATATACAAAACTACAAATGTTCCAAGAAAATGTATTTTGTTTTACACCAAAGGGATCAGTTATTAAACTTCCAAAAAATGCAACACCAATTGATTTTGCATATGCTGTACATACTCAAGTTGGTGATACAGCGGTAGGATGTGAAGTAAATGGTAATGAGCAAGCTTTGCAATCTGTACTTAGAAATGGAGATGTCGTTAAAATTATAACATCAAAAAAAGTTTCTCCATCATTGCATTGGTTAACTAGTACTAAAACAGGTAAGGCAAGGGCAGCTATACGAAGATATTGGCAATATAGAGAAAACACAAAACCTTTAAAACAGAAAAGATATAATACCACACTGTGGATTTCCTTAAAAGATGAGCCAGGTAAATTAGGTGATGTGACAACTATGATAGGTATTAATAATGTTAATATTTCAAGCGTTGAAATGGTAGAGAAAACAAAAAAAAATATTAATTTTAGATTTAATTTAATAATCCATGATTTGAAAAACTTTACAAAACTTATTAGTGAACTAAAACAGAAAAATTACAATTTTAAAATTATAAGACATAAGAATAAAAAATATGCTTTCTTTAAAAGACTCTTTAGCGGTTTTAAGAAAAACTAATGCTCTTTTAGAAGGTCACTTTGTATTATCGTCCGGTCTTCATTCACCAAAATATGTGCAATGCGCAAAACTTTTAAGCTATCCACATCTATCAAAAAATTTCTGTAATTCATTAAGTAAGAAAATTAAAAAAAATTTTAAAAAATTTGACCTTATACTTGCACCAGCTATGGGTGGTATTGTTATAGGATTTGAAATAGGAAGAATACTTAAAAAGGAAACAATTTTTTGTGAGAGAGTAGAGGGGAAATTCAAATTGCGAAGAGGTTTTGATATAAAAAAAAATTCAAAAGTTTTGATAATTGAAGATGTAATAACAACAGGAAAATCAAGTTTAGAATGTTTTAAACTTATTAAAAAAAAAAAGGCTAAAGTTGTGGGTTATGCATGTTTGATAAATAGATCAAATAAGAAAACTTTAAAAATTAAAAAAGGAAAAATCATATCTCAGATTAAATTAGATGTTCCCGCATACAGCAAAAAAAATTTACCAAATTTTCTAAAAAAGATTCCTATCACAAAACCAGGAAGTAGGTTTTTAAGATGAGTATAAGATTAGGTGTAAATATTGATCACGTAGCAACTCTAAGAAATGCAAGAGGTGAAAAACATCCTGATCCATACTCTGCAGCACTATCAGCCTTAAAATATGGAGCTGATTCAATTACAATTCATTTGAGGGAGGATAGAAGACACATAAATGATGTTGATTTGAAAAAAATTACAAAAAATAAAAAAATACCTACAAATTTAGAAATGGCTGCAAATGAAGAAATGTTAAAAATAGCAATCAAATCAAAACCTAATTTTGTTTGTATTGTTCCTGAAAAACGACAAGAAATAACGACTGAAGGTGGATTAAATCTAAAAAAAAATTTTAAAAAAATTGAGAGAATTGTTCAAAAATTGAATAATTTTAAAATTCGCACAAGTCTGTTTATTGATCCAAATATTGAGGATATAAAGTTTTCTAAAAAAATCGGTACACACTGTATTGAATTACACACTGGCAAATTATCTTTAAAAGTTAAAAATAAAATTAATTATTTTAATGAACTCAAAAAAATTAAAAAATGTTCAGAATTAGCAAATAAGTTTAATATTGAAGTACATGCTGGTCATGGCATGGATTATAAAACAGCAAAAATATTAAAAAATGTCAAACTTATTAAAGAATTTAATATTGGTCATTTTATTATTGGGGAGTCAGTTTTATTTGGAATGAAGAAAGTAATTAAAAACTTTAAGAAAATAATAAAATAATATGAATATCATAGGAAATGGTGTTGATATTGTTGAAAATAAAAGAATTAATAAATTAATCGACAATAAGAAATTTATCAAAAGAGTTTTTACAAACAAAGAAATAAGATTTTCAAAAAATATAAAAAATAAAACGAATTATTACGCAAAAAGATTTGCGGCTAAAGAGGCATTCATTAAAGCTTTAGGCACTGGTTTTAGAAATAATATAAATTTTTCAGATATAGAGGTAATAAATAATAAATTAGGAAAACCTAAAATAAACATTTCCAAAAAGTTAAGAGTTTTTATTAAAAAAAAATTTAAATTAGATAAACCCAAAATATATGTTTCATTATCAGATGAAAATAAACATTCTATTGCTTACGTAATACTTGAAAATACATAATGAAAAAATTTATACTAGATAATACTAAAACCATTATTTTTGCATTAATAATTGCGGTTTTTATTAGGTCAATTCTTATACAACCTTTTTACATACCATCTTCCTCAATGGAACCTAATTTACTTGTGGGAGATAGATTATTTGTAACAAAATTTTCATATGGATATAGTAAACATTCTTTTCCTTTTAGCCCTCCTATACTAAGTGGACGTGTATTAAGCGATAATCCAGAAAGAGGAGATGTAGTTGTCTTTAAAACGCCTGCTGATAACAGAACTGACTATATTAAAAGATTAATAGGATTACCAGGTGATGTTTTGCAGTTTATCGATGGAGATCTGTATTTAAATAATAACCAAATAGTTAAAACTATAAAGAGTAACAATGATTATTTGTTTTGTGGAAACAATGAAATAAGTGTTTCAACATACGAGGAAAAATTACCAAATGGAAAAAAATATTTTGTATCATATAGAAACGATATATCCTTTAAAAATTCAGACAAATTTATAGTCCCAAAAGATCATTATTTTTTTTTAGGTGACAATAGAGATTGTTCAAAAGATAGTAGATTTTTATCCGAAGTTGGTTATGTGCATAAAAATAATTTAGTTGGTAAAGCACAAATATTATTTTTTTCCTCAAATCCAAGAAAAGGAAGTATTTTTTTAATTTGGAAATGGTATGAAATAATGAGATTCAACAGATTATTTAAAAAAATTGATTAGTGAAAAGCAAATTAAAAAATTTAGAGGATAGAATAAATTATGTATTTAAAAATAAGATTTTTTTAATAACTGCATTCACACATAAAAGTTCAGACTCTGAAAATAATTACGAAAGACTAGAATTTCTTGGTGACAGAGTTTTAGGAATAGTAATTTCAAAAAAATTACTTGAGTTATATCCAAATGAAAAAGTTGGTAGTCTTGATAAAAAATTCGCATCTTTAGTAAATAAAAATATGTGCCTTGAAATAGGTAAAAAATTGAAAATAGAAAATTTTATAAATATTGGAAAGGATAAAAGTAGAAAACAAATTGAAAATAAAATAATTTCAGATTGTTGTGAGGCATTGATAGGTGCAATTTTTTTAGATTCAAATTTGGATCAAGCAAAAAAATTTATACTTAACAATTGGAGTTCTCATTTGAAATCTTCTTTTGATAATGTTGTAGACGCAAAAACTAAATTACAAGAATATTCACTAAAAAAATTCAAAACTCTTCCAAGTTACAAATTAGTATCGAATACAGGCCCTAGACATAAACCAACTTTCAAAGTTGGGGTAAAAATTAGTAACACAAATTATATTTTTTCTACTGGATCTTCTAAACAAAAAGCAGAGCAATCTGCTGCAAATGAATTATTAAAATCACTTAATAAAAAATGAATTGGCAGGATACAGGTTTTTTACTCTCGAAAAATAAGTATAGTGAAAATAATTCTATAGCAGAATTTTACACCAAAAATCATGGAAAAGTTACTGGTGTAATTTATGGGTCTACATCAAAGAAAATTAAAAACTACTTATTAATAGGTAATAAATTTCATTTGAACTTTAATTCTAAAAATGAATCGAAGGTTGGCTACTTTAAATTAGAGATCGACCAAGTAGTTACACCATTATTTATGGACGATAAAAATAAATTATTATGTATTTCTTATGCAATGAGTTTAATTAAATTATTAACTGTTGAGGATCAACAAAATGAAAATGTTTTTTATCTTACTGACAATTTAAAAAATATTTTAAATCATAAAAAATGGCTTTTAGATTTTATTTTTTGGGAGCTAAGTTTTTACAAATGTATTGGATATGATATTGAATTTAAAGATTATGTGAGTGAAGAAATTGGAACTAATGGTAATAAAAAATATTTTATAAAATCCTCACAAAAAAATATTCCAAACTTCTTGATTGATAAAAATTCAAAAATTGATAATTATGATGAATTATTGAACGCCTTTAAAATTGTGGGTGATTATTTAGAAAAAACAATTCTAAAAACAATTGGAATTAACTATCCTAGTTCAAGATCAAACTTATATGCATCTATTAAAAATCTAAGTTTATTTGATCAGCAAAATATGAAATTATAGCGCTTGATCCAGCTCTTTTAAATGCCATGAGAGTTTCATAAATCACATTATTGTCTATTATTCCTTGTTTAATACCGTTAGCTATAAGACTGTACTCTCCTGAAACCTGATAAGCTAAAACTGGAATTTTAAAATGCTCTTTAACATTTTTAATCACATCTAGATAAGGTAAACCTGGTTTTACCATTACCATATCTGCACCTTCTTTAATATCAATTGAAACTTCTCTCAATGCTTCATTAATATTCTTAAAGTCCATTTGATATGTTTTTTTATCACCTCTTAAAGCACCTTTTGATCCTACAGCATCTCTAAATGGTCCATAGAAACTTGATGCATATTTTACCGCATAAGAAATTATCTGAACATCTTCAAATTTATTTTTATCTAATTCTTTTCTTATTTTTCCAATTCTTCCATCCATCATATCTGATGGTGCTATTACATCGCAGCCCATTGATGCTTGTAATAAAGATTGTTTGACTAAAATATTTATTGTTTCATCATTAACAATTCTATTATTTTTTAACAATCCGTCATGACCGTGAGAAGTATATGGATCAAGAGCAACATCACACATTATACCAATTTCATTTTTATATCTTTTTTTAATGTATCTAATAGCCTTACATACTAAATTATTTTCATTTAAAGCCTCTGAACCTAAAGGGTCTTTTAATTTACTTTTTGTTTGAGGAAAAAGTGCAATCATAGGAATTTTCTTCTTAATTGATTTGTCTAATATCTTAGAGAGTTTATCTATTGAATATCTATAAATGTTAGGCATAGATTTAATAGGAATTTTTTTGTTAGAGCCATCTGTTAAAAAAATTGGAAGAATCAGATCGTTATAAGAAAGACTATTTTCCTGTACAAGCCTACGTGACCAACTATTTTTTCTTGATCTTCTCATCCTTAAATTTGGATATTTTCCTGTGATAATCATTATTAATTATATGTATGATGCGACAAAAGTTATATGTTATATATAAAATAATAAAGTATTTATTTAGCGCATGAGCAACGTATCTTATCTTAAAGAAGTAAAAAAAAGTAATTCTAATAGTGATTTTCACTTACAAGACCTAAGTTTTGACATTGAAAAACTACAAGCTGCTTGTGATGAGGTTTTGAACATGAAAGGCTTTGACACAAGTTTAGGAATTCCTCACTTTGCTGGTATTTCATTAAACCAAATACCAGGTGACCCAGACTCAATAAAGGGAAATAAAGTTAGAGGTGTATACTGGACAAAGCCGGATTCAACTGGAAAAGAAGTTAGCCGTGATGTTGCAATAGAGGAGGAAAAATATACTGAATTTGTAAAAGATTTTGAACATACTTATTTTAAAGAAGTCTTCGATGTATTAAGTAAAAGATATAAACTTGGAAGAATTAGATTATTGTTAAAAGAACCAAGATCAACTTTAAGTTGGCATAGAGACCCAGAACCAAGACTGCATATACCAATATATACTAATCCTGGTGCAATTATGGTCGTTGATAAAGTTGCTCAGCACATGCCCGCAGATGGTTCTGTTTGGATTACTAACAATACAAAGTATCATAATGCATTTAATGGGGGTGAAGAAAATAGAGTACACCTAGTTGCATGCGTTTTAGATTACAAATTTAATTAGTTTGAAAAAAATTTATATTGCTTCAGATCATGCAGGTTATTCACTTAAAAACTTCATTTTTGAAAAACTTAAAACGAAATTCGATATTATGGATTTAGGCACTAACAATAAATCTGTTTCAGTAAATTATCCGATATATGCACATAAGTTGAGCAAAATGGTGTCAAAAAAAAAATCTAATGTTGGTATTTTGATTTGTGGTTCAGGATTAGGAATGTCTATGGCTGCAAATAGACATAAGAAGATTAGAGCTGCATTATGTTATTCCATTAAAAATGCGAAATTATCAAGATTGCATAATGATGCAAATGTTATTACATTAGGTGAAAGACTAACTAATAAAAGTTTAGCGATGAAATGTGTTAACACCTTTTTAAAAACTGATTTTGAAGGGGGAAGACACTTAAAAAGAGTGAAAAGGATTTAATATGTCTAGTGAAAGTAAATATATAAATAATCAATACCAAGATTTTTTTGAAAAAAGTTTAAAACAAAGCGATCCAGATATTTATAAAGCAATTAATGATGAATTGTTAAGACAACAAAATCATATTGAATTAATTGCATCCGAGAATATAGTTTCACAGGCTGTACTTGAAGCACAAGGTTCTGTTTTAACAAACAAATATGCTGAAGGTTATCCAGGAAAAAGATACTATAATGGTTGTGAGCATGTAGATGTAGCTGAGGAATTGGCAATAGAAAGATTAAAAAAACTTTTCAATTGTAAATTTGCAAATGCACAACCTCACTCTGGAGCTCAAGCTAATGGTGCTGTATTTTTAGCTTTACTAAAACCAGGCGATACGTTTATGGGAATGAGTTTAAATTCTGGTGGACATATTACACATGGATTAAAAATATCTATGTCGGGAAAATGGTTCAATGCAATTGGATACGATGTTGATAAACAATCAGAGTTGATTGATTATGATAATGTTGAGAAATTAGCTTTAGAGCATAAACCTAAATTAATTATTGCTGGTGGAAGTGCTTATTCACGATTAATTGACTTTAAAAGATTTAGAGAAATAGCTGATAAAATTGGTGCTTATTTTATGGTTGATATGGCACATTTTTCAGGTCTGGTTGCTGGAAAAGGTTATCCAAATCCAGTTGACCATGCTCATGTTGTAACATCAACTACACACAAAGTTTTCAGAAGTGCAAGGGGAGGTATAATTTTAACCAATCATGATGATCTCGCAAAAAAATTTAATACTGCAGTTTTTCCAGGTTACCAGGGTGGTCCACTAATGCATATTATTGCTGCTAAAGCTGTAGGATTTAAAGAGGCTTTAAAACCAGAGTTCCAAGATTATATAAAAGAGGTTTTAGCAAATGCTAAAATTTTAGCTGAAACTTTAAAGAATAACGGTTTTAAAATTTACTCAGGTGGCACTGATACACACTTAATGTTAGTTGATCTTAGATCATTTAATGTGAAAGGCAATCTTGCAGCTGAAAGTTTATCTCGAGCAAATATTACTTGTAACAAAAATGGAATACCTTTTGATACGGAAAGCCCAATGGTTACATCTGGTATAAGGTTAGGTTCACAAGCAGCAACAACAAGAGGATTTGGATTAAATGAATTTAAATTAGTTGGTGAATTAATAACAAAAGTTATTAAAGGTTTATCAGAAAATCCAAATGATAATTCAAAAATTGAAGAAGAGGTTAGAAAAGAAGTTGTAGATTTATGTTCGAATTTTCCTATATATAAACATTTAGGATAATTAAAACATGATATGTCCATGTAGTAAAAGAGGGGACACCTCTGTAGTTGATTCACGACCAACAGAAGATGGTACAGCCATAAGAAGACGTAGACTATGTGTATGTGGTCAACGGTTCACTACTTTCGAAAGAATTCAATTTAGAGAATTAACTGTAGTCAAAAAAAATGGAAGAAAGTCTCCATTTGATAGAGAAAAACTCTCAAAATCTATTTATTTAGCATTGAGTAAGAGACCTATAGATACTGAAACAGCTGAAAAATTTATTTCTAAAATATCCAGATCACTTGAAGAACTTGGTCAGAGTGAAATATCCTCAAATACTATTGGTACTATGGTCATGGAAGGATTAAAAGATTTAGATCCAGTTGCTTATGTAAGATTTGCATCTGTTTATAGAAATTTTAGAGAAGAAAAAGATTTTGTTCAATTTGTAGATAAAATTGATGTCTACAAAAAAAGATAACTTTCAATTATCCGATAAAAAATTGATGCAGCTTGCAATTAGTCTTGCTGAAAATCAAAAATACTTTACAGGTACAAATCCTTCTGTCGGTTGTGTTATTACTAAAAATAATAAAATAATTTCATATGGTGCAACTGGTTCAAACGGAAGACCTCATGCAGAAATAAACGCAATTAATAAAAAAAAATCAAAAGATTTTAATAATTCATCTATGTATGTGTCACTAGAACCATGTACCCATTATGGAAAAACACCACCTTGTACAAATGCTTTAATTAAAAAAAAATTTAAAAAAGTTTTCTTTTCACATACAGACGAAGATAAAAGAACAAAAAATACTGCTAAGAATATATTAAAAAAACATAGAATAAATGTAATAAAAGATTTTATAAAAAATAGAACAAAAAAATTATATTCTGACTATGACTTTATAAGAAAAAATAATCTCCCTTATGTCATTGGAAAACTAGCTATTTCACAAAATAATAGAATTTACAAAGACAAAACCCCTATATCTAATATCTATTCAAAAGATATCACACATATCCTAAGATATAGGAGTCAGGCATTGCTAACATCTTATGTTACTATTAATAATGACAATCCCAAATTAACTTGCAGATTATATGGTTTAGAAAAATGTTCACCAATTATTGTGATTATTGATAAAGATTTAAAAGTAAAATTATCTTCAGAAATATTCAAAAATAAAAAATTAAAAAAAATAATATTCTCCAAAAGCAATAATAAAACCAAAATTAAAAAATTAAGAGATACTAATACGGAAATATTTAACAATAGAAATTTAGATAAAAAATTTGACTTGAAATCTGTTCTTAGTATTCTTCATAAAAAAAATCTACACCGGATATTAATTGAATGTGGTCCAACACTTTTAGAAAATTTTATTAACAAGGGTCTAGTGAACGAATTTTATCTTTTTAAGTCAAATAAAAGCATCAAAATTAAAGATACGATTTATGTAAAAAAACTTTTAAAAATTTTAAATAAAAATTATAAAAAAAATAAAATTAATACTTTTATAGATAAAGATAAACTTACTCATTTTAATTAATATGTTTAATGGAATAATATTTAATCAAGGAAAAGTATCTAAAATTGTTAAAAGAAATAAAGGTATTAATATATTTATTAAATCATCAATTAAAGTAAATAATAAAAACCTCGGTATATCTATTGCTTGTGATGGAGTTTGTCTCACACTAATTTCATACAAATATAAAACTTTGGAATTTTATCTTTCTAATGAAACTATTATGAAATCTAAGTTTAAAAATATCAAATTAGGATCAATTATAAATTTAGAACTTCCACTAAAATATAAACAAAATATATCTGGTCATATATGTCAAGGACACGTCGATACAGTCTCAAAAATAATTTCGATTAAAAAAATTGATAAATCAAAAATTTATGAGTTTAAAATTGAGAGCAAATTTAAGAAATTTTTAGTCGAAAAAGCCTCTATATTAATCAATGGTGTTTCTTTAACTATTGCAAAAATTAAAAAAAATTCATTTGAAATTTGGGTTATTCCTCACACTTTGAAATTAACTAATTTATATTATTTAAAAAGAAACGATTTAGTTAATATTGAGATAGATATTCTATCAAAATATGTAAAAAAATTTCTAAATGAAAAAAAATAAATTTAGTAACATTGAAACAATTATTTCTATCTCAAAAAGAGGAGGAATGTATATTTTGGTTGATGATGAAAATAGAGAGAATGAGGGAGATTTAGTTTTTTCTGCTTCAGATGTTAATTACAAAAAAATAAATTTCATGGCCAAATATGGAAGAGGATTAATCTGCTTAACATTAAATAATGCACATGCAAAAAAATTGGGACTTAGTTATATGGCTCCTGTTAATCAATCTAGAAATAAAACAGCTTTTACAGTTTCTATTGAAGCAAAAAAAGGAATTACGACAGGTATTTCAGCAAAAGATCGTGCCAAAACTATAAAAGTTGCTACTAAAAGAAATCCTAATAAAAAGGAGATAGTTTCTCCCGGGCATGTATTCCCAATTATTGCAAGAGAAGGCGGAGTCCTTGTAAGAGCAGGTCATACTGAGGCATCTGTAGATATAGCTAAACTCTCTAATAAACTTCCAGCTGCAGTTATATGTGAAATTATGAATGAAGATGGTACTATGGCAAAAGGTGAAGATTTATTTAAATTTGCAAAAAAACACGACCTTGCAATTGCAAAGATAGATGAATTGATTTCTTTTAGATTAAAAAAAGAAAAGTTAATTAAATTGAAAAATACATCAAATATTGTTGTGCAAAATCAAAAATTTTTAATAAAAATATTTGAAAATGTTTTAGATGGTTCAGAACATTTTGCGTTAGTAAAAGGAAAAATTAATTCAAATACTACACCAAGAGTTAGGGTTATTTCATCCAATGTAGTACAAAACTATTTAATTAATCAAAAATTACCAAATTCATTTAATAAAACACTATCTTACTTTAAAAAATATAATAATTGTGTGTTGGTTTTTATAAGAGATCCAAATCTAAAATCTGTTTCACAAACTCTCAAACAATATAAATCTAAGGAATTTTATAAAAAGGGATTTGATAAACTTATCAAAAATTACGGTATAGGTGCCCAAATAATTAAGAGTCTTAAAATAAAAAATATGATTTTAGTAACAAGATCAACAAAAAAGGTTGTTGGTTTGGAAGGATATGGAATTAGAATACAAAAACAAGAAATAATAAAATGAAAAAAAAAATTTTAGTTATTATTGCAGATTATTACAAAGATATTTCAAATAATTTGCTAAAAAGTGCTCTAAAAAATTTGAACAAAAAATATTATTCTATTAAAATTCTTAAAGTGCCAGGAGTATTTGAAATACCAGTAACTATTTCAAGAAATATAAATAAATACAATGGTTTCATTGCTTTAGGTTGTGTAATTAAAGGACAAACACCACACTTTGATTTTATTTCTCAATCTGCAACAAATGCGATAATGACATTATCCATTGGTTCAAAAAAACCAATTGGAAACGGTATTATTACTTGCTTAAATAAAAAGCAAGCTATTGCAAGAGGAAAAAAGGGACTTGAAGCTTCTGAAGCTGTAAAAGTTGTTTTAACTAATAAATAAATGTCAGTAATTTATAGCCCTAAAAATAATCCAAGGGTAATAATTATTCAAAAATTGTATGGTCAATTTTTTAATAAAGAAGAAAAATTAGCCTTTCCAAAACACAGATTTAAAAAATTTATTAAAGACGTTGTAAATGGAACATTAGAAAGAGATGAAGTAATAACAGATGAGATTAATAATCATTTAAACACTGATCTTAATATGATTAGATTAGATAAAGTATTCCTAGTAATAATAAAAAGTGCAATTTTTGAATTTTTATATAAGCCAAGAACTTCAACTAAAATTATTATAAAGGAATACTTAAACGCTTCAAATTTTTTTATAGATATTTCTCAAACAAAATATCTTAACGCTTTGCTTGACAAGATTTCTAAAAAAGTGCGAACACCTAATGGATGATGATAAAGTAGTATCAAAATATTTAAAATATCTAGCAGCTAATAACTCTAGTTCTCTTAAATTAAATGATGATGTTTTTTTTGATAAAAAGAAACGTCTAGTCGTATCCACAGATACATATAATGAAAAAATTCACTTTAAAAATACTAAAAAACCAGATTTAATCATAAAAAAAATTATTCGTTCCTCTATATCCGATTTAATTTGCAAAGGTGTAAAACCTAGATATATTTTTTTATCAGCTTCTATAAATAATAGGTTATCTAATCACTCTAATTTTTTATTAATTGTTAAATCTTTAAAAGAAGAATTAAAAAAATATAAATTATTACTTAGTGGTGGTGACACAACATATTCCTGTACTTCATCATTTACTGTTACTGTAATTGGTTTTGCAACAAAAATTGTAAAAAGAAATAATTCGAATGTTGGTGATGGAATTTTTGTTACCGGTAACTTAGGTGATGCTTATGCTGGATTAAAAATTTTAAATAAGGATATTAAATCTAGTAAAAGTTTAGAAAATTATTTTGTAAAAAAATATTATGTTCCAGATATCGCTCACAAAATATACAAATATATGCCGTCTATAGCCACTTCATCAATTGATATATCTGATGGTCTTATCTTAGATCTCGAAAGAATGATTAATAATCAAAATTTAGGATATACTTTATCTATGAACGATATTCCTATATCTAAAAATCTTCAAAGATTAATAAAGTTAAATAATTTACAAAAGGAAAAATTTGTTTCAAATGGTGATGATTACCAAGTACTTTTTACATCTCCGTTAAAAAAATTCGAGCAAGTAAAAAAATTATCCAAAAGAATCAATACTAAAATTACAAAAATTGGTAGTATTACGAATAAGCCCAATCAAATTTTAAATTCTAATGGAAATTATCTAAAAAGTATTAAAAATAAAGGTTATTTGCACAAGTTTAAATAAGTTAAATATTGCCTTTTAGCTTTTTTTTTGTAATGTCCGCATTTTAAAAAACAAACCAAAAGAATTTTAAGGAAATTATGACTTCAACTATCGAAACGATATTGCTTTATACAATTTTTGCTGGTTTACTCTCTATAGTCTATGGATTTGTAACTGGTTCAAATATATTAAAATCAAGTGCAGGTAATCCCAAAATGCAAGAAATTGCCTCAGCTATACAAATTGGGGCGAAAGCATATTTAAATAGACAATATAAAACTATAGCCATAGTTGGAGTAGTTGTTTTAGTAATAATTAGTTTTGCTTTTTCAATATTGGTAGGAATAGGTTATTTAATTGGTGCAGCCTTATCTGGGATAGCAGGATATGTTGGTATGTTGGTATCAGTACAAGCTAACGTAAGAACAGCAGAGGCCTCAAGAAAAGGTTTAGCAGAAGGTTTGTCAGTTGCGTTTAAGTCAGGAGCAATAACTGGAATGTTGGTCGCTGGCTTAGCTTTATTATCGATTGCAGTTTATTATTACATACTTCTAAAGTCCGGTGTTGATGAAAGAGAAATCGTTAATGCTTTAGTTGCTTTAGGATTTGGTGCTTCATTAATTTCTATTTTTGCAAGATTAGGTGGTGGAATTTTTACAAAAGGTGCTGACGTAGGGGCTGATTTAGTTGGTAAAGTTGAAGCTGGTATTCCTGAAGATGATCCAAGAAATCCAGCAGTGATTGCGGATAACGTCGGTGATAATGTTGGTGATTGCGCCGGTATGGCGGCTGATTTATTTGAAACTTATGCTGTTACAATTGTAGCTACAATGGTTTTGTCATCTATTTTTTTTCAATCAGATATTAGCATGATGATATACCCTCTAACGATTGGTGGGGCATGTATAATTACCTCAATTATTGGAACTTTTTTTGTTAAGTTAGGAAATTCCAAAAATGTTATGAACGCTCTGTACAAAGGTTTTATTGCAACAGCAATTTTATCTTTAGTAATATTATATCCTGTTACAGATTATGTAATTGGTTTAGACGCTAGTTATAGTTTTGGAGATACTACATTTACCGGAATGAGCTTATATTATTGTGGTGTTGTTGGTTTAATTATAACGGGATTACTTATATGGATTACTGAATATTACACAGGTACAGATTATCGTCCTGTTAAAACAGTGGCCGCATCTTCAACCACTGGACATGGAACCAATGTAATACAGGGATTAGCTATATCAATGGAAGCAACTGCTATACCAGCACTAATTATTGTTGCGGGTATATTATTAACAAATGCCATTGCTGGTTTATTTGGGATTGCAATTGCTGTTACAACAATGCTTGCGCTTGCAGGTATGGTCGTTGCACTTGATGCTTATGGACCTGTAACAGACAACGCTGGCGGAATAGCAGAAATGTCTAATCTTCCAAAAAATGTTAGAAAAACAACAGATGCATTAGATGCAGTAGGAAACACAACAAAAGCAGTTACTAAAGGTTATGCTATAGGATCAGCTGGTTTAGGTGCTTTGGTTTTATTTGCAGCATATACTGAAGATATTAAATATTTTTCAAAAGAAGCTGGCTCTAAACTAGAAGGAATAGTGGTCTCTTTTGATTTATCAAATCCATTTGTAGTTGTTGGTTTATTAATTGGAGGAATGCTTCCATACTTATTTGGTTCAATGGGAATGCAAGCGGTTGGTAGAGCAGGCGGTGCAGTTGTAGTTGAAGTTAGAAGACAGTTTAAAAAAATCCCTGGAATAATGAAACGTAAAGCAAAACCAGATTACGGTAAACTTGTTGATTTATTAACTAAAGCAGCAATTAAAGAAATGGTGATACCTTCATTGTTACCAGTTTTATCTCCAATTGTTTTATACATAATAATTTTACCAATAGGTGGTCAAGTCGCTGCACTATCCTCAGTTGGAGCAATGTTGCTTGGAGTAATTATAACTGGATTATTTGTTGCTGTATCTATGACAGCAGGAGGTGGAGCTTGGGACAACGCCAAGAAATATATAGAGGATGGTAAATTTGGAGGAAAAGGTTCAGAAGCTCATAAAGCTGCGGTAACAGGGGACACTGTTGGAGACCCTTACAAAGATACTGCGGGTCCCGCCGTAAACCCTATGATTAAAATTACAAATATTGTTGCTTTACTTCTTCTAGCTGTAATAGCTGGTGGACATTAATCCTTGTTCTTTCTGTTTCTTGCTGGTGCGTTAACTTTTTCCCGTAAACTTGAGAATATATTGTATATCGTATTATCCTGTTCAAACTCTTTATTAGTAATTTTTTTGACATATTTAAGTTCATTCATATCATTCATTTTAAACAATTTTTTGTTTTCTACTAAACCTTTTTTATTAAATTCAATTACTAATATATTATTCTTACTAATTTTTTTTAAACCAAATTTTAACAGTGATTGATTTGTTTTTTTTCTCTCAATATAAAACCATTTATTTGTATTAAATTCACTGACAAAGGATGGGTGACCAATATTTTCTATTATGTCATTTTTATTTGATTTATTAATTGTTATATTCTTTAATTTATTTTCTAGAGATATAAAACCATGGTTTTTTGATACTTTATTCGGTGAACAAGCAGTGATAAAAAATAGTATGATAAATAATAAATTACGCATATGAATTCAGAATATTTAAATATTTACAACAATTTAATAAAATTAACTAGAAATAAATATCTTTACTTAAACCTTGAGAGAAATGATGAATTTTCTGATCGTCTATTGTTTCTCATGTTTCACTTTGCATTATTTTTAAAAAAATTTAAATCAGAAATTAATAAAAAAAAATCACAGGAACTATTCGATTTTTTTGTAAGACAAATTGAACTTTCTATTAGAGAAATTGGTTATGGAGATGTTTCTGTTAATAAGAAAATGAAAGAATACGTTAATATGTTTTATGCTATCCTTGATAAAATTGAAGTCACCGATATGTCAATAGATGAAAATATTGCAAATTTTTTTAGAAAAATATTCAATTTAGATAAAAATATTAAGTTTTACGCGAATTATTATAAAAAATATAACGAATACCTTTCAAATAATACTTTAAATAACTTTACAAAAGATATAATAAACCATAATTTTTAAATATGGCTGTACCAAAACGTAAAACAACAAAATCTAGAGCTGGTATGAGAAGATCTCATATAAAAGTTTCATCTAAGAATATAATTGAAGATAAAAAATCCGGTGAGTACAGATTATCTCACCACTTAGACTTAAAAACTGGATTTTATAAAGGAAGACAAGTTTTAGATCCTAAAGAATAGTTTTTTATGACAGATCATATTACCATTGCTATCGACGCAATGGGTGGTGAAAATTCACCTGATAAAACCATAGAAGGTATTTCTCATCACCTTAAAAACTCAGCCAATTCATTTTATTTAATATTTGGAAATGAAAAATTAATAAACCCACTTATTAAAAAATACAAAATAAACTCGGATAAATACAAAATAATTCACACAGAGAAAATTATAGAGGATACAGATACAGCTTTAGGCGCAGCTAAAAAAGGGAAAGATACAAGTCTTTGGCTCGCAATGGAAAGTTTAAAAAAAGGAGAGTCCAATTGTGTAGTTTCAGCTGGTAACACTGGAGCACTTTTTGTTATAGCAAAACTTAATCTTGAAATGATAACAAACATTGACAAACCCGCGTTATCAGCTCTGTGGCCAAATCAAAATGGAATGAATGTGGTTCTTGATTTAGGAGCAAACATAGAATGTAATGAAAAAAATTTAATTGATTTTAGTGTAATGGGTTCAGCTTTACATAAATCATTATTTGAAAATGAAATCTCCAAAGTGGCGTTACTTAATATTGGCTCTGAAGAAATAAAAGGAAATACAATTATTAAAAACACATACCAAGCCCTTAATGATAAAAAAAATAATTTATTTGAATTTTGTGGCTATATTGAAGGAAATCATATTATGGATGGAGATGTAAATGTAATAGTAACAGATGGTTTTACTGGTAATATTGCCTTGAAAACAGCAGAAGGCACAGCGAATTTTATAACATCTGAACTTAAAAAATCTATGACATCAAATTTCATAGGAAAATTTTCATCTTTATTAAATATAAAAAATTTAAAAAAATTCAAAAATAAACTAGATCCCAGATTATATAATGGCGCTATATTACTTGGATTGAATAAGCCAGTAATAAAAAGCCATGGATCAACAGATGCAATTGGATTTGCAAATTCTCTTAAAGTTGGTGAAAAAGTTATAAAAGGAAGATTGATTGATAAAATTAAAGAAAATATAAATTAATCAATGAGAATCAACCTAACAAAAAAACAAATTGTTAATTCAATTTACATGCAAATTGGGTTTTCAAAAAAAATTTCAGAAAATTTACTTGAGGATGTTTTTCAAATAATATTAAAAAATCTTATTTCTAACAAAAAAGTAAAGATTGCAAAATTTGGTACGTTTTCATTAAGAAATAAAAATGAACGTATTGGGAGAAATCCAAAGACAAAAGAAGTTAAAATAATTTCATCACGAAAAGTTGTTTTATTCAAACCTTCAAAAGAATTAAAAAATTATATAAATAATGACTAAAAAAACCTTTGATGCATATAAAACAATTAGTGAAGTAGCTGAAATTCTGAATTTAGTTAATTCAAAAAATGGATCATTATCAACACACACACTAAGATATTGGGAAAAAGAATTTAAACAAATTAAACCAAGAATTTTAGCAGGCAACAGAAGATACTATGATGTTAAAACTATAGAAATAATTAAAAATATAAAATTTTTATTAAAAGAAAAGGGTATGACCATTGAAGGAGTTAAAAAGCAACTAGATAATGATGAAACAGATCTTGACGAAACAGTTAATATATCTATAAACACAAAAAATATTTTAAAAACTAAACTAAACAAAATTTCTAAACTGATAAAAGAAATAAAAAAATAGAATGCCAAAAAAAACACACGTAAAGGTTAGGCTTGTTCCGGAAGCAAAACCCGATAGTCCTTTTTTTTATTATGTAAAAAAACCAGCCGGTGGTGAAAAAGCTAAGATTAAATTAAAAGCTAAGAAGTATAATCCAGCTACTAGGAAACATGAAGTTTTTATTGAAAAAAAACTTCCACCACATAGTAAATAATTATTTTTTTTTAAAATTTCTTCTCTCATAATCTATATATGCAAATATCATATTTTTCCAAATCCGATTTGTTATTTTAGGATCGATTTTTTTTTTTAATGATTTTTTTTTTATATTATTGAGGATTTTTGAAATTCTTTTTTTATCAACTATTTCACTTTTGTGATTTTTAAGCTTAAGGACATCTTTGACTATTTTGCTTCTTGTACTTATTAAACTTAATAATTTATTATCTAAGGAATCTAACCTTTTTCTAAGGGCAAGTAATTTTTTTTGATTTTCTGGCGACATTTGATCAATTGGAATTCTATATAAATATTATATTTAAATAAGTATGTACATAGAAATTAATAATAAATACAGACCCTATATTGCTCAATGGTTATTAGTGATGTTTTTTTTAGTTTCTATAATGATAATGATTGGTGGCCTAACTAGATTAACTGATTCAGGTTTATCTATAACCGAATGGGAGTTTTTTAAAGGTTTCTTCCCTCCAGTAAGTGAGAGTGCTTGGATTGAATATTTTGAAGCTTATAAACAAATTCCTGAATTTCAACTACAGAACTTCAGTATGACTCTTAATGAGTTCAAGGTAATATTTTGGTGGGAATGGTTTCACAGATTTTTTGGAAGATTAATTGGGTTATGTTTTTTGCTTCCTTTGATATATTTCTCTTTTAAAATCAAATTAATAAATCTACTTCATTATTATTTGATATTCTTATTAATATGTTTTCAGGGCTTTATTGGGTGGTATATGGTAAGCAGTGGATTAGTAGATAGAGTGGACGTAAGTCATTACAGGTTGTCTGTCCACTTATTGATTGCTTTTTTAATTTTATCATTAATTTTATGGAATTATTTGAAATTAATTAAAATTAAAAGCTCATTAAATAAGCTAAATCCTATAATTCCTTTTTTATTTGTTATTTTAATTTTTTCTCAGATAATAATTGGTGCATTTGTATCGGGGATGGACGCAGGTAAAATTTATAATTCTTGGCCTTTAATGGGTAATTCATATTTTCCAGATGATAATAATATAATTAATTTATTTAAATTTTCTGCATTTAACGATCCATCATTAGTCCAATTTATTCACAGAAACTTAGCTTACATAATAGTAATTTTTTATTTGTTTATTGTTTATAAAATTTACAAAGCAAAGATGTTTGGTTTATATAAATCGGTAAATGTTTTAGGTATTTTACTTGTTTTTCAGATTTTTTTAGGAATTGTAACAGTTATATATGGTGCACAGATATATATTGCATCTGTACACCAAATAAGTTCAATTTTTTTAGTAAGTGCTTGTATATATTTTTATTTTATAAATACAAAATCTAACTTACAGCCTTCAAACTAGGTTTTCCTGAAGCGCCTAATGCTTGATCCAAATCAGCGATAATATCATCAGGATGTTCAATACCTATTGAAAGTCTTACATATCCTGGTGTAACACCAGCAGCTAGCAATTCTTCTTCTGTTAGTTGGCTATGTGTAGTTGTTGCGGGATGAATTGCTAAACTTCTTGCATCACCAATATTTGCTACATGATAAAACATTTTAAGCGCTTCGATGAATTTTTTACCAGACTCAACTCCACCTTTTACTTCAATACCAACTAATGCTCCATTGCCTCCTTTTAAGTACTTCTTGGATCTCTCAGCAATTTCACCTTTATGAAGAGTAGGGTAAATAACTCTTTCAACACTTTTATGTTTTTTTAAAAAATCAACAACCTTTTGAGCATTTGAACAATGTTGTTTCATTCTTAAAGGTGCAGTTTCAAGTCCTTGAATAATACCCCAGGCATTATCAGGAGCTAGAGGTGCACCTAAATCTCTAAGCAAACATACCCTTGCCCTAACTGCAAATGATACGTTTGCACCTGTTAATTGAGGCACAACTTCGCCCCATTTTGCTCCACCGTAACTTGCATCAGGCTCATTAAATAATGGTTGTCTTTTTGGATCAGCAGTCCAGTCAAAATTGCCTCCGTCAACTAAAGCACCACCAATAACTGTTCCATGTCCACCTATAAATTTAGTAAGTGAGTGAACTACTACAGCAGCACCATGTTCTAAAGGTTTACAAATTACTGGAGCTGCTGTGTTATCCATAATTAATGGTATGTTATGTTTTCTTCCAATATCTGAAACTTCTTTGATCGGAAAAACTCTTAAATAAGGATTTGGTAATGTTTCAGCATAAAAACATCTAGTTTTATCATCTACAAGTTTTTCAAAATTTTTTGGATCTGAAGGATCAGCGTATCTACACTCAATACCCAATTTTTTAAGAGTATGAGTAAATAAATTAACAGTTCCTCCATATAGATCAGTTGAACTAATGAAATTATCTCCTGATTGGCAAACATTCATTATTGCAAATGTTGAAGCTGCCTGACCTGATCCCACAGTTACTGAAGCTAAACCTCCTTCTAATGCTGCAACTCTTTTTTCAAGAACATCGTTTGTTGGATTCATTATTCTTGTATAAATGTTACCAAATTCTTTTAACGCAAATAAATTTGCTGCATGATCTGTATTATTAAATTGATATGAAGTGGTTCTGTAAACAGGAACTGCTACTGAAGTTGTAGCTGGATCACTTCTATAATCTCCACCATGAAGAGCAATTGTTTCTGGATTTTTTGATTTTGTCATATTTTCCCCCTTAATTTTGCTATTTAACTGTAATGATAATTTACAATCAAGATAAAATTTAACTTTTATGAAAAGACTTTTATAAAACTATTGTATTTATCAAAAATAGAAAAATCCTAACGTTTAGATTCAATTTATAATAGAAAATTGTGATATTTATTTTTTCTCAATAACAAATAACTCGTTATTAAAATATATTCCCTGATATTTATTCACAACTTGTTGAACTATTTTTTGATAATTTTTTTGCCTTTCTGCTCTCATAATTTGCTCATCTGATATTTGATTAACATAAACTGCAGCATTCCAAGCAGAAAATATAAGCGAAGTTGCAATTCCTCCTGATATTTCATTTGGTAAAGCTCTCAAAATATATTTAATTTTTTGTTTTTTGTGAAATTTTAGATCTCTTAAAAATTCTTTATTCGTATTATTTTTAATATGTTTTACAATAGAATCGTGGAGAGATGGAAATGGTTTTTCTTTAGGCCATATTTTTTTTACTATTTGGTTTCCAGGATCTCCACCACATGCATGTACAACAACTAATTTTCCGTTTTTATCTAAAGATTTTATCATTGGATCGATTACATATTTTACTTTTTTTTCAGCTGAAATTCTGGATCTATAAGGTTGAGAGGCAATAATGAAATCATAATAGGTTTTTCCATCATTTTTCTTTGGAATAACATTTTTCAATGAGAATTCTTGATCTTTTCTATAAATTACAATCACAGAAGGCTCTTTATACGTAGGGTTTCCTGTTTTAGGATTTCTTTCAATTTGCCATTTTTTACTCAAAAATTCCTGGTTAAGTTTTCTTAATTGTATATTAAAATCTAAAGACGAGTTACCTTTTAGCTTTACAACTTTCCAGTTCATTTTTTTTTGTTTTTTAACATCATTTGATTTAAGTGATGTTGACTCGACATAATTTAAATTTGAAATTACAAAAACTGTATTTTTATGTTCAACAAATCTATCTGGAAGTTTCTCAAGACCTAATCTCACATCTTCCATACTAATTTCTTTTGTATTTACTAAAAGAGGTACATTTGGCATTTTTTGATGACATTGTCTCATAACATTCATTAACAACGATCCGTCTCCCATGCCTGCATCAAATATTTTTAGAGCAGGAAATTTTGGTTTTAGATTCTGAACAATTGGTTTGAGTGCGTCTGAAATTTTATTTTTTTCATTAGTCGTTGTTACAAATAGCAAATATTTTTGCCTATTATCAAAGAACCTAAAATTTTTTTTCATTAATTTAATTTTTTTGCAGGATAATATTCTAATATAAATTGTTTTAGCACCTTTAATACTCTGTCTGCCTCTTCAAGAAGCATCATATGACCACAATTATCAATAATTTCGACTCTACTATTATCTATTAAATCAGCTAATTTTTTTCCCTCTTTAACAGGGCACATTTTGTCTCCTGTTGCAAGAATAGATAGAGTAGGTATCTTTATTTTTTTTGCAGCTTCGAAACCATTTTTATAATTATCACATGCTCTAAAATCTACTCCTAGAGTATCTTTAATAGTTCTGGATTTTGCTAACATCCCTCCTGTATTTATATGGTATAATCCAGGAACAGGATGGCCTCCAAAGTGTCCAGCTGGACCATGAGCCCAATCCATCATTAAGTCCACCGCTTTTGGGTTATTGTTTTCTGCAAGCAATAATAACTCTGGATTCATTGGTATAGCTCCAGCGCCACCCATTAAACTTAATGTTTTAATCTTTTCAGGGTATCTTGAAGCACACTCCATAGTCACTAAACATCCTTGTGAATGACCTACTAAAGATGCCTCTTTGTAACCGACTGCATCTACCACGTGGCTCACCCAATCTGCCATCTCCTCAATTGATTTTAAACTTTCTCCACCAGATAAGCCATGGCCTGGCATATCTAGTGCTAAAACGCTGTATCCATGAAAAGCAAAATACCTTGTTTGCAAAACCCATGTCATGTGAGTTAAACCACTACCATGCACAAAAATTATTAGAGGTTTATTTTTGTCAAAAGGTCTTCCACCAGTAGATGCAAAAACCTCAGAGCCATTTACCTCAAATTTCATTGATTTGAGACTAATCTTGGTTTTCTTGCAGCTCTAAATCCTGCCTCAAAGTCATTTTTTATATCATCTATATCTTCAATACCAACAGATAGTCTAATCATGTCATGCGATAGTCCAGCAAATTTCAAAGTCGCCTCATCCATTTGTGAATGTGTTGCGGAAGCAGGATGAATTACTAATGTTCTTGTATCACCTACGTTTGCTAAATGTGAAGCGAGTTTTACATTGTTAATAAATGCTTCTCCAGCTTCTTTTCCTCCTTTAATACCAAATGCTATCATTGATCCTCTTCCATTAGGTAATAATTTTTTTGCTAATTCATGATCTGGATGATCAGGAACACTCGGATGAGAAACCCATGCTACGCTTTCGTGACTAGATAAATATTCAACCATTTTTTCTGCATTAGAACAATGCTTTTGCATTCTTACAGATAAAGTTTCAATTCCTTGTAAAACATTCCAGGCATTTTGGGGACTTAGACAAGGTCCAAAATCTCTCATACCTTCAGCTCTAGCTTTCATCGTAAACGCTGTAGGTCCAAACTCTTCCGCAAATGAAAGTCCGTGATATCCCTCGTATGGAGTTGTCATCGTTGGAAATTTATCGTTTTGCATCCAATCAAAGTTACCACCTTCGACTAAGATACCTGCCATTGATGATCCATGCCCAGCCATCCATTTAGTTAATGAATGAACAACTATATCAGCTCCATGTTCTATTGGCTTACATAAGTAAGGTGTTTGATAGGTAGCATCAACCATTAAAGGTATTCCAGCCTCATGAGCAATTTTAGCAATCTCAGGCATATTCATTAGTTCGTTTCCAGGATTACCAACTAATTCGCCAAATATACCCTTGGTATTTTCCTGAATAGCTTTTTTAAATCCTTCTGTATCTCTTGGTTTTACAAAAGTACATTTGATACCAAATTTAGGAAGAGTAAGTCTAAATAAATTTACAGTCCCTCCATACAATTGAGATGATACTACTAAATGGTCTCCAGCTTGACATAAAGTCATTATTGTTAAAAATATTGCACTCATGCCAGATGAGGTTGCTAACGCAGCAGTACCACCTTCTAGTGCAGCAACTCTTTCCTCAAGAACTGCAACTGTTGGATTTGAAATTCTACTATATATGTGTCCGCCTCTTTCTAAGTTAAAAAGAGCAGCAGCATGATCTACATCATCAAATAAATATGAGGTAGTTTGATAAATTGGCACCTGTCTTGAACCAGCATTTTTATGTGGTTGATATCCTGCATGTAAGCTTAAAGTATCAAATTTATATGTTTTGGGTTCAGCACCTTTTTTTTTATCACTCATTTATTCTCCTATAATTTTTAAATTAGACATTGAAAGTCGGAAACTAGCATAAAATATCAATTATAATAGACTTTTTTGTCTTCTAATAAATTGACAATAAACGTTTTTGTAAGTATTAATCCCGCACATCATGACAAAATTTGTTAAAAAAGCTGATATTAAATCAAAATGGTTTGAGATAGATGCGACAGATGCGATTGTTGGAAGAATTGCTACCGTAGTGTCAAAGATTATTAGAGGTAAAAACAAAACTAATTTCACACCACATATGGACCATGGTGACTTTGTTGTAGTAAAAAACGTAGATTTAATAAAATTTACTGGTAATAAATTTCAAAATAAAAAATACTTTAGACACACTGGTCATCCTGGTGGTATCAAAGAAACTACTCCAGAAAGATTACACGTTACAAAACCTGGTGAAGTTTTAAAATTAGCTGTGAAAAGAATGTTACCAGGTGGAGCCCTAGCAAAAAAACAATTAGGTAAATTAAAAATTTATACAGGATCAAATCATCCTCATGAAGCTCAAAATCCTGAAAAAATTGAGTTATCAAAATTAAATAGTAAAAATTTAGTCAGAAATTAAAATGGAAAATACTAATCAATCACCAAAAATTAATTTAGACTTCAAAGATAGTAAATATGCAACAGGAAGAAGAAAAACCTCCATCGCAAAAGTTTGGTTAAAAAAAGGTACCGGCAAGATTTATGTAAATGGAAAAACGTTAGATGATTATTTCACAAGCTCATCTCATAAGATGCAAATAATGAGACCGTTCGATATAATCAATCAATCTACAGAATACGATGTTAAATCAAAAGTTGTTGGTGGTGGTCATACTGGTCAGGCAGGAGCATTAGTTCATGGTATATCAAGAGCACTTCTTCAATTTGATGAAAATCTTAAGCCTACATTAAGAAAAGAAAAACTTACGACAAGAGACTCTAGATCAGTGGAAAGAAAAAAACCTGGCAGAGCAAAAGCTCGAAGAAGTTTTCAATTTTCTAAAAGATAATATCTTTTTACATTACAACTGTTATATTATTTTATGTCTAAGCTAAATGTTTTGGTATGCGGATCTACTGGATATATTGGAATTGAGTTAATTAAAATTTTAGCGAGACATAAAAAAATTCATATCAAATACTTATGTGGAAATAGTTCTGTAGGTAAAAATATTTCATTTTATGATAAATCTTTATCTAAAAAAAAATTACCAATCATAAGAAAATTTCAAAGAAAATTTTTGAAAGAGGTTGATGTTATTTTTTCAGCACTGCCAAATGGTGAAGCTCAAAAACTGTCTAAATTTTTATTAGACAAAAACTTACTCGTTGATTTATCAGCAGATTTTAGATTAAAAAATAAAAATGAATATTTAAAATGGTATAAAATTAAACATAGTGCCCAAAAGTTAATTAAAAATTCAATTTATTCGTTGCCAGAATTAAAAAAAAATCAATACAAAAATCAAAAAGTAATATCCTCACCTGGATGTTATCCTACTTCCATTTTATTGCCTTTGGCACCTTTAATTCAAAAAAATTTTATTTCGAATAGAAACATAGTGATAGATTCTAAATCTGGTTATTCAGGAGCTGGACGTAATGTTCATAAAAAATATAAAAATAAAAATCTTTATGAGTCCCTTAGCGCTTATGGAATTTCAAATCATAGACACAACTCAGAAATTCAACAAGAATTAGATTTATATACAAAAAAAAAAAATTATTTTGACTTTACTCCTCATCTATCACCTATGTTTAGAGGAATTATTACAACTATTAATGTTGATTTAAAAAAAAATATAGATGCAAAAAAAATACACCGGTTCTTAAGTAAATTTTATAAAAAAAGCAAATTTGTCAAAATTAAAAAAATTAATTCTTTGTTAAGCACAAATGAGGTTATAAATACTAATAATTGTTTGATATCTATTTGTAATAGTAAGAATAAAAATAAATTAATAATATTATCTGCAATAGATAATCTTATAAAAGGGGGTGGAGGTCAGGCTGTGCAAAGTATGAACATTTATTATGGATTTAAAGAAGATGAGGCTTTAAATGTTTAAACTATTAAAATTAATTATTATTTTAATTTTTGTTACTAACTGTTCTATTGATACAAAAACAGGTATTTGGGAGAATAAAAAAGAGATATCAACTGACACAGT
The DNA here is from genome assembly GCA_902634885.1 of uncultured Pelagibacteraceae bacterium. GTDB lineage: Bacteria > Pseudomonadota > Alphaproteobacteria > Pelagibacterales > Pelagibacteraceae > Pelagibacter. The sequence goes on along the minus strand of CACPLR010000004.1, from coordinate 42,737 downwards.
GCTATCTTCATTAAGTTTTGATGAAAATTTAACATTTGATCAATTTAAAAATAATGTAATTATTTATGGTAAAAAAAGTGAATATCCAAAATTAATGGAATAAAGATATGAGGCAAATTAATATTGCAATTGTTGGTTTAGGGCAAATAGGTAATTATTTATACAATGAACTTATAGCAAAAAAAAAAGATATAGAGATTAAAACAGGAAAAAAAATACAAATAGTTGCTATATCTGCTAAAAATAAAAATAAGAAACGAAAGTTCAAAATAAATAAAAAAATATTTTATAAAAATCCTTTAGATATAATAAAACATAAAAAAGTTGATGTTTTAATAGAAGCAATAGGTTTTGCTGATGGATTATCAAAAAAAGTTGTAGAAAATGCTCTGAAAAATAAAATTCATGTCATAACTCCTAATAAAGCACTAATTTCCAAACATGGTGATTATTTATCTTTTTTAGCTGAAAAAAATAAAGTTAATCTCGAATTTGAGGCTGCAGTTGCTGGTGGTATACCGATTGTAAGAACTATTAAAGAAGGATTAGCAACAAATAAAATTACAAAAGTTTATGGAATATTAAATGGTACATGTAATTACATACTTTCTCAAATGGAGAAAACAAAAGATAATTTTAAAAATGTTTTAAAAAATGCTCAAAAATTAGGTTATGCTGAACCTGGAAATCCAAAACTTGACCTTAATGGTTACGATGCATTGGCAAAAGTTAAAATCTTATCTGCTTTAGCTTTCAACTGTAAAATTTCAAAATCACAGAGTTTGATGGAAGGAATTGAAAAAATTGAAGCAACTGATTTTGATATTGTTGAAAAATTAAATTTAAGAATTAAACTGTTAGGTATTACAGAGATAATTAATAATAAAATTTTTGAACGCGTACACCCATGTTTAGTTTCAAGAGATTCTTATATTGGAAATGTAACCGATGTAATGAATGCTGTTATTTTAGAGGGTAAACCTGTTGGTGAAAGTGTGATGCAAGGTGAAGGGGCAGGACCTGGGCCAACCACATCAGCATTAATGTCTGATTTATTATCAATTTTAAGAGGTAATATTAAGTTTCCATTTGGTATATCAAATAAAAAAAGGAATTTATCAATTAGTTATAATTATAATTCATATGAAAATTCTTTATATTTAAGAGTTGAAGTAAAAGATAAACCAGGTGTACTTTCATCCATTACAAATATATTAGCTAAAAATAATATTTCTATTCAAAGACTAATACAAATTCCAGATAATAAAAGAAAAACTGCTTCAATCATAATTATCACTCATAAATGTAAAGAGATAAATTCAAAAAAATGTATAAAAATGTTAAAGAGTGGTTCAAATATAATTAAAGAACCTAATTTAATAAGGCTTTTTTAATTTAGTAAATTCTCAATACTATTTATTATTTTTTTTGATGTCGGTCTTGTAAACGACATAAATGTATCTTCAATTTTACCATTTGAATTTATAAGTATTTTATGAAAATTCCATTTTGGAATAGTTGATTTTCCATGATTTTTAAATGCCCATTTATAAATTTCATGCGCATTATCTCCTTTGACGTCAGCTTTTGCAGTCATTGGAAAAGTTATATTAAAATTAACTTCACAAAATTCTTTAATTTCTTCATTTGTGCCTGGTTCTTGTGAACCAAATTGATTTGAAGGCATTCCTATAACTACAAAATCTTTATTTTTATAAGTATCCCAAATTTTTTGTAAATCATCATATTGTTTTGTAAAACCACATCTGCTAGCTACATTTACTAGAAGAACAGTTTTACCTTTATAATCAGATAAATTTATTTCATCACCTGAAATCGACTTTAATTTAAAGTCAAAAAATACTTTATCATATTTTGCAAATACACTTTTTAAATTAAACATACTTATTAATATTATTATAAAAATTAGCTTTAAATTTATTTTTTTTTTCATTTATTTTTTGAAAATATAAGTAATAACAAATATCCAAAAACAGTCGAAAGCAATGAACCTGACAAGACCCCAATTTTTACACCATCCATATATTGCATACTATCTACAAAAGCTAGATTCCCGACAAATAAACTCATAGTAAAACCAATACCTGTTAATACTCCAACTGCATAGAAATTAATCCAATTAGAATTAGTGGGCATTTGTGCAAATTTAAGTTTAATAGAGATGTAAGAAAATACAAAAACACCTAATTGTTTTCCTACAAATAAACCTAATAAGATACCAAGAGGTACTTTATTTAAAAGCGAAGCAAATGTTAAACCTTCAAGTGATACTCCAGCATTTGCAAACGCAAAAAGTGGCATAATACCAAATGCAACATATGGGCTAATCGCATGCTCTAATTTAATCAAAAGTGAAAAATCTTTCTCTTTTTTTCTATGAGGTATTGTGCAAGCTAACAACACACCGGCTATAGTAGCATGGATTCCAGATTGATGAGTAAACTCCCACAGAAATAAACCTACAATTAAGTATGGTAAGAATTTTTTAACATTAAATTTATTTAAAATTAGCAATAGTATGAATGCTATAAGCATCAAAGATAAATATTTTATGCTTAAATCTCCCGAGTAGAATAATGCAATAATTACAATTGCGCCTAAATCATCTATTATTGCAAGAGCTGTTAAAAAAACTTTTAGAGATATTGGCACCCTTGAGCCTAGTAAAGATAAAACACCAAGTGAGAATGCAATATCTGTAGCAGATGGTATTGCCCAGCCAACAATTGTTTCCGAATTTCCATAATTTATAAATATGTAAAAAAGTGCAGGTACCAACATTCCGCCTACAGCCCCAATTATAGGTAGCATAGCTTGCTTAATGTTTGACAGCTCGCCTTGTAGAAATTCTCTTTTTATTTCTAAAGTTACAAAAAAGAAAAATATTGCCATCAAAGCATCATTTATCCAATGTAAAACTGATAACTTAATGCCAAAGTTATTTACACCTATAAACAAATACTTTTCTAAAGTGTTAAAATATAGGTTTGATAATTCTGAGTTACTTATTACTAAAGCAATTATAGCACTAAATAATAATACTAAGCCGCTCGCTGCCTCTAATTTAAAAAACCATCTAAATGGTTTAGTTATATTATTTATCATTATCTAATTAAATCTTTAATAAATGAGTTTATGTCAGCTATAATTTCATAAAAGCTATTAAAAGCAGGATTTAATTCAGGAAGAAAGTTAATAATTTCATTTCTGAATGTATCTATTAAAATTATTATAGCTATTAAAGTTATCAAGGAAATAATAATTTTATTTATAAAACTTATAGGTTTTTCACTTTTTTTATTTCGCTGTTTTTTTTTGTTTATATTTTTTGGAAAATTATTACTGTTTTCTACTAATTCTACACTAGTTTTAACTTTTTTTAGAATTGCATTATCTTCATTTTTAATTAATACATCTTTTAACTCTGGTGATAAATTTAAATTTTTATCTTCGGATTTTATACTTTGAGTTTCTAGCTTATTATTTATCTCAATTTTATTTGATATTTCGTCTTTGCTTTCATAATTATAAAACCATACATGTCCGCATGACCCACATTTAAGTTCTCTTCCAGTGGCAGGAATTAAATTTGCTTCAATTTTGAATTTTTTCTTGTTACAAGGACATGTGATTATCATATTTTCCTATATATCAGATTTATATTAAAATTCTTTTATTTTTGAACTCTTTATACTTTGAAATTTAATTATTCTACTGTATTAGTACTGCATTCGGAGTGTAGCGCAGCCTGGTAGCGCATCTGGTTTGGGACCAGAGGGTCGCAGGTTCGAATCCTGCCACTCCGACCATCTTTATGAAAAAAGCTAAAATTTATAAACCCTCAAAAACTGCCATGCAATCAGGAATAAAAAAATTTGATAAATGGATAATTGAATTTATAACAGAGAAACCGGGTATAAATCCATTAATGGGGTGGGAGAGTTCAACTGATACAAGCTCAGAACTAAAGTTAGAATTTTCCTCAAAAGAACAAGCAATCGAGTATGCTAAAAAAAATAAGATTAACTTCGAGCTTATAGAACCAAAGTTAAGAAAAATAATAAAAAAATCCTATGCTGATAATTTTACTAAATAATTAAATGTTTAGATTCTTTACACAGAAAAATTGGTTTATTTGGTCATGGATAGGTTCAGCAATTATTTTATCCTCACTTTGGGTTCAAGTAAAACTTGATGTTAAAATAAATGAGTGGTTCGGTGAATTTTACGACATGATACAAAAAGCTTTGGCTGCTCCAAATTCAATTACAATAAGCGAGTATTGGATGAGTCTATTGTCATTTATAAAATTAGCGGCAATGGCTGTATCTCTTGGTGTAATAATAAGTTTCTTTACAGCTCACTATTTATTCAGATGGAGAACGGCTATGGTTGAATGGTATCACAGTGTATATGAAAAAGCACGATTGATAGAAGGTGCGTCCCAACGTGTTCAAGAGGATACTATTAAGTTCACAAGAATTATGGAGTCTTTAGGTACAAGTCTTATTGAGGCAATAATGGTGTTGGTTCAATTCACACCTATATTGTTTGGCTTAAGTATAGGCATACCAATATTTTTTTTTGGAGACTGGGACTATGGTTTAATTGTAGGTGCATTCATTTGGTCTGTTGGAGGAACAATTTTTCTAATTTTACTTGGTTTGATCTTAAGATTAGTTGGAGTTGAATATGATCTTCAAAAAAAGGAGGCGGCATATAGAAAAATACTTGTTATTGCAGAAGATGATGGATCAGTAAGACCAAAAACGATTGAAGAATTATTTGATGATGTAAGAAACATTCATTTTTTAAGTTATATTAGATATTTGTATTTTAATATTGGGAGAATAGCATATTTACAAGCAAACGTTTTATCAGCGTATGTTTTTTTAGCTCCTGCAATTGTGGCTGGTGTAGTAACTCTAGGAGTGATGCAGCAAATAATAAGAGCCTTTGGAAGAGTGGAGGGATCAATGCAATATATCCTGAAAGCTTGGCCAACAATTATTGAACTTGCAAGTGTTTATAAAAGACTAAGAGAATTTGAAAAAAAAATAGAGACAAGTGAGAAGATTTTAATAAAATCCTAATGGCTTTAGATAAATCACTAAAAGAAAAAATGAGAAGAATTACATCTAAAGCTGCTTTAGCTGCATCAAAGTTCAAAGGTTTAAATGATAAAATAGGAGCTGATAAAGCTGCTGTTGATATTATGAGAGCTGAATTAAATGATCTTAATATTAATGGACGTGTTGTAATAGGCGAGGGTGAACTAGATGAAGCACCTATGCTATATATAGGTGAAAAGTTGGGGACAAAAGACGGAGCAGAAATTGATATCGCTGTTGATCCAGTTGAGGGTACTAATTTTGTCGCAAAAAATCTTCCTGGAGGAATATCTGTTCTAGCAATAGCAGAAAAAAATAATCTTTTTCACGCTCCAGAGACATATATGGAAAAAATAGCTGTTGGTAGAAATATAGAGAGAGGAACTGTAGATTTAGATTTTACCTTAGAAAAAAATTTGAAAAATTTAGCTGATGCGTCGAATAAAAAATTGAGTGATTTAACTGTATGCTTATTGAGTCGTGAGAGACATAGTAAAATAATAGATACTTTAGATAATTTAAAAGTTAATAAAAAATTAATTACAGATGGAGATGTTTCTGGCGCTTTATATGTTACAGATAATAAATTTGGTGTAGATATGTTTATTGGAATAGGTGGTGGGCCAGAAGGAGTGTTGGCTGCATCTGCACTTGATGCTAGTAATTGTTTTTTTCAAGGACGATTCATTTTTAAAGAAAGTGATGATATTAAAAGAGCCAAACAAATGGGTATAAAAGATTTAGACAAAAAGTATGAGTTAAATGAAATTATATCTGGTGATTCAATTTTTTCTGCCACAGGCATTACAGATGGAGATTTAGTTAAAGGTATTGAAATCACAGGAAAAGAGTATTTTTCTGAGACACTAGTTACACATAAAAATAGCAATACTTTTGAGGTAATTAGTAAAAAAGAGGAAATAATATAGCCTTGATTATGTAAATATTTTAAACTAAAAGACCTCCTTTCTGGTCCCTTCGTCTATCGGTTAGGACACATGGTTTTCATCCATGAAAGAGGGGTTCGATTCCCCTAGGGACCGCCATTATTTAATATAATCAAACATTGCTATATTATTAAATAGTGAATCATTATGTCTATTTGTTATTAACAAAATCAAGTAATACCTATATTTCTTACGTGGGTTACACAAATAATTTGGTTAAAAGATTAAAAAAACACAATAGTTCAAAGGGTGCAAAATTTACAAAAGGAAGAAAATGGAGGATAATTTATTCGAAAAGCTATCATAACAAATTAACGGCATTAAAAGAAGAATATAAGTTAAAAAAAAATTATAAAAAAAGAAAAATAATTAAAGAAAAATATTTATTAAAATATGAAAATACCACCTAAAATATTACATATTTCAGATCTTCATTTTAGACATAATGGAAGATTATACTATTCTACCACAAAAAAAATTAACAACGGTTTTATACTAAATAATTATTCTGTCTTACATATAAGTGATAGGGATATACAAAAAGAAAAAAAAAGTATATTTGATATTGGATCAAGAAAATATCTTTTTAATAAAATAATTGAAAATATAAAAAATTTTAAACCAGATATAATTTTTTTTGGTCATGTCGATAGATTAAATTATTTGGATTTGTTAAAAATTAAAGAAAGCTTTAAAAATATTATAATTGCACAGTGGTTTATTGACCCAATAGTTAAACATGGACCTGACTATAAAAAAAACAAAGAGAGATTTCATTTAAAATATCAATTCACAGATGCTAATTTTATAACAACATCACCAAGTAAATTGTCTTTTTTAGACAAGAATTGTTATTTTATACCAAATGCTGTTGATCCCTCTATTGATGTATATAAAAATTACATGAAAGATAATGAATATGATGTTTTTTTAGCTATTAGTCATGGTGTACATAGAGGTGTACTAAAAAAAAATCATTATGATGAAAGAGTTGAATTTATAAAAAAAATTACAAACAAAACTAAAAATAACTTTTTTGGATATAAAAAAAATCCTGTATGGGGATCTAAATACTTTGAGGAAATAAGTAAATGCAATATGGGCATAAATATTACAAGAGGTAAGCCAATCAAATACTATTCAAGTGAAAGAATGGCCACTTTACTAGGTAATGGTATTCTTACTTTTGAACATAAGGATTATCACTATCAAGATTTTTTTAACAAAGATGAGATGGTTTTTTACAGTAGCGCTGGTGATCTTAACTCGAAAATTTTATTTTATAAAAAAAATAATAAATTACGAAAAAAAATTGCACAAAATGGTCATAAAAAAGCGCACAAAATTTTTAATAACAAATTAATAGCTGAGTATATGGTTAAAAAAACCCTAGGTGAAAAAATTAAAAATAAGCAAATTTGGCACGATGGCTAAATTTTTAATTTTTAGAACTGATAGAATAGGGGATTTTATAACATCTCAGTTAGTAACTAATTCTATATCAGATGTATCAAGAAAAAATCAAGTTGATATCGTGGCTTCTACATACAATTCAAAATATATTAAAAATTTCAAATACATAAATAATATTTTTATCTTTGATAAAACAAAAAATAAAATTTTAGATTTTTTTAATCTTTTCCTTCAAATTAAAAATAAAAATTATGATTACTTAATTGTTCTTGATGGAAAACGAAGGTCCTTTCTAAGTGGTATTTTTATTAATTCAAAAATTAAAATTTGTTTCTTGAAAGATTTTTATCCAAAGTATTTAATTGGTTTATTTTATAATAAATATATAAAAAATACAGAGACAAATACTCAATATAAAAATTTTCAAATACTATTAAATTACCTGGATATTAAATCTCCAAAATTAATTAATTATTATAAAAATTATAAATTTATTAAAAATAAATTTAAATTACAAAAACCTTATGTACATCTTCATTTAGATGAAAAATGGTTTGAAAATTATTATTTTCATGATTTTGATTACATGAATCTTAAAACCGAGTCCATTTACATATTTTTAAAAGCATTAATTAAAAAATTTAAATGCAACATAGTCATTACACAAGGCGTTACAAAAGTTAAAATTATGAATGAATTTAAAAATAAATATTTTAAAAATATTAAAGATCCTCAAAATAAAATTGAAAAAAAAACTGTAAAATTTATTGAACAAAGTTCTTTTAGAGACCTCGAAAACATAGTAAATAATTCTGAAATTTTAATTTGTTGTGAAGGTGCAATTAGTCATGTGTCACATTCTTTAAACAAAAAAACTATTGCTCTTATTCAAAAAGACAGAGTAATTACTTCTAATTTTTGGATTGGGCATATGACTAATATCAAAACTGTTTTTAGAAATGATATAAAACAGGTAACAAAGGATATTTTAAAACTAAATTTTTTTTAGAGTATTATTTTTGAATATATTTAAACTAAAATTTGTTCCTTGGATAATTCTACAATCCTGTATGCAAAAATATGATTTGAATTCAAAACGTATTAGGAGTGGTGAAATTGCTATTATTTATTTATCTAATGGATTATCCAAATTAGGTAATAAAATTGATGTTTATAATAATAATAAAAATTATTGTATTATTAATGATGTAAAATACTTTAATCTTGGCAATACAAATAAAAATTTTTTATTATACAGATTACAATCAGAACATAATTAAATTCTATTTAAAAAAATGTTTTAAATGACAAAAAAAATTATTGTAGAAATAGCAGAAGGTTTGGGAAATCAGTTATTTATGTATGCACACGCCTATTCAATGGCAAAAAAACTAAATTATGAGCTTTTTATAGATAATCAAAGCGGTTACTCATTTAAAAAAAACACTTTGAGAAAACATCAAAAATATATGTTAGACTCGTTCAATATTGATCAAAATTATGCTCCGAAAGAATATATTTACGACAAATTACATAAAAAAATAAAAAAAAAATTATTAATCCTAATTGATAAATTTTCAAATAAGCAAGTTTTTTTTAAAGAAAAATCGATAAAACAAAATAATTTAAAAATAGTTCAAAATTATACCAATCTATCAGAAATAAATTTTTCTGATAACATTTATGTTCAAGGAAACTTTGAAAATTATGAATATTTTAACGAATTTAAGAAGGATTTATCAAATTTTTTTAAAACTAAAAAAGAATTAATTAATCACAAAAACTCTATTGTCGAACAATTAAGTAATAATAATTCAATTTCCATTCATATAAGAAGAAATAGGTTTTCGGATCAAATTGGTCTAACGGATACAGTAAAAAACAAAGAAAAATCAGACTTTTTTACCAATCAAATTATTGATTATATTAACAGATCAATAAACTTTATTGAAAAAAAAGTTCAAAATCCACAATATTTTATTTGGACTAACGACTACAAAAATTTTGATAAATTATCAAATAGATTAATTATAAAAAAATATCATTTAATTAATGAAAACGTAATAAACGATTTTGATCTTTTTCAATATGCTAAACATTTTATTGTAGGACCTTCCACATTTCACTGGTGGGGGGCATGGTTAAATAAGAATTTGGATAAAATTTGTACTAGGCCTTCTAATTTAAATCCATCAAATAATGAAAATTTTTGGCCTAAAGATTGGATATCAATCTAAATTTTAATTTTATTTAAAGCATTATTCTTAAATATATTTGCTTCTCTAATGTATCTTCTAACCATTTGTGTTGTTTTGTGACCAGTCATTGCCATAATACTACGTTCATCCGCACCAGCTTCTGCAGCAACGGTTGCAAAACCAGATCTTAAACTGTGACCTGCAAAATTTTTATTCTCAATGCCTGCTAAATTTAAATACTCTTTCATTAATAAAACTACTGATTGGTCGGTTAATCTTTTTTCTGTTAGAGATAAGCCTTTGGAAAATCTTCTAAATATAGGTCCAGACTTAATTTTAGAAATTTCTAACCAATTTTTAAGATTGACTACAGGACAATAGGCTTCATTGGTAAAGTAGGGTAGTCCTTTGATCATTCCCTCACCAAATTGATCAGTTTTTGATCTTCTGATAGTGATTTTAACACCCTCAGGTACAAATTCTAGATCTTCATAATCAATTGAAATAAGCTCAGTTCGTCTAAAACCACCTCCAAAGCCCACTAGTATAATTGACTTATCTCTAAATTTTTTTATGTTTTCAATTTTTTGCTCATCTATTACGTTAATTATCGATTTTAAATTATTAATTAATAAAGGTTTTTTTCCTTTTTGAATGCTTCCTTTTACCCTTCTTATTCCCATTAAATTTTCAATAATTATCGGATGTTTTGTATCTAAATAATGTCCTTTAAGTTTATGCACCATACTAATCGACACTAATCTTCTTCTTAAGGTGCTAATTTTTGAATTTTTAGAAAGATGGGTTAAATATAAAGATACAATTTTTGGATCTGATGGCAATGAATTCAAAACATGTTTTGCACAAAAAGCTGCAAAATCTTTGAAGTCTGATTTATATGCTCTCAAAGTGTTATTTGCTCTAGAGCTTTTAAGGTTATTTAAAGTTGCCTCATGAAGCAATTTTAGGTCTGTAGTTAATTCAGTCATACAATTACTATTGATAACAATTAATTATCACTAGTAATATATTAAGTGATTTTAAATGTCAATAGTTTAAAATCTATGACTATGGTGTCTATGGATGGCTCAATTGAGCCAATATATTTTTTGATTATTTCTTTTGGATTAACATTGCTTACTTATTTAGTGTTTAAGAAAAATGGCAAATCTATAGAGGTTTATTTCTTAGGTATCATGACTGTTCTGTTTTATGTTTCATATTTTATATTAATAATTGTGAAGCCAAGTTAGTTATTAACGCTATTCACAGGTGTTAAAAAACCATTAAATTCAACAATAAAGTGATATCCTCTAAAGTGGTCATATGATAGATTAAATATGAATTAAGAGGCAACTCTTAACTGACCATCTAGGGAAAAATCGAGAGATTCAAGCCTAGAGGGCAGAAAACTTCGCTGAGTAGCGCTAAAATAGCGAAGTGAAAGGCATGGCGGTAGCGCATACAACGACGTGCCAAAACTACTGTTCTTTGTGCCTGAAAAGGTACAAGGTAACAGGGTTTTCTTTTAAAATGATCTTAAAAGGTACCAAATTTCAGTTAAAAGTGTGGAATCACCTCAAAACCATTCCTAAAGGTCAAGTTAGATCCTATTTAGAGATTGCAAAAGCCATAAATATGCCAAAAGCTGCTCGAGCTGTAGCAAATGCGGTTGGAAAAAACCCAAATGCACCTAAAATACCTTGCCATAGAGTTATCAGATCTGACGGGTCCCTAGGTGGATATTCGGGTCCTGGAGGCATTAAAACCAAGAAAAAACTCTTAAAAAAAGAGGGAATTTTCGTTTAAAAGTAAGAAAAATCAACGTTTTTTTAATTTTTACCCATATATAGTTGTTATATTTATATTACTCCTATAAGTTGCACTATATATCAATAAATCTTTGAAATTGACCCCTCTATGGCTCATTAAATGCTATATTCGATAAATGCATTACTGATAGAAATTCCCAGTTTTATCGATTTTTTTTATTTAATATTTAGGAAATTTTTAACTTTTATTTTGTTGTCCTCTCACCTTTCTCAAATAAATACCATTAATTTAAAAGATTATTAGATTACTTTGATCAATTTATCTGTATTATTTAACAATTTTAATTATTTTTTGCGATTGAGTAGTATGAAATGTCTAAATATAAATTAAAATTTCATTGTTTAGGTGATAGATAAGATATATTTCTATATTATATTTTACTTTAAGTAATATAAAATTAATAATAATTACAATAGTTTATATGTATATATTAATATTTTAGTTTATATTAAAGTATACTTTGCATTTATATAGATTGTTCTTTTCTAAACACATAAACACCTGATAAAATAATAATTAAAAGTCCAATAATAGTGTACTTGTCAGGAATATCAGAGAACCAAATATAACCAATTAAAATATTAGTAATAATCTCAAAGTAACCCAAAGGAGCCAGCTTGCTAGCATCTGAATAATTGTAGGAAATGATAATCATACCATGAGCTAAGGCAGCTATTAAACCCATATTTATAGCGAATAAATACTCCGAAAAAGTTGGTTTAACCCAAATAAAGGGTAAATATAAACTTAAAACTAGGGTTCCAACAAAGCTCGTGATTAGCAATGTTAATAATCCATTATCTGTGTTTTTTAATTTTCTAGTTACTATTAAATATAAAGCGTAACAAAAACCAGTACCTAGTGCTGCAAAACTAGCCCAATTAAATTCTACAATTCCTGGTCTAATTACAATCAAAACCCCCATAAAACCTATTATAACGGCTGTCCATCTTCTTGACCCCACCCTCTCCTTTAAAAAAAAAGGTGATAAAGCAGTAACCATTAATGGACAAATAAAAGCTATTGTTAATGCTTTAGCTAAAGAGATTATCGATATTGAATAAAAAAATAATACGCTTGAAGTTAATAGTAGTAATCCTCTTATAATTTGAGACTTTAAATTTTTAGAAGAGACTAAAGAATTTCTTGAAAATATAAAAATAAATAACAAAGTGATTAGAGTACTAAAAAAAAATCTAAACCACGTTACTTGCAATACAGGTAAAGAATAAGAAAGATATTTTGCAATGGCATCCATAAACGGCAGAATTAACCAAGCTGAAAGGTTTATTATTGCACCCCTCATAGAGGAAAGTATTTTAACGATATAAAAATAACAATAGGTAAAGTTATAAATGACATTATTGTTGAGACAACTATTGTACTTGCAACACTATCCGTAATAGTTTTTGGAGAATAAATAGCCGCTATAAGATAATTTAAAACAGCACTAGGCATTGATGCTTGAATTAAAAGTACTCCTGCTGCAAAACCGAATAAATCAAAATAAATAATAATTAAAAAGCCTATTAATGGACCTAAAATAACTCTTCCTATTGATGCAAATATTGCATTTTTTAAAGAAAAAACTTTTAGTTTCGTTAAAGCAATTCCTAAGGACATAAGAATTAAAAAGATAGTTGCAAATGTTAATAACTCAGTCAAATTAATTACTACTTGTGGCATATTAATTTCAAAATACAAAAATAGAACTGATATAACAATTGCATAAAATGGTGGACTTTTAATCAACACTGTAAAGTTAAATTTTCTATCAGCTAAAAAAATTCCAAGTGTAAAATGAAGTAATACAATTAAAGATGATATTGCAGCTGCAACCCCAAGTCCTTGTGCACCATAGGCAAATAAACATATAGGTATACCCATATTACCAGTGTTAGGTAGAATTAGAGGTGGAAGTTCTCTTATTATATCTTTAGTATTCAGCATAAATAAGATGATAATTCCGAGTATAATAAAACCTAAAATTGCAAGAAGATAATAGAAAAAATAATCTTTAAAAATCTGAAAATTTATTCCAGTTGAGGTAATAGCGTATATTACCATTGCAGGTGTACCTATGTTAGATGCAAAATTTGTAATAAAAGTAGTATCAAATTTCTTATCTTTTTTACCTAAATAGTAGCCAATACCTACAATAAAGAAGACGGGAAATACTACTTCAAAAAGTTTTAAGTATATTTCCATTATATTAAAAAGCTCATACCATCATAGGCAGGAACAACAGTTTTAGGCAGATGCCTCTGTATCTTAACATAATCAATTTCATTATTCATATTAGTTAAAATTGTTTTTTTTGGTTTGATAATTTTAACTAAATTTAAAACTTGATCTAAATTAAAATGGGATGGATGTGGATCGTATCTTAAACAATCGACTATAAAGTAATTTAATTTTTTAAGTCTTGAGTAGTCTTTTTCACTGATTTTGCTTACATCACTAGCATAAGCGCATGAGTTATTAATTTTATATAATATACTATTAATTTTTCCATGTTTGACAGGAAAAGACTCAATTTGAACCTTCGATTTTTTTACCTTGAAAGTATGTTTTTTTTTTAATTTGTTAAGATTGAAAATTGCGGGATAACCATAATTATTTTTGAAACAGTAACTAAAAGATTTTAATAAATAATCAGAAGTCATTTTATCAGCAAAGACATCTAATTTTTTTCTATTTTTTAGGAAAAAAACCCTTAATTCATTAATACCGTGAGTTTGATCACCATGTAGATGTGTGTAAAAAACTTTATCAATATTGTTAATTTTATTTTTTAATAATTGGGTTTTTAAATCAGGAGATGTATCAATTAATATATTAAAATTATCATGAGTTACTAAAGCAGAACATCTTGATCTAAAATTTTGCTTTACTTTTGGATTACATTTGCCAAAATATCCATCAATTCTTGGTATACCTAGAGAACTACCTGACCCTAATATTGTAAATCTAGTTTTCATTATTGAAAAATAGTGTTTCAAAATTCTGGGTAGTAATATGATCCATGCTAGATTTATCAATCTCCTTTAGTTTTGATAAGTGTTGAAGTGTATATTGAATAAAACTTGGCTCATTTTTTTTTCCTCTCATAGGAATAGGTGCTAAAAAAGGACTATCGGTTTCTATTAATATTTTATCATTTGGTAAAAACTTAAATGTATCTTGTAATTCAACACTATTTTTAAAGGTAATAATCCCACTTGCTGAAAAATATGCATTAAGATCTAGAAGTTTTTTTGCAAACTCTTTTGACCCAGTAAAACAATGCATAAGTATTTTAGGATTGCTATTTTTATAATCATTTAAAATTGAAAAAGTTTCATTTTCTGCATCTCTAGAATGAACTATTAGTGGACAATTGCATTCAATCGAAGCCTCTATATGAATTTTAAAACTTTTTATTTGAGTTTCTTTTGGACTATTTTCATAATAATAATCTAATCCCGACTCCCCTACTCCAATTATTTTTTGATATTTTTTAAACTCTTGAACAATATAGTTTTTCTCAAAGTTTGAAGTTTGAACTTCGTGTGGATGAATTCCTATTGATCCATAAATCATAGGATCATGGTTTATTAAATTTAAAATATTTTTATAACTGTTAATATTAGTTGAAATAGTTAAAAGTTTATCTATTCCAACTTTTTTAGATCTTTCTAAAACACCATTTAGATTTTTTATTAAAGGCTCGTGATCTAAGTGACAATGTGAATCAATCATTTTCTATCTTTTTAAATAGTATGTTTAATTTTCCAATATTTTTTCCACTTTCAAGAAATTTATGATTATTAATATCTTCAAATTTTAGTTTGTCATTATTAATGTCAAATATTTTTAAAACCTTTAAAGTTGTATCAGGTATCACCGGATTTAATAGTATAGAAATTTTTCTAATTAGATCTAAAGCAGTATAAACAATTGTACTCAATCTATTTATATCATTTTTTTTCTTCCAAGGTTCTTGATCATTAAAATATTTATTTGATGAAAAAAGCATATCTACAATAAATTTCATATAATCATTGATGTTTTGATTGTCTATTAAATCTCTCAAATATTCTAAATTTTCGAAATTTTTCAAAATCTCTAAATCATCATTTATAAAATCACTAGTTGGGATTTTCGAACCACAATTTTTTTCGCAAAAAGTCAAAACTCTTTGACACAAATTTCCATAATTATTTGCTAAATCACTATTTATACAACTTTCAAGCTTTTCTTGAGAAATATTTCCATCATTACCAAAGGAAACCTCTTTTAAAAGATAATATCTAAGTGAATCTAACCCATATACATTTATAATTTCTAATGGATCGAGTATGTTCCCCTTTGACTTAGACATTTTTTCATCTCCAGATAATATCCAACCATGACCATAAACTCTTTTAGGCAAAGGTAATTTAGCTGCCATTAAAAAGGCTGGCCAATAAATAGCATGAAATCTTAATATATCTTTTCCAATTATATGAACATCAGCAGGCCAAAAATTTTTATATAATTCATCTTTAATATTTGGATAATTTAAAGCACTTAAATAATTGGTAAGTGCATCTAGCCATACATAAATAATATGGTCATTATTTGAAGGAATTTTAATACCCCAGGAAAATGTTTTTCTACTAACTGACAAATCTTTTAAACCATTTTTAACAAAACTAATGACTTCATTTCTTCTTCCTTCTGGTAAAATAAATTTTGGATTTTCATCATAAAACTTTAGTAATGGTTTTTCCCATTCAGATAATTTAAAAAAAAAGGATTCCTCTTCTACCCACTCAACTGGAGAACCAGAACTTATTACAAAATGTTTATTTTCTCTGCTTTCTATTTCATCAGGTTGATAAAATGCTTCATCAGAAACGGAATACCAGCCCTCATATTTAGACATATAAATTTGATTTTGGTCCTCAAGAATTTTCCATAAATGTTGAACAGATTTAATATGTCTTTGTTCGGTAGTTCTAATGAAATCAGTGTTTGATAAATTTAGTGTCTCAGACAAATTTTCAAAAGTTTTAGATATTTGATCACAGAAATCTTTTGGCTTCATATTGTTTTTTTCTGCAGATCTTTGAATTTTTAAACCATGTTCATCGGTACCGGTTAAAAATTGAACAGAATAACCGTCATTTTTTTTAAACCTTGCAAAAAAATCAGAAACAATACTAGAATAAGCATGTCCCATATGTGGTTTTGCTGAAGGGTAATAAATCGGTGTAGTTATATAGAAATTTTTACTCATTTTAATAAATCTTTAAATTCTAAAAAAAAAGTCTCTATATCAAGATTATATTTATTGACGTTTGATAATTTTTTTAGAAAATATTCTTTTGCTTTAAAAATATTTTTTTTATGGGCATTTATATTTTTATAAAAGTATAATTCAATAAAAAGATTAAGATTTAATAATATAAATTCATCTTTTAAATATGATGGGTTTGTCGTGATTTCATATAATAAATCCTCAATACTAAAATTTTGAATATCTAAGTTATTTTCATTAAAATAAATTGACAAATTAATTAAAAAAACAGGATTATGATAATAATTTTTAAAATCTAAAGAAATTTGATCATATACATTTTCAGAAAAGTATGAGTTAACAATATTTTCTACAAATTCATTTTTTAAATTTACTTTGAATTCTATGCATCTTGATTTTAAAGTTTCTAAGACAGTTTTATTCGAATTATGTGTCAAAATAAAAGAAAAATTGTTATTTGGCTCTTCTAGAGTTTTTAATAATGCATTTACAGAATTTACATTAAGCAGATCTGCATCCTCAATTAATACAAATCGTGTTTTGTTATTAAATGATGAACTATTTTGAAATTTAATCATTTCTCTTATCTGACTTATATCAATATTTTTTTTATCTTTTTTTTTATGAATCTTAAAAACATTGGGGTGTGTATTACTTTCAAATAATTTATATGATTTATTACTAGGATTTATTTGGAGTTTTTTTAGATCATATTCAAATGGCTCGTCTTTAGACAGAATATAGTTTAGTAGGTGTTTGGATAATACGCCTTTCCCTATTCCTTGTGTCCCACTTAATAATAATTTATTTGGAAGTTTATTTGAATTATGTAAGTTAATTAAATCATTCAATACATCGCCTAAGCCTATTAGTGTATTTGACATTTAATTATTTTGCTATTTTTTTAAATTCTTTGATAATTCTATTTAAATTTTCAGCAGGTGTCGAATTATTCGAATCTAATAAAACATATTTTTTTTTATTTTTTGATAATTTAAGAAAGCCCTTTTGAACTTTATTATAAAAGCTGATTTTAAAATTATCATATCTATTGTTATTTGATCTTTTTTTTAATCTGTTATTCATATTCTTGTTATTTACAGTACATAAGAAGGTAAGATCTGGTTTAAATTTACCAATAATATAAGAATTTAAATTTTTTATTATATTCAAATTTAAACCCATACCGTAATGCTGATAAGCTACTGTAGAGTCTGAAAATCTATCTATTAAGATTATTTTTTTTTGGTAATTTTTATTAATAATTTTTGAAATGTTTTCAGATCTAGAAGCTAATATTAATAGTAAATCAGTTTTTTTTTCTAATTTATTGCTCTTTGATAACATTATTTTTCTTAATTTTTCTGAAAATTTTGTACCCCCAGGCTCTCTTATCTTTATAAATTGATATTTATTTTTTTTTAAAAATTCTGAAAAATTATTAATATTCGTTGATTTTCCTGAAGCCTCAATTCCTTCAAAAATAATTACAGGGTATTTTTTTTTATACATCGCCCCATATTAAAAAATTTATTGAGCTTAAGATACGGGAAATTATATTTTGTTTTTGAACACTTTCCGATGCAAATAAATCATAGTTACCAACTACCTCATCTTGATAAGTAATCTTCATTTTTCCAATGACATCATTTTTTTCTATCGGCGCCTCCAGAGGTCCTTCATAATTAACTATTACTTTTAGATATTTTTTTTTTGCCTTAGGAATTGTTTTATAGATGTCTGATGAAATATATGCTTTAACTTTTTTTTGTTTACCTTGCCATACATCTAACTCTGATATCACATCGTTTTTTTTGCCAATTAAAATTGTATCAAATTTTGTTAATCCCCAAGTCAACAACTTTGCGGATTGCCTAGATCTATCATTTTTTGAATTAAAGCCACTTCCAACAGCAATTAATCTTCTATTCTTTTTTTTTATAGAGGAGGCTAATGAATATTTTTCTACTGCAAGATAACCAGTTTTAATTCCATCAGCTCCTATATTTTTATATAATAATGGATTTCTATTTCCTTGAGTAATAGGATCACCACCGGTTCTATCCCATGTAAATTCTTTTTCTTTATAGTAATGATAATATTCTGGGTAATTTTTGATTAAGTAATTAGACATTATTAAAATATCTCGAACTGTAGAGTAATTATTTGGGTCATTTATACCTGATGAATTTGAAAAATTAGTATTTTCCATTCCTATCTCAAGCGCCTTTTCAGTCATTAATACAGCAAATTCCTCCTCTGTGCCTGCAATACCCTCTGCCAATGCAATGCAGGCATCATTACCTGATGCAACTATTATACCTCTTAAAAGATTTTCAACTGATACTTCATCGCCGACCATTATAAACATTGACGAATATCCTGCTGTGGACAGCCTCCAAGCATTTTCAGATATTATAAATTTTTCATCTAGTGTAAGTTCTCCTTTTTTAATTAAATCAAAAGCAATAATTGAAGTCATAATTTTTGTCATAGATGCAGGATATATTGAAAGGTCAGCATCCTTTTCATAAAGAATTTCACCAGACAAATAATCTTGTAGTATTACAGTTTTAGCATTTACGCTAATTATTGCATTTGATTTTGATGAAAGAAAAATTAAAGAAAAAAAAATTAAAATAAGTTTTAAAAAATTTTGCATTTTATAATTTGATTATATCAATGTTATCAAAGTCCATTAGATTTATCTTATCAAACTCTACTTTAATAGACTTTATATTATTAAAGGGTCCTATATAAACCCTATAAACATTATTATTTATCTTATCTATTGAAATATTGCTTAAATTGTACTCATCCACTAATCTTTTTTTAAGAATTAAAGCCGAATCTTCAAAATATAAATCCGCAAATTTAATTATGTAATTAAACTCCTTCTTTTTTAATTTTAATTTATTTATTTTTTCTATTTTTTTTGTTTCATCACCCAAATTTTCAATAGTAATGCCATCTACAGGAGCTTTATCTGCTACTTTTTTCTCTTCTTTAAATGTTTTAGCTTTCTTTGCAACAAATGCACCACTGGTATTTATTGTTTGAACTGCAATATAAGGCTCTGATAGATCAATTTCTAATTCTTCTGATATTCTTTTAGAAATAACAGCATTATAAAAAAAAGGATATCTAGATTTTTTTCCTATTTTAGCTAAAATATATTTTCCATTTAATAAATTTGTTACTTTTACTGGAGTATCATATTTTAATTTATTATTAAAAATTATAAGCGATCTTTCATCTATTTTTTTATTGACAATTTTATTTTTATAAAGTTGTTCATCATAGATTAAGGCAAACCCTTTGTTTGAAAAGTTTTCAAAATTACTATTGTATTCTAAATTAGTATACCTTTGTTCGCATGCAAATAAAAAAGTTAAAAGAAATATAAGAGGAATTTTATAATTCATCGTTGAATTTATCTTTTAAGGTACAAACAGCTAATGCAAATCTTAATGACCTGTTCCATTTTAATATTAAATCATAATTATCAAAAACTATATATGCGGGTGAAAACTTTTTTGCATTTTCAACAATGTCGACATCAGGTGTAATAATTGCTGAATTAAGATTGTTAAATGGTTTTAAATAATCACTATTTTCTATGTACTTTGAAAAATATTTTACTTTTCTTTTATTATTTAGTTTTTTTGCTGAGGTATTTAAAAATTCTAATGGGATATCATCTTTTAGATTTATTTTATAAAAACATGGTATATCATTATTCCACCCTAAATTTTTTATATAATTAGCAGCTGATGCAAATGAGTCTTCAATATTTTTTAAATCAATTTTTTTATCATTGTTATAATCAATTGCGTGATTAGTAATTGTTGATGGCATAAATTGAAAATTTCCAAAAGCTCCAGCCCAAGATCCAAATAAAGTGTCAGGATCAATTATATTTGCATCAACTAATTTTAGTAAAGTTATTAGTTCAGATGTAAAAAATTTGCTACGTCTTTTATCAAAACTTAGTGTAGCTAACGAAGAAACAATGTCCATTTTTCCAAGATATGTACCGAAATTAGTTTCTATACCCATCAATGCTAATAAAAGATTTTTATCAACTAAAAACTCGTTAGATACAATTTCAATTAATTTTTGATTTGAATTATAAAGATTTCGGCCCTTTGCAACTTTTTTTTGAGATGTTCGTTTTAAAATGTAAGTATAAGTATCCTCGTAAAATTCAGGTTGATATCTGTCATATTTAATTACATCAGGAAGAAATCTCGAATTATCTATCACTCTATTTAGCGTTTTTATACTAATACCTTCATCTAGAGCCTTTTTTTTAAAGTCAATTTTCCAATTTTCAAAATCTGAGGCAGATAAAAATTTAAAGCTAAATAAAAATAAGATTATATTTATTATAAATATTTTAGTTATTTTCATATAAATCTCTAAGATAAATAAATACAGCAATCCATATTAAAATAAAACTAACTAACTGATTAATATTAAAAGGCTCATTGAACAAAAAATACCCTAAAATAAATTGTAAAGTGGGTGTAATATAAAAAATCATACCCGTTGGTCCAAGACCACACAATTCAACGCCTCTTACATATAAAAATAATGGAATCACTGTCATTGGGCCTGCCATCATAAGAATTAACATCAAAATAGGATTTGTTAGTGAGAAGTCATTAACGTTATTTTGAGTAATAAAATAAAAAACTATTAGTATAAAAGGCAAAATAAATAAACTTTCTATAAATAAACCAATATCTGTTGACACTGATATTTTTTTTCTGAGTAAATTGTAAAAACCCCAACTTAAAGCAACTGAAATTCCAACCCATGGTATAGATTTAAAGTCAATCAGAAAGATATAGACTATAGAAACTAAAACTAAAAAAATAGAAACAAATCTTTTCTTATTTAATTTTTCTTTAAAAAAGAAATATCCTAAAAAAACGCTTAATATCGGCATGATAAAATATCCAAAACTTGCGTTGATAACTTGATTGGATGAAACTGCATAAATCCAAACTGCCCAATTTAAAAATATCAATATCCCAGATAAAAATAGAATAATTAATTGTTTTTTATTAAATATAATTTTCTTAAAAATCTTCCATTTTGAAAAAATTATTGTTGTCACTAAAAGTGTAACTGCAGTCCACAAACTTCTATGTACAACAACTTCTATATGACCTGCAAAAGAAATATACTTAAAATATAGAACACCAAAAAAACCCCACCAGAAAGATCCAACCGCACTTAAAAACAAACCTTGGTTAAAACTTTTTTTATCCATAATGAAATTATTATTAAAAAGATTTTGATTAATATCTTATCTATTTTATTGTTGAAATATATATTAATACTTATAAAACCTTGCTCACGGAGAGATGGCTGAGCGGTTGAAAGCACCGGTCTTGAAAACCGGCAAAGGGGCAACTCTTTCCTGGGTTCGAATCCCAGTCTCTCCGCCATTAATATTTTTCTTTAAATTCTCTCAATTTTATTATGACTTTGGATAAATTTTGGTTATCTTTTGACTCAGAAATTTTAATTAATTCTTCATCACCAAGATTAATTAATTTATTCAAATCTTCTAATTCTTCTAAATTTAAATTTTCAACAATTTCATTTACGAACTTAAAAACAAATAGGTCCATTTCTTTAGTGCCTCTATACTGAGCTCTATATTTTATTTTATTAATAAGATTTTGCCTGTTTGAATCCATATAATATAGATTTATATATACTTTATGCAGGATTATGAATATTTTTTATCAAAAATTAGTAGCGTTAAAGGAATAGGTAAAAAAACTAAGCAATTATTTTTAAAAAAAAAAATATTAAATATTTTTGATCTATTATGGCACGCACCTATTTCAAAAATAGAAACCTCAAAAACAGTAAACATTGATCAATTACAAATAGGCAAAACTCAATCAATACAACTAGTCCCAAAAAAGTATCATTTTCCTAGAATGAGAAATTTGCCTAATAGGGTTAACTGTTTATCTTCTGAAAAGAAAATAGATTGTGTTTTCTTTAATAGTTTTGAAGGTTACATAAAAAAAATACTTCCTCTGGATCAAGAAATAATTATTTATGGAAAAGTAGGTTTTTATAAGGGTAAATATCAAATAACGAATCCAAAATTAGTATCAGAGACAGAGGATGGAAATATAAAAGATATAAATACTTATAGTCTGACGGAAGGACTCACAGCCTCAAAATATAATAAAACTATTGAGATCATATTTAAAAATATGCCCGTACTAAAAGAATGGCATAACGCAGAAATTTTAAATTATTTCAATCATGTAAGTTGGGATCAATCCATTAGAAAGATTCATAGTGAGGAAATTGAAAATCTTCAGAATTCAGATTACCTAAGAAGATTAATTTTCGATGAAATTATCTCAAACTTTTTAATATCATCTGAAATAAGAAAAAAATTTAAGAAGATTAAAAAAAAAGAGAAGATTTTTGATCCAAATATTTATCAAAAATATTTAAAAAAATTTAAATTTATACTTACAAATGATCAAATAAAGGCAATGAAAGAAATAAATAATGACCTCAAATCGAAAAAAAGAATGTTTAGGTTACTTCAAGGTGATGTAGGATCAGGAAAAACAATAATTGCATTAATTGCTGCATTGAATGTTATAAAATCAGGTTTTCAAGTAGCTTTGATGGTTCCTACCGAAATACTAGCTAGACAACACTATAATTTTGCATCAAATTTATTTGGAAAAGATATATCAATAGAATTATTAACAGGAAAAACTGAATATAAACAAAAAAAGAGTACATTAGAAAATGTAAAACAAAATAAAATAAAATTGATCATTGGCACACATGCCCTTTTTCAAAAAAAAGTAGATTATAAAAATCTTGGTTTAATTATTATCGATGAACAACATAAATTTGGTGTAAGACAAAGAAAAGAATTATCCGATAAAGGTGGTAATAATTGTGATGTACTTGTTATGTCTGCAACCCCAATACCTCGTACTATGATAATGACAATTTATGGAGATATGGATGTTACTTTAATTAAAGAAAAACCAAAAAATAGAAAAGCAATAACCACTTATAGTAAATTAGAAACAAAAGTAGATGAAATTATAAAATTTTGTAAAAAAGAAATTTCCTCTGGTAATCAGATATTTTGGGTTTGCCCACTTATTGAAAAATCACAGAAACTTGATCATCAGTCAGCTGTTGAAAAGAGTAAATTTTTAGAAAAATTTTTTAAAAACAAAATTGGTCTAATTCATGGATCAATGGAAAAAGATGAAAAAAATAAAGTGCTTGATGATTTTTTAAATAAAAGAATTGATGTGTTGGTGTCAACAACTGTTATTGAGGTTGGAATTGATTTCCCAAATGCTAATGTAATCATTATTGAAAATGCAAATAAATATGGGTTATCACAATTACATCAACTCAGAGGCAGAGTTGGAAGAGGTGATAAACAAAGTACTTGTATTTTAATGTTTAAGTCAAATTTAAGTGAAAATGCAAAAAAAAGAATAAATATTTTAAAAAACTCAAATGATGGCTTTGAAATTTCAGAACAAGATATGATTTTAAGAGGTTATGGAGATGTCTTAGGTTTTAAACAGAGTGGCTTAAAAAAATTTAAATTGGCTGATCCTATTTTACATAAAGATCTTTTTATTTTAGCTGAAAAAGAGGTAAAAAAAATAGAGTTAGAAGATAAACAGATTGGTGAGTATTATAAATTACTTAAACTTTATGACCGTGCTTCAATCTTAAATGATATTATTTAGCTTGAGGGTTTGAAGTCCCTGCAGATACAATAAACTTAGATGCTTCCTCAAAACTCATATCTAAATACAGAACCTCTTCTTTTGGAAACATTAGTAAAAATCCACTGGTTGGATTTGGTGTTGTTGGCACAAATACATTAACAAGATTTTTGTTTGTTTTTTTTGAGATTTCACCTTCATTGTCTTTAGTTGCAAATCCAACTGCCCAGCTTCCTTTTCTAGGATACTCAATTAAAACTACACTTTTTCTATCACCCTTTTTAGGAGCCAATGATTCCGTCATCTGTCCTATTGCTGAATAAATAGTTCGAAGAATAGGAATTCTTTTAAATAAATCGTTTACGAATTGTAAAATTTTTTTTCCTATAAATGATAAAGATAAACTTCCAACTAAAGTTATAAAAATAATTGCAAGAACTATCTCTAGACCTGGGATAGCATATGGCAAATATGTATTTGGATTTAGCTCATTAGGTATTAATTTAGATGATATTGAAATAAAAAATTTTGTTAAATAAAGTGTTATACCAATTGGAATTAATACCACTATCCCAGTAATAAAATAATTTCTTAATTTAGCAAATATGGATATGCTTTTTCTTTTTAATTTCGCCATAATTTAATTATAACTTGAGTAAATTACAAATGAAACTGCAAGAACAAATAAGAAAGCTAAAATTTTATTATTTAATATCATATAGTTGTTTATTAATTACATGTAATATAATTGTAGGTAAAAGTGAATAGAAGAAATTTCATATATTTAATGGGCTGTGGATGTGCATCTTTTGGTCTTCACGCCTGTTCTAATGTCCCGATAACAGATCGAAAACAACTAAGACTTATACCTGAGGCTAAACTTAATGCTCAAGCAGAACAATTATATGAAAAAGTAAAAGAAAAAGAAAAGCTCAGCAAAGATATTACAACTTTAAATAAAATAAAAAATATTGGCGCAAAAATCGAAAATTCAATAACTGAATATTTTGTAAGAAGCAATCAACCAGATCCAACGGCTAATTTTAGATGGGAGTATATTTTAATAGAAAACAAAAAAGTAAAAAACGCATGGTGTATGCCTGGTGGAAAAATTGCAGTTTACACAGGTATGCTTGATATTACAAAAAATGATAATGGATTAGCTGCTGTAATGGGTCATGAAATAGCTCATGCTGTAGCAAAACACTCAGTTGAAAGAGCAAGTAGAGGAACGTTATTAAATGTGGGAACAAAAATTTTAGATATTGCAACTAAAGGGGCTGTATCTAATGTAAATAGAACAACAGGGATGGATACAGTGGGTTTGTTATCACAAATTGGAATTATGAATCCTTTTAATAGAAAACAAGAGAGTGAAGCTGATTACTTGGGTTTAATATTTGCATCATTATCTGGCTATGACATCAGAGAGACAGTAAAAATTTGGGAAAGAATGAGAGAAGCTAATAAAGGTAAAGAACCACCAGAATTCATGAGCACACATCCTTCCTCAACCAACAGAATAAATAATATAACCTCTTGGATAAATGAGGTAACTTTAGAATATCCACCAATTTCTTAAAATTGGTGAGCCGTGATGGACTCGAACCATCGACCCATTCCTTAAAAGGGAATTGCTCTACCAACTGAGCTAACGGCCCAACGGGGGTCCTTATATTGATTTTTATCCGTTTATCAATGGATAATTTTTACAGAATGTTAATATACTTATCGTGAAATTCTTCAAAAGTTCCATTTTTAATATTTTTTCTTATCTCACTCATCAACTCCTGATAAAAGTTAATATTATTTAATGTTAACAGCATAGATGCTAACATTTCATTAGTATTAAATAAGTGATTCAAATAATTTTTTGAGTATTTATTTAAGTCAAATTTAGAAACATTTAAATCTAGAGGCGAATTATCGTTTTGATATTTTGCATTTCTTATTTGTACTCTTCCATTCCATGTGAATGCCAAACCAGTTCTGCCAGATCGTGTCGGTAATACACAATCAAACATATCAATACCTCTTTTAACTGCGCCAATAATGTCTGAGGGAGTACCAACGCCCATAAGATATCTAGGTTTATCTTTTGGTAAATAATCTTTAACTCCATCCAATACATCAAACATTTCTTTCTGGGTTTCTCCAACCGCCAAACCACCCATCGCATAACCATCAAAATCAATATCTATAAGTTGCTCTAGTGATTTTAATCTTAAGTCATTAAACAGACCGCCTTGAACTATTCCAAATAAACCTTTGTGAGGATTGTCGCCAAATGCATTTTTTGATCTTTTTGCCCAATACATAGATAAATCCATTGATTTTTTTATTTTCTCAAAGTCATCAGTTTTTTTTGGACATTCATCCATTACCATTACTATGTCTGAGTTGAGGCCCTTTTGAACTCTAATACTCTCCTCAGGACTTAAAATAAACTTATTACCATCAATATGAGATTGAAAAATAGCACCCTTCTCTCTGTCAATTTTATTAAATTTTGATAATGACATTACTTGAAATCCACCAGAGTCAGTTAATATAGGAAGGTTGCAATTCATAAATTCATGCAAACCTCCAACGCTTGAAATTCTATCAACACCTGGTCTTAACATTAGGTGATAGGTGTTTCCCAAAATTATTTCGCTTCCAGTTTGAACTACATCTTTTATGAATGCGCCTTTTACAGTCGCCTGTGTACCAACAGGCATAAAAGCAGGTGTATTAATATCACCTCTATGGGTTTCAATAACTCCTACTCGTGAATGGTTTTCAGTATGATTAACATTAAAATTAAATTTTTTTAATGCCATTCATTTTTATTCAGACTTAAAACTAATTATTTTATCTGGTTCAGAAACTGATCCATTAGGACCATCACCTTTTTTAATTTTATCTACAAACTCCATTCCTTCAATAACTTTACCAAAGACTGTATAGTTTCTATCTAAATAAGAGGCTGACTCAAAACAAATAAAAAATTGACTATTAGCACTGTTTGGATCAGAAGATCTTGCCATAGATACAGTGCCACGTTCATGGGGCAAATCATTAAATTCTTGTTTTAAATCAGGTAAGTCAGATCCGCCCATTCCTGCTCTTTGCAGATTAAAATCGGATGATGAGGAATTTCCAAATTTTACATCTCCTGTTTGAGCCATAAAGCCATCAATAACTCTATGAAATACTACATTATCATATTTACCACTGTTAGCTAACTCAGTAATTCTTTTTACATGATTGGGGGCAACATCTGGAAACATTTCTATTTTAACATCTCCATCTTTTAATTTTAAAATCATTATATTCTCCTTTGCATTTAGTTTTGAGGTTAAAGTTAATAAAATAAATAATAATATATTTATATATTTAAGCATATCTCTCCTTTAAAGATTTGATTGTACTCTTAGTTGTAAATTTTTTTAAATCTCCATTATGTTGAGCGATTTCTTTTACAAATCTTGAGGAAATAATTTGATTCTCAACATCAGACATTAAAAATATTGTTTCTATTTTATTGTAAAGTTTTCTATTCATTCCAGCTAATTGAAACTCATATTCAAAATCAGAAACAGCTCTAAGACCTCTTAAAATAATATTTGATTTATATTTTTTGCATAAATCTGTTGTTAATGAATTAAATGTAATAACATCGATATTTTTTTTGGTGAATTTAAGATCAGAGAACAAAGCTTTCTTAACGATATCTACTCTCTCTTCGATTTGAAATAAAAAATTTTTTTGGTTTCCATCTGAAATTGCTACAACCACTTTGTCTACAAATTTTAAAGCTTTTTTAATTACATCTATATGACCAAA
The DNA here is from genome assembly GCA_902634885.1 of uncultured Pelagibacteraceae bacterium. GTDB lineage: Bacteria > Pseudomonadota > Alphaproteobacteria > Pelagibacterales > Pelagibacteraceae > Pelagibacter. The sequence goes on along the minus strand of CACPLR010000004.1, from coordinate 14,342 downwards.
GGTTATAGGATCAAAAGTACCAGGATATATTGCAATATTTTTCATTAAATTAAATTATCATCTAATTTAATAGCCGAAACTACTTTTTCATCTCCAGAAAGTTTAATAATTCTAACTCCTTGAGTGTTTCTTCCTGCTAATCTTATCTCTTTAACGGTAGTTCTGATAACTCTACCTTTATCAGTTGATATTAATATTTGATCACCCTCAAAAACTGGGAAAGATGATGATACATTTCCATTTCTTGATGAGTTGACAATACCAATTATACCTTTTCCACCTCTATTAGTTACTCGAAAATCATAATGGGAAGTTCTTTTTCCATAACCATTCTCTGTAATTGAGAGTATAAATTTTTCTTTAGCCTTTACCTCTGATGATTCATCTTTTGAAGATTTTTTTGGAATTTTTTGATCATGATCAATTATAGATAATGATACGATTGCATCTTTGTCAGATAAATTTATACCTTTAATACCTTTAGATGATCTGCCTTTAAATACTCTTAATTTTTTAGACTCAAATCTGATACATTTTCCAAACTTTGTACTTAAAATAATGTCTTGATCATCTTTACAAATTTTTACACCAATAATTTTGTCATCACTATCTAATTTCATAGCAATTTTACCTGATTGATTAATAGAACTAAAATCCTCTAAATTATTTTTTCTAATTTTTCCTTTGGCTGTAGCAAAAATAATATGCATTCCTTTTGTATCAACATTTTCATCTGGAAAAGGCATAATTGAGCTAATAGATTGGTGATTTTTAAGTGGTAGAATGTTGAATAACGATTTACCTTTTGATGATGCAGATCCTTCAGGTATCTTCCAAGCTTTAATTTTGTATGCCAATCCCTCTGTAGAGAAAAATAGAACTGAAGTATGTGTATTGACTGATAAGGTTTGAACTACTGAGTCTTCGTCTCTAGTTTTAATACCTGTTTTTCCTTTTCCACCTCTTTTTTGTTGTTTTACATTACTTAATGCACCACGTTTAATATATCCTTGTAACGTAATTGTAATGATTACAGCCTCTTTTTGAATAGTTTCTTCAATATCATAATTTAATACAGTATCAATTATTTGTGTTCTTCTTGGTTCAGAAAATTTATCTTTGATTTGTTGCAAGTCAGCACTAATAACTTTTAGTAATTCTGCTTTAGAATTAATAATTTTTTTATATTGAGTTATTAATTCAGCTAATTTTTTTATTTCTACTTCAATTTCGTTTATTCCTAAAGCAGTAAGTTTCTGTAATCTTAACTCAAGAATAGATACAACTTGCTCATTAGATAAACTATAAGTTCCTTTATAATTTTTATTATCAACTAATTTAATCAATTTTGCTGACTTGTTTATTTTCCACTTAGTTTTTAATAGAGAATTCTTAGCCTCTTCAGGATTTTTGGATTGTCTTATTATTTTTATTACTTTATCTATATTTTCAACACTGACAGATAATCCGATTAAAATATGAACGCGATCTTCTGCTTTTTTTAGATCATATTTAGTTTTTTTTATTACTACATCTTCTCTAAATTTTAAAAAATTTTCTAAAAAATCTTTTAAATTACAAGTTTTTGGTTTGTTATCTACAATAGCTAAAGTATTGAAACCAAATGAACTTTCGATGGATGTATATTTATATAATTGTCTTTTAATTGTTTCAGGTTCAACACTTGATCTTAAATCAATTGCAACTCTAATTCCTTCTCTATTAGACTCATCTCTTATATCTCTAATTCCTTCAATTTTTTTTTCTCTTACTAATTCAGCTATTCTCTCATTTAAAACAGATTTGTTTACTTGATAAGGTATGGAGGTTATTACTAATCTTTCTCTACTCCCCTTAGCTTGCTCAATTTTAATATCGCCTCTAATTTTAAAAGAACCTCGGCCAGATTTATAACCTTGTTTAATAATATCTTTACCAATAATTATACCACCAGTTGGAAAATCTGGACCAGGAACATGTTTCATCAATTCACTTAATTTTATGTCCTTATTTTTGATTAAAGCTAAAGTAGCATCTACAACTTCACCTAAATTATGAGGAGGTATACTTGTTGCCATACCAACAGCAATTCCTCCTGCTCCATTAACTAATAAATTTGGATACTGTGCGGGAAGGACATCTGGTTCTTGTTCTGTTTCATCATAATTACTTTTGAATGAAACTGTATCTTTTTCTATATCGTCTAATAAAAATTGAGCTATTTTTGCTAATCTTGTTTCTGTATATCTCATAGCAGCTGGTGGATCACCATCAATGGAACCAAAATTTCCTTGACCATCAATTAATGGAAGGCTCATTGAAAAATCTTGAACCATTCTAACTAAAGCGTCATATACGGCTTGATCACCATGTGGATGATATTTACCAATTACATCTCCGACTATTCTTGCAGATTTTCTAAATTGTTTTGACCAATCAAAACCTCCTTTATGCATTGCATACAAAATTCTTCTATGTACTGGTTTTAAACCATCTCTTACATCAGGTAGAGCTCTACTTATTATAACGCTCATTGCGTAAGACAAGTATGACGAACTCATTTCATCATACATTGAAATTGGTTTGATATTTAAATCTTTAGGTGCCTCGTTTTTTTGCATAAAAACTAGAATGGAATATCATCGTCCAATTCGTTTTGAGCAATGCTATTGTCTTCAAAATTTTGTTTATTATCTTGAGAAGGAATTGAATTTTGATTTCCACCACCTAACATTGTCAAAGAAGAGTTATAACCTTGTATTAAAATTTCAGTCGAATACTTGTCTTGGCCAGACTGTTCATCTTTCCATTTTCGTGTTGAAAGTTGTCCTTCAACGTATACTTGTGCGCCTTTTTTAAGATATTGCTGAACGACATTAACTAGTCCCTCGTTAAATACAACCACTCTATGCCATTCTGTTTTCTCTTTTTTTTCTCCTGTGTTTTTGTCTTTCCACGATTGGCTAGTTGCTAGGCTTAATCTTGCAACACTTTTGCCATTTACCATTTGTTTTACTTCTGGATCTGCGCCTAATCGACCGATTAAAAGTACTTTATTTAAACTACCTGCCATAATATTTTATATCTGATATGTTTATTTATATCACTTATTAAGTTGAATATTAATTTTATTAATCTAAAGCAACAAAAATTATGCTTAAAAAGATAGTTATTAAGGGTGCAAAAGAGCACAATTTAAAGAACATCTCACTAGAGATTCCAAAAGATAAATTTGTTGTTATTACTGGTCTGTCTGGTTCTGGAAAATCATCTCTAGCATTCGATACCATATATGCTGAGGGGCAAAGAAGATATGTAGAAAGCTTATCTGCATATGCAAGACAGTTTTTAGATAAAATGAAAAAACCAAATGTTGACTTGATAGAAGGATTAAGTCCAGCAATTTCAATTGAGCAAAAAAATACATCAAAAAATCCGAGATCAACCGTTGCAACTGTAACTGAGATTTATGATTATATGAGAGTGCTTTATGCACGAGCTGGCGTGCCCTATTCACCATTTACTGGTAAACCAATTACATCTCAAACTATAAGCCAAATTGTTGATAAAATTAAAGAACTGCCAAAAAAATCTACAATCTTCTTATATGCTCCAGTCGTTAGAGGTCGTAAGGGTGAGTATAAAAAAGATATTTTAAATTATAAAAAAAGAGGTTTTAGAAAAATTAAAATAGACGACAAGCTTTATGAAATTGACAATGTACCAGAATTAAATAAAAAAGTTAAACATGATATATCTATACTAGTAGATAGAATTGTTATTAATTCATCACTTGGAAATCGATTAGCTGAAAGTGTAGAAACTGCAGTTAATTTAGCAAATGGTTTATTGTTTGTTGAATATGAAAACGAAACATTACCAAAAAAATACCGAAAAGTAGAAAAACTAATTTTTTCTACAAAATTCGCTTGTCCAGAAAGTGGATTTACCATTGAAGAAATTGAGCCTAGACTTTTTTCATTTAATAGTCCCTACGGTGCTTGTGAAGAGTGTGAAGGTATTGGTGTAAAACTTAATGTAGATCCTAAATTAGTAGTTCCTAATGAAAAAAAAAGTATTGCAGATGGAGCAATTGAACCTTGGTCAAAATCTTCATCTATGTATTACGCGCAAACTTTAGCATCTTTAGCAAAACATTATGGATTTTCACTAGATGAAAAATGGTCAAAACTTTCAAAAAAAATAAAAGATGTAATCCTTTTTGGATCTGATGATGAGGAGATAAAATTTACTTATGATGATGGTTATGAAAAATATTCTCACAAGAAAACTTTTGAAGGTGTTGTTAATAATTTAGAGAGAAGATATTTAGAGACTGATAGTGATTGGAAAAGAGAGGAAATAGCTCAATATCAATCTGATACAAAATGTGAAAGATGCAATGGCCAGCGGTTAAAAGATGAGGCTTTATGTGTCAAAATTAACGAACTTAACATTAGCGAAGTAACAGAAAAATCAATTTACGATGCAAAAGAATGGTTTAGATCTTTAAATAACAATCTAGATAAAAGACAATTAAAAATTGCACAGCACATATTAAAAGAAATAAATGAAAGGTTAGATTTTTTATTAAACGTCGGCCTAGATTATTTAACACTTTCAAGAGAGTCTGGAACTCTATCAGGTGGTGAAGCTCAAAGAATTAGACTAGCATCTCAAATTGGTTCAGGACTTACAGGAGTTTTATATGTTTTAGATGAACCATCAATTGGATTGCACCAAAAAGACAATGTTAAATTAATTGATGCTTTAAAAAGATTAAGAGATCTTGGTAACACTGTGATTGTTGTTGAACACGATACTGAAACAATGGAAAACGCAGACCATATAATTGATCTTGGGCCAGAAGCTGGGAATAAAGGTGGTCAAGTAGTTGCACAAGGTTGTTATGAAGAAATTTTAAAAAATAACGATAGTATTACTGGAAGATATTTATCAAATAAAAGCTTTATACCAATTCCAAAAAATAGAAGAATTGCAAAAAATGGAAGATTTTTAGAAATCAATGGTGCAAGTGGTAATAACTTAAATAATGTTAATCTTAAAATTCCATTAGGTAGTTTTACTTGTGTTACAGGGGTATCAGGAAGTGGTAAATCAACTTTAGTTCTTCAAACCCTTTACAACGCTTTAAACCTTACACTAAATAATAATAAGTCTAGAAAAATTCCTCAACCTTTTAGAGGTTTTAAAGGTATTGAGTTAATTGATAAAGTTATCGATATTGATCAATCTCCAATTGGACGAACACCAAGGTCAAATCCTGCAACATATACTGGTGCATTTGGGCCAATAAGAGACTGGTTCACAAACTTACCAGAGTCTAAAAGTCGTGGTTACAAACCAGGTCGTTTCTCTTTTAACGTTAAAGGTGGAAGGTGCGAGGCTTGTGAAGGTGATGGGGTAATCACATATGAGATGCATTTTTTACCTGACGTATATATTACTTGTGACGATTGTAAGGGTACGAGATATAATAGAGAAACTTTGGAAATTAAATTTAAAGATAAAAGTATTGCTGATGTGTTGAATATGACAGTTGATGAAGGTTGTGAGTATTTTGAGAATATATCAAATATTAAAACAAAACTTCTAACACTTAAGAAAGTTGGACTTGGGTATATAAAAATTGGACAACAAGCAACTACTCTTTCAGGCGGTGAAGCACAAAGAATTAAGCTAGCAAAAGAATTATCAAAGAGATCTACTGGAAGAACAATGTATATCTTAGATGAACCTACAACTGGTTTACATCAACATGATATTAAGAAATTGTTAGAAATTCTACATACATTTGTTGCTACAGGAAATAGTGTAGTTGTTATTGAACATAATTTAGATGTAATTAAAACTGCCGATTATATTATTGATATGGGTCCAGAAGGAGGTGTTAAGGGAGGAAATATTATTGCTGAAGGAAAACCTGAAGATGTGGCAAAAGTTGACAGTAGTTACACAGGAAAATTCCTAAAACCTCTTTTAAACACAAAATTTAAAAAAACTGCTTAATATTTAAAAAAAAATATTGTATAATTGACTAAATGACTTCAATTCTACAATCATTATCAAAAACAGTACATTTATCATTAGGAATATCTGTTATTCTTTTTTTAGGTTTATACTTTGGAAATGGTGGATTTGACATTGATGTATTATTCTGGAGTTGGGTATTCAGATATATTCACGTGATTGTCGCAACAATGTGGATTGGATTACTATGGTATTTCAATTTCGTTCAAATACCTAATATGCCAAAAATACCAGATGAACAGAAACCTGCTATTGGAAAAGTAATAGCTCCATCTGCCTTATTCTGGTTTAGATGGGCGGCTTTAGTTACAGTAGTTTCAGGTTTAATTCTTGCATATTTAAATGGATATGTTCATCAAGCTATGACTTTAGGTATTGGTTCAGGTGGTGGTAAAAATACTGCAATAGGAATTGGTATGTGGCTAGGATTGATAATGGCTTTTAATGTTTGGTTTGTTATATGGCCTAATCAAAAAAAAGCTTTAGGTATAGTTGAGGCTGAACCTGAAATTAAAGCAAAATCTGCAAAGACCGCAATGTTATTTTCTAGAACAAATACCCTTTTATCGTTGCCTATGCTGCTTTCAATGGTAGCTGCTCAAAATTTATATTAATCTTTATCTTCTTTTACTATAGTTCGTTGCGATACTTTTAGGACAACTAAAATTGGGTTTGCAATATAAATTGAGGAATAAGTTCCAAATATAACACCCAAGATCATTGCTAATGAAAATCCTTTTAGAATTTCACCTCCAAAAATAAAAATTGATAAAAGTGCTAAAAGAGTAGTAGCGGAGGTTATAATTGTTCTAGATAGTGTTTGGTTAATTGAAACGTTTGTTAGTTCAAAAATTTTTATATCAGAAAATTTTCTTAAATTTTCTCTTACTCTATCAAATATTACAACAGTATCGTTCATTGAATAACCAACTATGGTAAGCACTGCAGCTACAATTGATAAGTTTATTTCTAATGAAAAAAGGGAGAAAACTCCAAGTGTAATTATTACATCGTGAAAAAGTGCAACAATTGCTCCCAAACTAAATTGCCACTCAAATCTTATCCAAATATATAAAAGCATAGCTGCTAAAGATAAAGCAATAGCTATAATGCCTGATTGTAAGAGTTCAGCACTTACCTTTGGACCAACATTTTCAACTCTTCTAAAGTCTACCGTTCCAATTGAGCCTGAAAGTTTAGTTTTAATATTATCTATAAATTTTGGATCATTTGAATTTTGTTTTTCAAATTTAATAATAAAGTCAGTGTCATTTCCAAAGTTTTTAACAGACACATCTCCAAGATTTAATTGATTAAAACTGTCTCTAATTTTTTTAATATTTGCAGAATTTAAATCAGTTCTTAATTCAATTAATGTACCTCCTTTAAAATCAACACCAAAATTCAACCCTTTAAATGCTAATAGAATGAGCGATGTAACAATAAGAACAATTGATAGAATATTGAATGATTTGTAAAACTTATTAAAGGATATTTCTCTCATTAAATTAAACTCTCCTTTTCCTTATTTTTGATCACATAAAATGCAGTAAAAAGTCTCGCTATGAAGTATACAGAGAATAGCGTAGTTAAAATTCCAACACCTAATGTTATTGAAAATCCTTTGATTGGACCAGATCCCATGAAAAATAATATTACAGCTGCTATTAATGTAGTAATATTTGCATCTAAAATTGTAGTTCTTGATTTTGTATAACCAGAGTCGAAAGCAATAATTGGATTTCGCTCAGATTTAATTTCTTCTTTTATTCTCTCAAAAATTAAAACATTTGCATCAACTGCCATTCCAACAGTCAAGATTATTCCTGCTATACCTGGTAATGTTAAAGTAGCTTCAAATAACGTTAATACACCAACAAGTAAAAATAAATTTGAAATTAATGCTAAATTCGCAATTACACCGAAAACTCTATATTTATAAATCATGAATAGTACTACTAATATAAAACCAATTATTAATGACATTATCCCAGCATCAATGGAGTCTTGACCAAGATCGGGTCCTACTGTTCTCTCCTCAATAATGTTAAGAGGTGCGGGTAAAGCCCCAGATCTTAATAATAAAGCTAAATCTGTTGCTGATTGAAATGTAAAATCCCCTGATATTTGACCTGATCCACCAATTATAGGTTCTCTCACTGATGGAGCGCTAATAATTTTACCATCAAGTATAATTGCTAGTCTTTTTCCAACTCCTGTACTAGTAGCTTTTCCAAATTTTTTTGCACCTACTCTATCCAAAGTAAAAGATACAACTGTTTCATTAGTTTGTGAGTTCATAGATGGTTTTGCATCTACTAAGTTGTCACCACTTAAGATAATACGCTTACTAACAATTGCATTCTCAGAGCCATCCTCAAAATCTAATTTTTCTGTTCCAAAAGACTCCTCAGTATTTTGAGTTATAAATTGAAAAGTCAAATTAGCAGTTTTTCCTAACAAAGATTTTATTCTGCCAGGATCATCTAAACCTGGTAATTCTACTAAAATTCTATCATTGCCTCTTTTTAGAATGTTTGGTTCATTGGTTCCTACCTCATCAACTCTTCTTCTTACAATTTCAATTGCTTGATCTAAAGATGCATTCTTTAATAGAACAAGTCCATATTTAGAAAGAGTTAATTTGAAAGAGTCTTGATCTTTTACGAAGTCAAATTCATGTGACTTGTACTGTTGATAGTATGGATTAATTTCACTTTCATCATCATCTAAAATATTATTTAATTCATCAGATTTGTCTGAGGTGGTATCAAAAATAATTGAATTATCATCTACTGTATAATTTCTTGTAATAATATTTTTATCCTTAAAAAAATTTTTTAACTCCATAACTTTGTTTTGAAGTTTTTGAGTAATTACAGGCTTATTATCAATTTCGAGTAGTAAGTATGAACCACCTTGTAAATCTAATCCAAGTTTTATATTTTTTGAAAAAAAATTATCATCTATCTTAAAAAAGTTTGAGAGGGAAAAATAAGATAAAATTAAGGTAAATATAATTACACTAAATATTCTTAATTTTGAAAAGTATAACATTTAAGTTAATGTTATTTTTTTGGCTCTGCAGTATTTATTAAACCTTGTATTCCAGTAGCTCTAACTACCTCGACATTAATATTTTCGGCGATTTGTACTTCAACTTTATCGTTATCAATTATTCTTTCAACAGTACCAACAATTCCACCTGAAGTTACAACTTTGTCCCCTCTTTTTAAATTTTCAACCATTGCCTTATGTTCTTTAACTTTCTTTTGTTGTGGTCTAATCAAAAAGAAATAAAAAATAACAAATATTAAAATTAACGGTATAAATTGTCCAATTCCACTGTCCATATGATCCTCTAAAGTTTAAGATTATTTATACTATCTAATTTTTAATGACAACTCCTAATTGTTCGAAATCTTATCAATATTTCCCATATAGGGTTTCAAGACTTCTGGAATTATAATTGAGCCGTCCTCTAGTTGATAATTTTCAAGAATGGCTATCAGAGTTCTACCTACTGCTAATCCACTGCCATTAAGAGTACCCACAAATTCGATATTATTATCTTTATTTTTATATCTAGCTTTCATTCGTCTGGCTTGGAAAGATCCACATGAAGAACAGCTTGATATTTCTCTGTATTTATTTTCTGAAGGAAGCCAAACTTCTAAATCATATGTTTTTTCTGCTCCAAAACCCATGTCACCGGTACATAAAATAATTTTTCTGTAAGGTAATTTTAGATCATCTAATATTTTAGTTGCACATTCGGTCATTCTCTCTAGTTCCTGCATACATTGATTATTTTCGACAATACTTACAAGTTCAACTTTATAAAATTGATGTTGTCTAATCATTCCTTTTGTATCTTTTCCATAACTGCCAGCTTCTTTTCTAAAACAAGGTGTTGATGCAACTAACCTCATTGGAAGTTTTTTTTTATCAATAATTTGGTTTTTAACCATATTTGTTAATATTACTTCAGCAGTTGGTATCAAAAATTTTCTTTCATTTTTATCATCAAATTTTATTTCAAATTGGTCATTTTCAAATTTTGGTAATTGTCCAGTTCCAAACATAGTTTCATCAGTTGCCATCAAAGGAGGTGATATTTCTGTATATCCATTTTTTTGAATATGTGTATCGATCATAAAATTAGAAATTGCTCTTTCAAGAGCAGCTAATTTATCTTTAACAAATACAAATCTAGAGCCAGTAGTTTTTGTAGCTAAATCAAAATCTAGCATATTTAGTTTTTCACCTAACTCATAATGACTTAATGGTTTAAATTTAAAATCTTTGATTTCACCAGATTTAGTAACTTCAACATTATCATTTTCATCTTTACCAACAGGAACTTCATCCAATGGTAAATTAGGTATTGAACTTAGTAAATTATCAAGTTCGTTTTTAATAATTTTTTGTTTTTTTGATAAATTTTCAATTTCTTTAGATATTTTTTTAGATTTTTCAAATAAAGATTCATCTTTTGATTTAGAAATATTTTTTTTCTCCATCTCAAATTTTTCTTTTTCTTGAATTAACTGTCGATTTTTTTTATCAAGATCTAAAATTTGATCATAATCGACTTCAGAATTTCTATGACTGAGTGAGGTTTTAAAATGTTCTAAATTTTCCCTTATTTCTTTTAAATTATGCATTTTTTTCTTCTGCTTTTTTCTCAATTATATTTACAGAAAAAATTGATAATTCATATAAAATAAGCAGTGGAACAGCTAATCCTATTTGTGTAATTGGATCTGGTGGAGTTAAAATTGCTGCAGCTCCAAATATCATAACTACAACATATTTTCTTCTCTCTTTTAAAAAAGTTGAATTAATTACTCCAATTCTTGCTAATAAACTTAAAACTACAGGTAGTTGAAAACTCAAACCAAAAGCAAATATCAATTTCATTACTAATGATAGATATTCATTAACTTTTGCTTCAAGTTGAATAGGTAAATTTGTACTTGCTCCTAAACTTTCAAATGATAAAAAAAACTTTATCGCAAGTGGCATTATTAAATAATAAACAAGCATTCCTCCTAATAGAAATAAAATTGGTGTAATAATTAGATAAGGCATAATTGCTTTCTTTTCATGAGTATAAAGTCCAGGTGCAATAAACTTCCAAATCTGTATCAAAATAAACGGACTAGTGATAAAAAAAGCTGCAAAAAAAGATACTTTTAAATAAGTTAAAAAAGTTTCCTGAAGTGCAGTAAATATTAATCTTCTTTCAATACCATCATCTCTTACTGCTTCAGCATATGGGTTAACTAAAAATCCATAAATATACTCTGAAAAAAAATAACAAATTACAAACAATACAGATAAAAATATTAATGAATGTATTAATCTTTTTCTAAGTTCAACTAAGTGGCTTATGAATCCCGTTTCTTTATCCATTTATATCTTTTATGTTTTCATTTTTTTCAGATGATTTTTTAATATTTTTTTCATCTTCTATTGAGTTGTCTGTAATTTCGGATACTTGAGTTTGTACATCACTTACATATCTTTTAATTGATCCAATCCAAGATCCCATTTTTTTTAACATTAAAGGAAAATCTTTAGGACCTACTACAATGATTGCTATAGAAACTATTATTAAGATTTCTAACCAGCCAATTTGTGGCATGTATTACTCTTTGTTATTGGAGTCTTGATTATTTGAGTCTTCGTTTTCTGTGATATTTTTCGGTTGTGTATCTTCCGTAGGGTCAGTTGCCATACCTTTTTTAAAACTTTTTATCCCTTTAGCGACATCGCCCATCAAACTAGAGATTTTACCTCTCCCAAACAGTAAAACTACCAGTATAACTACAATTGCTATTTGCCAAAATCCTATACTCATACTTTATTTATACCCTTAATAGTTGTTTTTTTAAAGAAACTTTTTCACTCCTCACTTTCAGGTTTGAGAGTGCTATTTAACATTTCATCGATATCAGAATATATGTTTTCCTTTTTGTCTTCTTGCTTTTCCTTATAAAACTTTCCAGTACCAAAGATCGATGCATCAACAGAAGATGTATCAATAAGTCCAGCAGTCCCTAGTTCATCCACTGTTGGAAGATCAGATAATTTTTGAAGATTAAAATGGCTTAAAAAGTCATCTGTAGTTCCATACTGGATAGGTTTACCTGGAATATCTTTTCGACCTTGTGGCTTAACCCAATTTAATTCCATTAGTATTTCTAGAGTATTGGTACCAAAGGCAACACCCCGTATCTCCTCTATCTCCGCTCGTGTAACTGGTTGGTGATACACAATGATTGCTAATGTTTCTATAGCAGCTTTTGATAGCTTTTTCTCAACAGTTTTTTGTTGAGACATTAATGATGATAAATTTTGTGCTGTTCTAAAAGACCATTTATTTGAAATACAAACTAAATTAATACCTCTGTTTGTATAGAATGTTTGTAATTTTTTTAATATTTTTAAAACATCAGTATTTTTTGAAATTTTAGTTTCTATTGTTTCTATACTTAGCGGTTCCGCAGCTGCAAAAACAATAGCTTCAACTTCTCTTTCTATTTCAGTCATTTTTGAGGGAAAATTTAAAACGTTATCTTTTTTTAATTTATTCATATTTTCTCTTTAATGTAGATATTATCAAATAAGTCTTTTTGCTTTATAGAAATATTACCCTCTTTAGCTAACTCTAAACAGCCAGCAAAAATTCCTGCTTTTCCAGTTCGTTTTAAATTTTTTGTTGATTTAAAATTATTTGGGATTAATTCAGACATATCTTTCCAATCTGATAATTTACCAAAAAATTCTTTTATTCTTTTAATGCCCTCTTCTGTTGTAAGAACTGGTAGCCTTGGAATATTCATTCTTTGAAAATCTTTGGTCATAACTATATTTGCATAAGTTTTTAAAACCTCAAATAATGTTAAAGTATATTTAGAGTTGTAAATAGGTTTAATTCCACTTTTTGAACCACGCATAAAAACATCTCTTCCAAGTCTTTTTCTACTTAACATCTGTGAAGACAGAAGTCTTATTAACTCCAGTTTTTTTAATTGTAATTTTAATTTTTCAGCAACTTCTAAAGCTTTAAATTCTTCCTCTTCACTTTCAGGTAAAAGTAACTTTGATTTTAAATATGTAAGCCAAGTTGCCATCAATAAATATTCAGAAGCAATTTCAAGATTAAGATTCTTTGAGTTGGTAATGAACTCATGAAATTGATCAGCAAGTTTAGTAATAGATATTTGTTCTAAATCAACTTTTTGAGATTTGGCTAGATCTAACAATACTTCTAGGGAACCATTGTAAGCATTTAACTCAACATTAAATTCTAAAGAATCATTCATTGAATAAATTTAGCTTATAATATTAGTTATTTGTGATGTTTTTTTAATTATAAAGTTATTAATTTTAGGTGAATTTTTGGCTACCTTAAGCATTTCACTCATTTTTCCATTACAATGTAAAACTAAATTACAACCTGCACTGAATGATTTTATAACATTATATTCAATATTGTTGTTTAATGCTTTCATCGAAATGTCGTCTGTTATAATCAATTCATTAAATTTTATTTTGTTTCTGATAATCCTAATTATCTTTTTGGAGTGTGTTACTGGATATTGGCTATCCAATTTTTTAAACATTAAATGACCAGTCATGGTTATTTTTGATTTCTTTTTAGAAAACACACTAAAATCATTTTTAAGCAAATAAGCTTGATTTTTATCAATAATTGGCAGTTTCAAATGACTATCAGCCTTGGCTAGACCGTGTCCAGGTATATGCTTTGTTATTGTTGCAATTTTGTTTTTATGAAATTTATCAATACAAATATCACCAATTTTTGAAACAATTTTTTTATTTGAAGAAAAAGATCTATCACCCACAATTTGGTGTAAATTTTTTCTTAATATATCTAAAACTGGAACTGTATTAACATTAATACCAAGAAGTCTTAATAAATATGAAATTTGTTTAACGTAGACATCAAAATACAAATTAAATTTTTTTTTATCTTTTTTATAAAGATCTCCAAAATAATTATTTGTAAATACAGAGTTATCTATAAATTTTCTTAATCGTGAAACTCTACCACCCTCTTCATCAATTAAAATTGGGAGTGTAGGATTTTGTAAAATATTTTTTAATGACTTTGTTAATAATTGGGTTTGTTTTATAGTTTTTATATTTCTCGAAAAAAGAATTATACCCCAGGGTTTATATTTACGTAAAAATTTTATTTCAGTTTTAGATAGCTTGTAACCTTTAATGCCACATATAAAGGATCTAGTATTCTTATT
>CACPLR010000003.1 GCA_902634885.1 uncultured Pelagibacteraceae bacterium | reverse complement strand
TTATGAACAATTTGAAAATGAAGATGGATCTATAATTGAAAATGGTGACATTGTTTTTGCAAAATTAAATATTCAAGGAAATGATTTTAATTTATATAAATTTGAATTATCAAATAATGAAATAGATTATTTTGATGAAGATGGAAAAAGTATGAGAAAAACTTTAATGAAAACTCCAATAAATGGTGCTAGACTTTCTTCGCCATATGGAAAAAGGAAACATCCTATACTAGGATTTACAAAAATGCATACTGGAACAGATTTTGCTGCACCAGCTGGAACACCAATAATGGCATCTGGAGATGGTATAGTCACAAGGGCTCAATGGTGTGGAGGAGGTGGAAATTGTGTAAAAATAAAACATAATTCAGTTTATCAAACCATTTATGCACATATGTCAAAATTCGGAAGAGGAATAAAAAAGGGTGTAAAAGTAAAACAAGGTCAAATTATTGGGTATGTTGGATCCACAGGATTGTCAACTGGTCCTCACTTGCACTATGAGGTAATCGAAAATGGGAAAAAAATTAATTCACAAAAACTAAAGTTGCCATCGGGAAAAACTTTGAAAGGTAAGCAAAGAAATGAATTTGAGGTAAATAAAATAAAAGTTGATGTATTAAAATCCGAGCTTATAGCAGGGCTGAATTAATCTACTACTTTAACGTTTTTTTCTTCTTTGATAGCATTATCAATAATTACTTCGTCACTTTTTAGATCAATATTGCTTCCTGAAGGTTTATCATTTTCTAAATTAACTATTTTTGATGCCTCTTGAGTATTTAATATTCTGGCAAAATGATCTGAATGTTGAAGATAGTTTTCAGATAATATTTTATCTCCATTAGATAATGCTTCTCTTGCTAAGTCGTTATATTTTTCAATTAGCTTCGCTGCATTTTGATTGTTTCTACCAGGATTTTTTCTTTTAAATTCAGAGCTATTATTAAAATCTCCAGTTAACTTATGTCCATTATTATTTCTTTTTTTAAAATTTCTATCGTTATTTGATCGAAACCTATTTCTTCTATGATTATTTTTAAAACTGTTCATTATTTATTTTTTGTGCTTACTATGCATCTATCTCTACCAGAGAGATCTTTATAAATTCTTGTTTGATTAAAACCATTTAAATTCAAATATTTTTTCAATTCTTTACCTTGTTTATGTCCAATTTCCAAAAAAAGCATTCCATTTATCTTCAAGAGTATTCTGCATTTATTTATTATCTTAAAATAAATTTCTAATCCTGAGGAACCACCAGATAATGCTAACCTTGGCTCATTTAACTTAATATCTTTTCCTAAACTTAATAATTCACTATGTTTAATATAAGGAGGATTGGATACTATAAGATCATATTTACTGCTTAAGTATTTGTCAACATCGATATTAAAAAAATTAACTTTTTTTCCAACTTGGTGCATTTCTGCATTTTTTTTTGCAACTTTTATTGCTTTTTTTGACTTATCTATAGCTGTAATTCTGCAATTTGGTCGTTCTTTCTTTAATGATATTGCAATACATCCTGAACCAGTGCCAATATCTAAAATGTTTTTATTTGATGATAAAGGTAAAATTCCCAAAATTTTTTCAATTATTAATTCTGTATCAGGGCGTGGTATAAGAACATCTTTATTAACAAAAAATTTATATTTCCAAAAAAACTTATAATTAATTATATGTGCTATTGGTTTATATTGATTTCTTAATTTTAAAAAATAATTATATTTTTTTATATCAGATTGATCAATTGTCTTATTTAAGTTTAATAAAACTTCCTCTCTGGAAATATTAAGTGTTTTCGCTAATAATAATTCAGAGTCTAGTTTGTAAGATTTAATATTTTTAAGTTTTAATCGACTAGATGCTTTTGATAAAATTTCCTGGAAATTCATTATAATAATCTATTAAGTTGATCTTCCTGAGCTTGAATACTTAAATTTTCTATCATCTCATCAAAAATTTCTCCCTCCATAAATTCTTCCAATTTATGTAATGTTAAATTTATTCTATGATCAGTTACCCTTCCTTGTGGAAAATTATAGGTCCTTATTCTTTCTGACCTATCGCCAGTTCCAATTTTACTCTTTCTATCCTTAGATCTCTCCTCATCTCTTTTTTGTCTTTCTAGCTCATAAATTCTAGATCTTAAAACTTTAAGGCCCTTCTCTTTATTTCTGATTTGGGATTTTTCATCTTGTTGACTTACAACAATTCCTGTTGGTATATGTGTTATTCTTACTGCTGAGTCAGTGGTATTTACACTTTGTCCACCAGGACCACTACTTCTAAAAACATCGATTCTTAAATCTTTTTCCTCTATTTTTACATCAACTTCCTCGGCCTCAGGTAAGACAGCGACAGTTGCTGCAGATGTATGAACTCTTCCTTGTGTTTCTGTGTCAGGAACTCTTTGTACTCTGTGCACTCCACTCTCATATTTTAAAGATGAATAAATATTTTTACCTTTAATAGATGCAATGACTTCTTTAAGTCCCCCTGCATCACTTTTTGAAATTGATATAATTTCTATTTGCCATTTTTTTTTATTACTCACCTTTTCGTACATTTTGAAAAGGTCCCCTGCAAATAAACTAGCCTCTAATCCTCCGGTGCCTGCTCTTATTTCTATGATAGCATTTTTGGTATCTGCTTCGTCCTTAGGTAATAAAAAAATTTTAATTTTTTTTTCGTTTAAATTAAATTTTTGGTTTAATGCAGAAAGTTCTATTTGAGCTAAATCCTTCATTTCCTTATCAGAACTATTGTCGTTAATTATGTTTTCTAGTTCAGATTTATTTTTTTCAAATTGATTGTATTCCTTTGCCTCCTTGATAATTTCATTTAATTCAGAATATTCTTTAGATTTTTCAGCAAAGGTATTTTTGTCAATTTCTCCTGAAGATAAGTCTTTTTCAAGTTTAGAATGCTTAGATATTAATCCTTGAACTTTATCTAAAGGAAGCATTATTTTTGATTTTTCTCTTCAATTTCCTCAGCCTTTTTCTCTACCAAACTGACAACTTTAGAAATAATTTCCTCACTTTTAATTTTTTCGCTCTCGAAGCCATTTAAATACATCATATGATTTCCTTTACCGCCTCCAGTTATTCCAATTTCAGTTTGTGCAGCTTCCCCTGGACCATTTACAACACATCCTATGATCGACAATGTAATTGGAGTTTTAATATGAGAAAGTTTTTCCTCTAAAATTTTAACTGTATCAATTACCTCAAATGCTTGTCTAGCACAAGATGGGCATGAAATAATTCTAACACCTCTGTTTCTAAGATTTAGTGACTTTAAAATCTCATTACCAACATTTATTTCTTTAATTGGATCATCAGAAAGAGATACTCTTATTGTATCACCTATCCCATCTAAAAGAAGTGACCCAAAACCAATTGAGGACTTTATGGTGCCAGGTAAAAAGCTACCCGCCTCTGTTATTCCAATGTGAAGAGGATAATCTATTTTTTGGGATAATTGTTTGTAAGCTCCTATTGATAAAAATACATCGGAGGATTTAACGCTTACTTTTAAGTTAAAAAAATCCTCATTTTCCAAAATTTCAATGTTTCTTAATGCACTCTCAACCAGTGCCTCGGGACAAGGTTCCCTATATTTCTCAAGAATATCTTTTTCAAGCGATCCAGCATTTACACCGACTCTAATCGCACAACCATTATTTTTTGCAGCTTTAATAACCTCTTTAACTTTTTGTAGTTCACCTATATTTCCAGGATTAATTCTTAAACAATGTGCACCATTTTCAGCTGCCTCAATTGCTCTTTTATAATGAAAATGAATATCTGCAACTATTGGAACTTTAACTTGTTTTACAATTTGCTTCAAAGCCTCTGTTGAGGCTTTATCAGGACATGAAACCCTTACTAAGTCAGCTCCAGCATTTTCTAAATCTTTTATTTGTTTAACAGTGGATTTAACATCTTTTGTTAGGGTATTGGTCATGGATTGAACTGATATTGGATTATCTCCCCCAATTTTTAAATTTCCAACAGTAATTTCCTTTGTTTTTTTTCTACTAATATCTCTAAAAGGTCTAATGCTCATTTTATCGATCTAACTTAAATTCCTTATGCAATGCGGTAATAGCTTTTTTTATATTCTTTTTGTCGACTAAAACTGAAATTTTTATTTCCGATGTTGAAATAACTTGAATATTAATTTTTTGATTTGCTAATGCTTGAAACATTCTAAAAGTAACACCTGGTGTAGTTACCATTCCTACACCAATTATAGAAATTTTACTTACATTTTTATCAAAAATTAGTTTTTTAAAATTTATATTTTTATTTTCATTAACAATTTTTTTTGTTTTGTTTAAATCTTCATTTTTTATAGTAAATGTTAAATCTGTTTCTCTTCCATTCGCAGAAATATTTTGTACGACCATATCAACGTTAATTGAATTTTTTGATAATGGTTTAAAGATAGATGCTGCAATTCCTGGTTTATCTTTTACTCCAACTAAAGTCACTTTTGCATCATTCTGCGTAGATGTAATTCCTGTAATTATTTTATTATTTATTATATTTTTTCTTTTAGTGATTAATGTTCCTGATTTTTTTTTAAAAGATGATTTTACCTCTATATTAATCCTATTTAATCTAGCATCTTGAATAGATTCTGGTTGCATTACTTTTGCTCCTAATGAAGCCATCTCAAGCATTTCCTCGTAAGATATTATTTTTATTTTTTTTGCTGATTTGAGTTTGTTAGGATCAGTTGTAAAAATACCTTCAACGTCAGTAAAAATAATACATTTATCTGCTTTAAAAAATTTAGCTAACATTATTGCTGTTGAATCTGACCCTCCTCTTCCAATTGTTGTAATTCTCTCATTACGATTTACACCTTGAAAACCAGTAATTATTGGAACACCACCAGATTTTAAATAGTTTAATAATTTACTTTTATTTATTTGGTTTATTCTTGAAAATTTATGTTTATTTTCTGTAAAAATAGGTATCTGCCAGGCTGTCCATGATCTAGATTTCAATCCAAGATGCACTAGTCTTCCTGCAATAAGCGAGCATGAAACTTGCTCACCTGATGATACTAATACGTCGTATTCAGCATCTGAGAAATTATTGCTTATTTTTTTTGATTTTTTAATTAAATCATTTGTTGATCCACTCATGGCAGAACAAACAACAATAACTGAGTATCTTTTTTTTACATAATTTTTTACTATTTCAGAAACTTTTTTAATTCTTTCAATAGTACCGACAGATGTTCCACCAAATTTTAAAACTACAATTTTCATGATTAAATAATTATTTAATAAAAATATTGATAAAATACATCCTTTATATAAAGTCAATAAAGTTATGAAAAATAACACAATTAACAAAAAAGAAATAGAAAAATTTTCAAAAATTGCTGATGAGTGGTGGAACCCTAAAGGAAAATTTAAACCATTACATAAATTTAATCCGATTAGGATAAAATATATTAAAGAAAATCTAATTGAACATTTTTCATTAAAAAAAAATGATAAACCATTAAAAAACTTAGAAATTTTAGATATTGGTTGT
The DNA here is from genome assembly GCA_902634885.1 of uncultured Pelagibacteraceae bacterium. Lineage (GTDB taxonomy): Bacteria > Pseudomonadota > Alphaproteobacteria > Pelagibacterales > Pelagibacteraceae > Pelagibacter. Next base: position 104,778 of record CACPLR010000003.1, on the reverse strand, counting down.
GGAGGTGGATTACTTTCGGAACCAATGTCAAGAATGGGTGCGAATGTAACTGGAATTGATGCATCTAAAAATAATATTAATATTGCAAAACATCACTTAAAAAAAAGTAAATTAAAAATAACTTATTTAAATTGTTCGCCAGAAAATTTAAATACATCAAAAAAATTTGATGTTATTTTAAATATGGAGATAGTTGAACACGTAGAAAATATTGATAATTTTATAAAGCAGAGTTCAAAGTTTTTGAAAAAAAATGGCATCATGTTTGTTGCAACCTTAAATCAAACTCTAAAATCTTATTTATTTGCAATTATTGGTGCAGAATATGTTTTAAGATGGTTGCCTATAGGCACACATGAGTGGGAAAGATTTGTCAAACCTGAAAACCTGATAAGTATTTGTCAAAAAAATTCTCTCAAATTAAAGAAAATTGATGGTATGACATTTAACCCATTATTTGATCAGTGGAAAGTATCATCAGATAAATCAGTTAATTACATTACAGAATTTGAGAAAGTTTAATTTTCTTTATCTTCAATCCAAGGCAGCATTTCAGTTTCTATACCTTCTTCTTTTAATTCCCTAACGTCCTGCAAGGAAGCTCTTCCATAGATACCTTTTTTTTTATCTCTATTTTTATTTTTATTGTAGTGTAATGATCTTGCTTCATAAGCAAAATTTTCACCTACGAAATTAAAATTATCTTTAACAAATCTTTTATATTCTTTTAACTTTTGTTTAACTTTTTGTAATTTTAACTCGTTGGAATTAGTAATTTTTTTTTTATTGTTAGATAAATTTGGAGACATTAACGATTTTTGAACTTTAATAGAGTTGCATCTCTGGCAATTCAGAAGTTTCATTTTTTTCAGACGATCAAATTCCTTAGATGATCCAAACCAACTTTCAAATTCTAATTTACAACTTTTGCATATAAGAGCATACTTAATCATAATGATTATCTAGTAATTAAGAGATTAAATTCAATACGTTAAGATCTATAATCTGCATTAATCTCAATGTAATCTTTAGTTAAATCCATAGTATATGAGGTAAAATTTTTTTTACCCATTCCTAAATCAACCGTTATTTCTACAGACTCATTTTTCATGTAGTCAGTAACTTTTTGCTCATCATAATCTTTAAATAATTCATTTTTTGAAAAAATTCTATGAGGGCCAAAAAAGATAATTAATTTTTTAATGTCAATTTTTATCTCTGTTTTTCCTATTGCCATAGCAATCCTTCCCCAATTTGGATCCTCTCCAGCTATTGCAGTTTTAACCAAAGGTGAATTTGAAATTGAAAAACAAATTTTTTTTGCATCAGCAATTGTTTTTGCTTTTTGACAGTTAATAGTCACAAACTTTGATGCCCCCTCACCATCTGCTGCAACCCTTTTGGCCAAGTTCAATAAAACTTCATGAACAGACTCTTTAAAGTCATGTAATTTTTTATCTTTGTGACTTTTAATTTCAGAATTATTAGCTTTATTTGTCGCAAAAATTGATACCATGTCGTTGGTACTTGTATCCCCATCACATGAAATTGCGTTAAAAGTAGTTTCGATAGTATCTTTAAGGATATTTTTTAAAATTGATGAAGATAAATTTGCATCGGTAAATAGAAATCCTAATGTTGTTGCCATATTTGGAAATATCATTCCAGAGCCTTTGGCAATGCCGTATACCTTTATTGGTGTATTGCCTATTTTACATTCTGACATTGCTAACTTAGGTTTGGTATCTGTTGTTTTTATGCCTGAGGCTGCTTTCATCCATATTAATTTATTTTGATTATATTTAATATTGTCAACTAAATTAGGAAGTGAATTTTTTATTTTTTCTAAAGGGAATTTTTCTCCAATGGTACCAGTACATGCAAAAAGTATACTTTCAGAACGAATAATTTTTGGATACTCTTCATCCTGTTTTTGCTTAAGTGTCAGTTTTTCAGATAAATCTAAAGAGAGTATTTTTAATGCTTCATATCCATCTGATCCTGTAAGAGCATTAGCATTTCTAGTATTTATTAATAATGCATGTATTTTTTGTGACTTAACTTTTTTATTCCACTTTATGTTTTCTGATACAATACTTGATTTTGTAAACAACGATGCATGATTAGCTCCATTTCTAAAATAAAATAAAACGAGGTCATCTCTTTTTTGATCATACAAATTTGCTGAAACTGCTGATACAGATACTCCATCTAAATGATCTAAATCTTGAAAATCTGCAACTTTTGCGTTTTTATTTCTAGCATCAAAAAAGTTGTTTATACCTAAAACCATGATATTTAATTTTCTTAAAAAATTACTATATATTCTCTAACTACTGTACATTAAAATGTTTAATCCGTTAAATCTATTATCTAAAATAATTAAAAGTGGAAACCAAAAAGAGCTCGATAGAATCGGTAAAATAGTTAATCGTATTAATAGTTTAGAAAAAAAATTTGAAAATATCGATAATTCTGATTTTCCAAAAAAAACATCTGAACTTATTTCGAGACTAAATGATGGTGAAAACATAAACCAAATATTACCAGAGGCATTTGCATTAGTCAGGGAAGCATCAAAAAGAGTTCACAATGAAAGACACTTTGATGTCCAATTAATTGGTGGTGTAGCTCTTCATGAAAATAAAATTGCAGAAATGAAAACAGGTGAAGGAAAAACTTTAACTATAACTTTAGCAGCTTACCTGAATGCATTAGAAAAAAAGGGTGTTCATATAGTAACTGTAAATGATTATTTAGCTAAACGAGATAGTCAAAGTATGGGGGAGATATATGAATTCCTAGGTTTAAGTTGTGGCTTTATAAATACTAATCAATCTGATCTTGAAAGAAAAGAAAACTATATGAAGGATATAACTTATGCAACTAATAGTGAGCTTGGTTTTGATTATCTTCGAGATAATATGAAATTTTCAAAAAAAGATATGGTTCAAAGAGGGCATAATTTTGCTATCGTTGATGAGATAGATTCCTGTCTAATTGATGAAGCTAGAACTCCTTTAATCATTTCAGGGGCTGCAGAGGATAAAACCAGTCAATATATTGCAATTGATAAACTTGTAAAAACATTGAAGTCTGATGACTTTGATATTGATGAAAAGGATAAAAATATTCTACTCACAAATAAAGGTATTGATAATATTGAGAAAATATTTTCAAACGCTGGTATTTTGAAAAATAATAACTTTTATGATCCTGAAAACCTACATCTTGTTCATCATGTCAATCAAGCTTTAAAAGCTAATCATTTATTTCAAAATGGGCGTGATTATATAGTCAAAGATGATCAAATTATTATAATTGATGAACAAACTGGAAGACAGCTTCCAGGCAGAAGATTTGGAGATGGGCTCCATCAAAGTTTAGAAGCAAAAGAAAAGTTAGTAGTCAATGCTGAAAATCAAACTTTGGCGTCTATAACCTACCAAAACTTTTTTAAACTTTATAATAAAATATCTGGTTGTACTGGAACAGCTCAAACTGAGTCTGAGGAGTTTTTTGAAATCTATAATTTGCCAGTAGTATCAATTCCTACAAATAAAGAAATGATAAGAAAAGATTGGAATGATCAAATTTTCAGAACTTTAAAAGAAAAGGACGATGCAATAATTGAAAAAATAGTTGAATGTAATCAATCTGGACAACCTTTGTTAGTATTCACAGCAAGTATAAATAAATCTGAGCATTATTCAGATTTGTTAAATAAAAAAAAAATTAAACACATAGTTTTGAATGCAAAAAATCATGAGAAAGAAGCAGAAATTATTGCCAACGCTGGAAAAATAAATTCAATAATTATTACCACAAGCATATCTGGAAGAGGAGTTGATATTAAACTTGGAGGTCAAGATGAAAGTGAAAAAGAGAAAGTAAAAAAATTAGGTGGCTTGTTTGTAATAGGAACAGAGAGAATGGAAAGTAGGAGAGTAGATAATCAAGCAAGAGGTAGATCTGGAAGGCAGGGTGATGAGGGAAATTCTATTTTCTTCGTAAGTTTAGAGGATGATTTAATGCGAATATTTGGATCAGAGTCCATGAATAATATTTTAGAAAAGCTAGGACTTAAAGATGGAGAAAGCATAGATCATCCATGGATAAATAAAGCTCTCGAAAGAGCTCAACAAAAAGTTGAGGCTAGAAATTTTGATATAAGAAAAACCCTCCTAAAATTTGACAATGTACTTAATGACCAAAGACAAGTCATATTTAGCCAAAGGAATAATGTTATGGAGAGCAAGGAAGCAAATGTATTTGCAGATGACTTTATAGATGAAAACCTAAATGAATTAAAAATCTTGAAGTCTAAGAAATTAGCAAATCCCACTTCAGATGATTTTACAAAAAGCTTCAAAACTATTTTTGGAAAATCATTTGATGATGAGAAAGTAAAGGAAATTTCAAATATAGAAGATGCAGAATTTGAAAAAATAGTAAAAGATAAATTTTCAGAAAAAAGAGACGAAAGAATTAGTCTTCTGGGAAAAAATGAAGCGCTTGAAATTGAGAAAAGAATATTCTTACAATTAATTGATCAAAATTGGAAATTACATATTCAATATTTAGAACAATTGAGACAAGTTATAGGCCTAAGATCTTATGGTCAAAGAGATCCCTTGGTAGAATATAAAAAAGAAGCTTTCCTATTATTTGAGAACTTGCTCAATAAATTAAAAACGGAATTAATTACTTTTTTGATAAATGTAAAAGTAGTTGACAGCCCAGAACAAGACAATCAAAAATATCAGGCTGAAAAAAAAATTAAAATGTCAGATGATCCAAAATGCTTACTTCAAAAATTCAAAGAAGCAAAAATCTCTAGAAATGAGAGATGTGAAGCAACAGGGAAAAAATTTAAAAATTGTTGTGGTTCCTTATAATACAAAAAATAGCGAGAAAATAAGCAATAATATTCCTATTGAAATATAAGTTAATTTAATATCACTTTTAAATTTAGATATAATTCTGTCAAACTTGGTTTCTTTCATAGTTAAATTTTCATTTAAACCTGTTTGAGTTGCAAATCCCTTGTTCCTACCAATTGACAAAAATTTATTTTTTCTATGGTTTAATATTTCATCTTTTTCCATAGAGAGAAAAAAATTTAAGTTTTTATCTAATGATAATCGAACGTTGTCTATAATTAAATCTCTATCTCTATGAGCTCCACCAATTGGTTCTGGAATAATTTCATCTATTATGTCTAAACTAAGTAAATCTTTAGATGAAAGTTTCATTGCTTTTGATGCCTCTAGAGTTTTTTTTGGATCACGCCAAAGAATTGTTGCACATCCTTCAGGAGAAATTACCGAGTAGATAGCATTTTGTAACATTAATACTTTATTAGATGATGCAAGAGCGATTGCGCCACCAGATCCACCCTCGCCAATTATCACGGAAATAGTTGGAACGGTTAGTTCCATACAACATTCAATAGATTTTGCTATGGCCTCTGCTTGACCTCTTTCCTCTGCTCCAACCCCTGGATATGCGCCAGGTGTGTCTATAAATGAAATTATGGGAATTCTAAACTTGTTTGCTAACTTCATAAGTCTAATTGTTTTTCTATAACCTTCTGGCCGCATCATACCGAAATTTCTCTCTATTCTTGTCTCTAAATTCTCACCTTTTTCTTGACCAATAACTAGTACTGACTTTCCATTGAATTTAGCAAATCCTGAAATGACAGACTTGTCTTCTCCATAATATCTATCTCCAGAAAGAGCTACGAACTCCTCGAACAAATTATCAATGAAAAATTTAGCTTTGGGTCTGTCTTCATGTCTTGCAACTAAAGCAGTTTGCCATGGGTCTAAATTTGAGTAAATCTCACTTAACTTTTCATCAATTTCTTTTTGGACTTTAGAAATTTTAGACGTATCAACTTCGGACAATCCCTCTTGATTATATGGGTCTTTTAATTGATCAAGTTCTGCTTCTAAGTTTTTTACTTCTGTTTCAAAATTTAGGTAATTTTTCATTTAAAGGCTTTATTATATCCAAAAAAGGCAATAAAATGTCTTAAAAATTTTATGTTTTTATGGGAGAGACTATTTTAGCGCCGAAGGAGCAACTTCCCCGGAAACTCTCAGGCAAAAGGACCATTCTTACATAATAATCTGGAAAGAGATTAAATCTCACCGACGGAGTAAAACTCTCAGGTTAATCAACAGATGGGGTTAAAATTAATTTAGTTTATGAAAGAAAAATTTATTAAAATAAATAATTTATCTGTTGATAAAATACTTGCTGATTTTATAGATAATGAGCTGTTATTAGACACAAATATAAGTCCTAAAAAATTTTGGGATGGTTTCGATAAGGCAGTGCATGAGCTTGCTCCAAAAAACAGAGAGCTTTTAGAAATAAGAGAAACCATACAAAAAGAAATAGATCTTTGGCACAAAAAAAATAAATTTGATGAATTTAATTTAGAAGACTACAAAAATTTTCTAAAGGATATTGGTTACCTAAGGGAAGAAGGTCCAGAATTCAAAATTGAAACTAAAAATTTAGATACTGAAATTTCAAGTATAGCAGGACCTCAATTGGTTGTACCGATAATGAACGCTAGATATAGTTTAAATGCAGCTAATGCTAGATGGATGAGCTTGTATGACAGTTTATATGGCACTGATGTAATTGAGTCAGAAGAGAGTGGAAGTGAAAAATATGACCCTCTAAGAGGTGAGCAAGTAATTAATTATGCTAGAGATTTTTTAAATAAATATTTTCCTATAAATGGTATTAGTTGGAGAGAAATCTCTGGATTTGAAGTTCATGATGGAAATTTAAAGATTAAAAAAGATAAAGATTTATTTGATTTAAAACAAAATGAAAAATTTACAGGTTTTAGAGGAGAAGCTTTAAAGCCCACTGCCATTATATTAAATAATAATAATTTACATTTAGAAATTATCATAAATCCAAAAGCGTTTAGCGCAGCACAAGATGCAGCCGGAATAAGTGATATTATAATAGAATCAGCAATTTCGACTATATGCGATCATGAAGATAGTGTTGCTGCAGTTGATGCAGAGGATAAAGTTGCATGTTACAGAAATTGGTTAGGATTAATGAAGGGAGATTTAGTCTCAATTTTTGAAAAACAAGGAAAACAATTAAAAAGAAAACTTAACCCAGATAGAAGTTATATTTCTAACTCGGGAAAAAACATGAAACTTCATGGAAGAAGTTTGTTATTGGTTCGAAATGTTGGACACCTAATGACTAATCCGTCAATTATATTAAATGATGGATCTGAAGTTCCTGAAGGAATTTTAGATGCATTTATTACATCGGCAGCTTGCCTTCATGATTTAAAGCGTAAAGGCAACTCTAGATCAGGTTCAATTTATATTGTTAAACCTAAAATGCATGGACCAGATGAAACAGCATTTACTGATGTTATTTTTGGAAAAGTGGAAGAGGTTTTCGAATTAGAAAAGAATACGATTAAGTGTGGAATTATGGATGAGGAAAGAAGAACCTCTGCAAATTTAAAGGAGTGTATTAGAACTTTGAAACATAGAGTTTTTTTTATCAATACTGGATTTTTAGATCGTACAGGCGATGAAATGCATACCTCAATGGAAGCAGGTCCAATGATTAAAAAAGGAGATATGAAAAAATCAAAATGGATTGAGGCTTATGAAAACAATAATGTCGATATTGGCTTAAAATGTGGTTTTTCTGGTGTGGCTCAAATCGGTAAAGGGATGTGGGCAATGCCAGATAAAATGAAAGATATGATGGAGCAAAAAATTGGTCATTTAAATTCTGGTGCTAATTGTGCATGGGTACCATCACCTACGGCAGCAGCATTACATGCTTTACATTATCATAAAATTGATATTTTTAAAAAACATGAAGAACTTAAATCAAGATCTCCAGCAAAATTAGACGATCTTTTAAATATACCAATAGCTGATAGGCCAAATTGGTCTATTGAGGAAATAGAAAATGAGATATCAAACTCGGCTCAAACAATCTTAGGCTACGTAGTTAGATGGGTAGATCAAGGTGTAGGTTGTTCTAAAGTTCCAGATATAAACAATGTAGGTTTAATGGAGGATAGAGCAACTTTAAGAATATCTTCACAACATATCGCAAATTGGTTGCACCATGGATATTGCTCAAACAAGCAAGTGCTTGAAATCATGAAGAAAATGGCAAAGGTAGTTGATGATCAAAACAATAGTGATCCAAACTATGAAAACATGTACCCGAAGTATTACAAATCGATTGCATTTAAAGCTGCTTGTGAACTTATCTTTCATGGTAAATCACAACCATCTGGTTACACGGAACCTCTTCTGCATTTAAACAGAATTATCAAGAAAAATTAAATTATTGTCCTAAATTTTTGCGATTTTTAAACGCTGAAATAAGAGTTCCATCATCTAAATTTTCAATTTCACCTCCAATAGGTAAGCCTTGTGCAAGTTTAGAAATTTTTACATCAATATTTCTTAGACTATCCTGTATATAAAAAGCTGTTGTTTGGCCTTCTACTGTAGCTGAGGTTGCTAAAATTATTTCATCAATATTATTTTTTTTTACTCTATGAATTAATGAGTCTATTAGTAAATCTTCTTTTCTTTGATTAGTTGAATTATCAATAGTGCCTCCTAAAATGTGGAAGTATCCTTGAAAGATACTAGAACTTTCAATTGCCCATTGATCTGCAATATTTTCAACAACACATATTTTGCTATGCTTATTTGTTATAAACTTACATGAATCATAATCGCATTCCAGTGATGAGGGTTTTAATGTTCCACATATTTTGCACCTTGAGACATTTTTGTAAACTTCGGTCAATGCTTTCGATAATGGTTTAAAAATCTCGTCACGATTATTTAATAGTTTTAATAAAATTCTTTTAGCTGATTTTGGACCAAGACCAGGTAACTTAGAAATTAATTTTATTAAAGTTTCAATCTCAGAAATATTTTTCATTTATTTTAAAGTGGCCACTTAAAACCAGGTATTCCAAATCCACCAGTTGCTTTTGATATTTCCTCGGAAGTTTTAGATTTAAGCTGTGATTTCGCATTATTATGTGCAGCTGTGATTAGATCTTGTATTATACCCTTCTCTTCCTTTAAAATTTCTTCACTTAACTGAATATTTGTCATTTCTCCATCACCATTCAGTGTAACTTTTATTGCATCTCCTCCAGAACTCCCTACTACCTCAATTTGCTTAATTTTTTCTTGGCTTTCTTTCATTTTTGCCTCAAGTTCTTTTGCTTTATCTAAAATCTTGCTAAAATCAGTCATTATTCTCCTTATCTATTTTTTTTACATCAACAAGTTCAGCGTCAGGTAAGATTTCTAAAACCTGTTTATAAATATTACTTTTTTTTACTTCCTCAAAAATTTGCTTCTGGTTAATTTGATTCTTCTCTTTTACTGAAACCTCTCCCCTTTTTTTTGACAGGGTAATTATCCATCTATTATTTGTCCATAAAAAAAGTTTATTTGATAATTCTTTTATAAAATCTTTATCTAATTTATCATTGAAAGATATTTCCATTCTACAATTCTCGAAAGAAACAAGATTGACATTTGTTTCTAATTCATATTTTAGTTGAACTTCTTTATACGTGTTACAAAAATTGAGTAACTCTTGAAAAGAATTTATTTCCGTTTTTTTTTTGTCTAATTCTAACTTAGGATCAATTTTATCTTCTTGGGCTACATTCTTAATCTGATTTACCATCTCTACAGATTTATCTATTTTTGTATTTTGTTTATCAACTGATAAATTTAATGAATGTTTGGGTATATCATCTTTGATTTTAAATCCTTTTAAATAAATTAATCTTGTTAGAAACATCTCAACAGATAAGTTTGGATTTGAAACAATTTCTAATTCATCAATAGTTTTAATTGTAAATTGCCAAAACAAAATAATCTCTTGAACATTTGTTTTATCAGCAATTTCTGAAATTTTTTTAAATTCATTATCATTAAGATTGAAATTTGTTCCACCAAGACTTATAGAATCGATGTTTTTTATATAATAGAGCACCTCAAGGAAATCATTTAAAAATAATTTTGGGTCAATTCCTGCATCAAATGATTTTCTATAGTTTTCAATTACTTTTTTTTCATCACCTTTAAGTAGGTATTCGATTAATTCTATAATAAAACTTTTATCAAAATATCCAAAAATTTTTTGTGCTTTTTCTAAGGTTAATTCACCACTTTCTTTATTACTCATCAATCCACGATCTAACAACGAAAGTGAATCTCTTACTGATCCCTCAGAAATTTTGACAATTAATTTTAATGCATCTTCTGAAACTAGTCCTTTTTCTTTTAAAGTAATATCTTTTAAATAATTAAACAGTTTATCAGACTGAATTCTAGATAAATCAAATCTTTGACATCTAGAAACTACAGTAACAGGTATTTTTTTTATTTCAGTCGTTGCAAATATAAATTTCAAATAACTTGGGGGCTCTTCAAGTGTTTTTAATAATGCATTAAATGCTTGTTTGCTAAGCATATGTACTTCATCGATAATGAATATCTTAAATTTTGCTGAGGTGGGACCGTATCTGGAAAATTCTATTAAATCTCTAATATCATCAACACCAGTTTTGCTAGCCGCATCCATCTCTAAAATGTCAATATGGTTTGAATCAGCGATAGATTTACAAGTACAGTTTTCACATGTTTGATAATTGCTAAGACCCTCAATACCATTTTTACAATTCAAAGCCTTTGCTACAATCCTAGCTAAGGTAGTTTTGCCTACTCCTCTGATGCCGGTAAAAAGATAAGCATTTGGTGTTTTTTCAGATCTTATGCCATTAACGATTGTCTCAATCACCACTTCTTGACCAATTAAATCTTCGGGTACCTGAGGCCTATATTTTAAAGCTAGTACTTTTGAATTATTTGTCATTAATAAAAGGAGACCAACCAACCTGGAAAATACTCATTACCCTTGCTCTTTTTCAAGCCTGGGGGAGTTCATGGTAACTCCACCTGATTGGCCCCCAAAACTATTATACCAATAATTTTTTCTATTCTACAATAAAGTTAAAGCTTATTTTTTTCTAATTTTATCAGCCTTATAAACACCTAGAACGTGCATATCTTCACAATGTAAACCTAATTCTTTTAATGAGTTTTTAATTTTATCCTCTTCTATATGACCTTCAATATCGCATAGAAAAAAAAAGGAGGAAAAAGAATTCTTTTCTGGGAAACTTTGTAATTTTGTTAAATTTACCCCATTTAATGCGAAACCTGATAGTGCGGAGTATAATGCAGCAGGTTTACTTTTTAGTTTAAATAAAAATGATGTTAAAAAGTCTCCTTTGTTAAATTCTGGTTGAGAAATATCTTTTCCCATTAGTAAAAATCTTGTTACATTATTTTCATCATCTTGAATATTTTTTTTTAAAACTTCTAAATTATAAATTTCAGCACTTAGTAGTGAGGCAATCGCAGATTTAGTTTTATCTTTATTCTCAGAAATATACTTAGCAGACCCAGCTGTATCAGCTCGTACGTTTTCATTTAAGTTATACTTTCTAATAAAGTTTGAGGATTGACTCAACGCTTGTGCATGTGAATATACATTTTTAATTTCGTTTATTTTTGAACCTTTTACTCCAAGTAAATTGTGTTTTATTGGGAAAAAATGCTCTTCATAAATATTTAATCTATATTTGAATATCAAATACTCAACACCTATGTTGCCTGTGGTTTTATTTGACTCTGGTATAATTGCTTTAATTTCATTATTCTCACTCGATTTTTCAAAGCATTCATCAAAAGTTTTACAAGATATAGTTTCACAATCCGGATACATTTTTTTTGCACAGCTTTCACTATAACTTCCAGGTATTCCTTGATAAGCAATTTTCATATTTTATTTCTTATATTCCATTAAATTTTTTAATTCTACATAATCCTCTTTTGTATCAACTCCGATTGGTGTTGTATTTGCATATGCAACATCAATATTTATGCCATTCTCTAAAGCTCTTAACTGTTCAAGTTTCTTAACTTTTTCATTCTCAGTTTGATTTAATTTTACAAATTTTTTGAGAATATTTTTTTTGTAAATATAAATTCCTATATGTTGGTATATATAATTATTTTTTTTAGCGTCAATAATTCTCTCAAACTTGACCGCTTTTGAAATACTTTTTTTTTGCAAATCTTCTTGGGTCACAACTTTGACTATGTTTGAGTTGCTATATTTTTCTTGCTTAGATGTATCTATTTTACATGCTAGTGTTGCAAGATCTGAATTATTATTTACTGTTTGAAAATTTAAATTTTTAATATCAGATATATCAATTAGCGGCTCATCTCCTTGCAAATTAATTATGTAATCAACTTCATTTTCTAATTTAATTTTCTCGAGAGCCTCTGCAATTCTATCCGTACCAGTATTATGTTCTTTGCTTGTAAGTATTGATTTTCCTCCATTTTTTTGAACTTCACTTATGATTTCTTCATCGCAAGTAGTTACAAAAACATCTCCAATTTCACACTCAATTGCCTTTTCATAAACATGCATAATGATGGATTTATTATTAATTTTTAAAAGAGGCTTGTTTGGTAGTCTTGTAGCTCCGAGCCTAGAAGGAATTAAAATTATACTTTTTGCCATAAATTCTAAGTATTATGCGTCTTTCAGACGCAAAATTAAAAATTAAATTTAGTATTTTTTAAGTTTATCATGTTATACGACCATATTAATTAAAAATCATGGACTCATTTGAAGTAAATAAAATTATTGCTGCAGTATTACTTGTGGCTCTATTAGTTATCGGTATTGGAAAAATAGCTGACGTAGTCTTCTTTATAGAAAAGCCTGAGAAAGCTGGTTACAAGGTTGAACTACCTGATACGGACAATAGTTCTCAAAGTGTGAAAGCTGCTGAGGTTGAAGAAGTTGATATTTCAGCTCTTTTAGCACTTGGTACAGTTGAACATGGAGAAAAAATTTTTAAAAAATGTACAGCCTGTCATGTAGTAAATAAAGGCGGCGCAAACAAAATTGGACCGGCACTTTATGGTGTATTAGGAAGACAAGTTGCAGCGATCAGTGATTATAAATATTCAAAAGCAATGGCGAGTTATGATAAGAGTTGGACTTTTGAAGAGATGAATGGTTATTTAAGAAAACCTCAATCTTACATAAAAGGTACTAAAATGGCATTTGCGGGTTTAAGAAAAGAAAAAGATAGAGCATCAGTTATACTTTACTTAAATCAAAATTCAGATAATCCACTTCCTTTACCTTAATTTATCAAAACAATACAACAAAATACTTTTTTGAACATGAACTCTATTCGATGCTTGTTGCCAGACATGAGATTTTTTTCCTAAGAATACTTCATTTGTAACCTCATTTCCTCTAGGTAAACAGTGAAGAAAAATTACATTTTTTTTTGCGCTATTTAATAATTTTTCATCTATTTTAAATTTTTTAAATTCTTTAATTTTTTGCTTTATATTTACACGATCATTTAGAGAAATAACTTTATCTGAAAAAATTACATCAGCGTTTTTTACTGCTTTTTTTGGGTCATGAAAAATATTAATATTCTTTTTGTTCTGCTTAACCCAATCCATAACAAACTTTTTAGGTTTATAATTTTTTGGACATCCAACATTTAATTGAAAAGAAAATTTCACACTTGCGGCAATCAAACTATTTAGAACATTATTACAATCACCTATCCAAGATATATTGAGTTTTGAAATTGGTTTTTTTTTTATTTCCTCAACTGTAAAAACATCTGAAAGAATTTGTGTAGGATGAGATGACGGACTTAGACCATTAATTACTGGAATATTTGAGTATTTACAAAATTCTTGTATTTTATTATCACTATCAGTTCTAAGCATAAAACCATCACCATAAGTAGACAGAATTTTGGCTGTATCTGCAAGGCTCTCTCCACCTCTACCCAAATGAATTTCTTTAGATTTTAAAGTTAATGTGCCACCCCCTAATTGTTTAATTGCAAGATAAAAACTTAGTCTTGTTCTAGAACTAGGTTTTTCAAACATTTGTATTAATAACTTTCCACGTAGTGGTTTATCTTTATCAATATCAAGTGTACTTAAATTTTTTCTACTTTTTTTTCTTTTTTTTGCATTTTCTAAGATTTTTCGAAGATCTTTTGATGGTATATCTTTTATATTTATAAAATGTTTCATATTTTATAATTTTCACAAACTTTTCTTATTATTTTTAAAGCAATCTTGATCTCTGATTTTTTCACATTAAGTGGAGGCAAAATTCTTATTACATTTTCTGCCGCGCGTATTGTAAGCAACTTATTGTCAATTAATTGTTGTATAAATTTTGTCTGGTCAAAATTTAATTGTAAACCAATTAATAAACCTCTGCCTCTTACTTCTTTAATAATTTTAGGAAATTGTTCTTTGATTTTATTTAATTCTAAATGAAAAAATTTTGATAATTTTTTAACATTTTGTAGAAATCCTTTTTTTAAAATTTGATCAAGTACTGCATTTCCAACCGTCATTGCTAAAGGATTGCCACCAAATGTTGAACCATGAGTTCCTGGCAACATTCCTTTTGCGACTTTTTTTGTCATTAAAACTGCACCAATTGGGAACCCACCGCCGATACCTTTTGCTATAGGTACAATATCAGGTTTTACTTTCGCAGACTCGAACGCTAGAAAAGTGCCTGATCTTCCAATACCACACTGGACTTCATCCAAAATAAGCAAAATACCTTTTTTATTACAAAGTTTTCTTAACTCTCTGATACAAAAATCTGGGATAGTCTTAATGCCGCCTTCTCCAAGAATTGTTTCAACCATTATAGCAGCTGTATTTTTGTTTATTAGTTTCTGCATTTTTTTGTGATTTCCAAACTCAAAGTGGTCAAAACCAGGAACTTTTGGTCCAAAGCCCTCTGTCATTTTTTTTGATCCACTAGCATTTATTGCAGCAATAGTTCTTCCATGAAATGAGTTTTTAATACATATAATTCTATTTTTGTTTGGTTTTCCTATCGAATAAAAATATCTTCTTGCAACTTTTATAGCTGCCTCTGTCGCCTCTGCACCACTATTCTGAAAGATTACAGCATCTGCAAATGTATTTTTTGTAAGTCTTTTTGCTAAATTTTCTCCCTCAGGAATTATAAATGCATTAGATACATGCCAAAGTTTTTTGGCTTGATCTTTTAATTTTTCATACAAATATGGGTTTGCGTGTCCGAGAGAGTTTACGGCTATTCCCTGAACAAAGTCTAAATATTTTTCTCCTTTTGACGAGTAAAGAAAACTGCCAATTCCTTTTTTAAAGGATAAATTTCTTCTTTTATAATTATTTGCTAAAGAGCTTCTATTCATTAACTGTCAATTTGTTTAATATTAGTTTTTACAAATCGTTATATTGCAACCATAGGTTATTATTAAATAAATTATTAACTTGTTAAAAAAACCAAAATTTGTCTTGTCTTTAGGTTATTTATGTTTCAACATAATGTTATACAAATAATATAAACTACAAAATGTAGTATAATATGAGCTGGACTGAGGAAAAAGTTAATAAATTAAAAGAGTTATGGGGTAAGGGCCAAACTGCAAGTCAGATTGCTGAAATAATCGGCGGTCTTAGCAGAAACGCAGTTATTGGTAAAGCTCATAGACTTAATTTGTCTGCAAAAATAAAAACTAGATCATCTATTAATTATAACAATTCTCAAAAACCAAATGAAAACAGTGTTACAAAGAAAGGAAGAAAAAGTAAATTTAGATCTTTACTGTTAGATAAAAATTTCGAACCAGCTAAAAATCTGCAACTTGAGGAACTTACTGAGGATACTTGCAAGTATATGGAAGGGCATCCAGATGAGAAAAATTCCTCTTTTTGTGGAAGAAAAACCGTAGAAAAGTTTTCCTATTGCCCACTTCATTTAATGGTTGTTTTCCAACCAAAAGGTAAAAAAGATGATGTTGTTGAAAAAGACGATGAGGTTCCACAGTTCATAGAGAAAAAAATTAAATCAGCTTAATTTAATATTTTTTCTTTAGCCTTCTTAAATTCCTCCTCAGAAATAATTCCCTGCTCTTTAAGTTTATTTAGATCATTAATTTGATCGATTAAATTTGAATTTGAATTTGGATTATTTATATTTTCCTCAATATCACTTAAAGCTATTTCTTTATCGTCAGATTTATTTTTCATACTTTGTTTTGCCTCTATACCTCTACTAATAGCTTTGCCTGAAATTATTATAACTGTAGCAAAAATGATAATTGCAATACCAAAAACTAAATAATTTAGCATTATGTTGTCTCTTGATTATTTTTTCTAGTGTATTGACCGCCAGTTCTCCAATTATAACTATACTTTTCTATCTCGTCTTCAAACTTTTTATTTGCATTTAATCCTATATCAAAATTAGTTTTATACTTTTTTGTAGGGATATTATCATATCTCAATAGAATTAATTGATCAGAAGTTAACAAAGGTTTAGGCAAAAGACCTAAAAAAACTGCTGTCATTTTTGCAATTGGAAGTGGCAGTGGAATAAGAAAACGTTTTTTTTGTATAGATTTTAAAATTTTTTTTAAAATTTCTTTGAATGATAGTATCTCTGGACCAATACATTCTATTGTTTCGTTTTTAATTTCTTTTGATATCGTTTGATATATTATTTCAGCCAGATCTGAAACATGTATAGGAACAAATTTTGTTTCACCATTATAATATAAAGGCATTATTGGTAGTTTAGATAACAAAGACATAAAATTGGTTGTAAAATTATCATCAATTCCATAAACAATTGAGGGTTTAAGAATTAAAAAATTTTTAAAATTTTTTTTAACATTGTTTTCTCCATCAAGTTTACTTTTTGCATAAACACTATTTGAAGCATTTTCTACTCCCAAAGCTGAAACATGAATGAATTGATCAATTTTTTTTTCTTTAGCAATTTTAGATAAAATATCTGGCAAAACTGAGTGAATCTTATTAAATTGGCCTTTGTTTTTTTCATACAAGATACCAATAAGATTAATGCACACTGAACAACTGTTGAACAAATCCTTAATTTTTTCTTCATCTAGACTCTCCAATTCTACCAATTCTAAATATCCTGGGTTGGCTTGAGTTTTTAATTGAAAGCCTTTCTGGTGAATATTTCTTGTGACAGCTACTACTTTATAGTTATTTTTGGTAAGTTTCCGAATAATATTCCGCCCAATATTTCCTGTGGCTCCAAAAACTAGAATTTCTTTAGGTTTCATATATATACTTTTCACAAATGAATGTAGATATTAAATTACATAAGCTTGATTTACCAGATGATTTAGCTTTTAGTGACAAAATTGCAATCGATTGTGAATTCATGGGGCTAAATGTTGAAAGGGACAGATTATGTCTAGTCCAGATCTCAAATGGAATTAATGATGCTCATATTGTTCAGCTGGATAAAGAAAATTATAACGCACCAAATTTAAAAAGGCTCTTAACAAATAAAAATATTAACAAAATTTTTCATTTTGCTAGGGCAGATTTACTATTTATAAAAAAATATTTAAAGGTGGATGTTGAAAATATAAATTGTTCTAAGATTGCTTCAAAATTAGCTAGAACATTTTCAGACAAACACGGGCTAAAAGATCTTATAAAAGAATTTATTGGAGTAGATGTAAGTAAACAATTACAAACTTCTGATTTTGGAGGAGAGCTCTCAGAAAAACAACTAAAATATTGTGCTAATGATGTTATATACTTACATAAGATTTTTGAAGGGCTAGAAAAAATACTCATACGAGAAAAAAGAATAGATTTATATAAAAGTGTGGTCAAATTTATATCAACCAGAGTTGATTTAGATCTTGCATCATTCAAGGATGATATCTGGTCTCACTAAATGAAAAGAAATAAATACAAAAAAATTGCGAAACAGGTTATTCAAAATGAAATCGAAGGATTAAAAAAATTAAAATCATCAATCGGAGTTTCTTTTGAACAAATAATCAAGGCAATATTAAATTGTAAAAATGGAAAAGTAATTGTTTCAGGAGTTGGTAAAAGCGGAATAATAAGCAAAAAATGGGCTGCAACTTTTTCATCTACAGGAACACCTTCATTTTTCATGGATGCCTCAAATGCATCTCATGGTGACATGGGTCAAATAAATTCTAATGATGTAGTAATATTAATTAGTTTAAGTGGGTCATCTAACGAGTTAAGGAATATAATTCAATTTTGCTCAAGAAACAGAAGTATTAAACTAATCGGAATTACATCAAATAAACAATCAATATTATATAAAAATTCAGATGTTAAAGTTTTTATTCCAAATGTTAAGGAAGCGGGACCTGGGAATTTTGTTCCAACTTCGAGTACAACAAATCAACTTGCCCTCGGTGATGCAATAGCAATTACATGCATGGTGACAAAAAAATTTGGTAAGTTGGATTTTAAAAAATACCATCCCTCAGGATCATTAGGTACAAAATTAAAAACTGTTGGAGATATTATGCTAACAGGAAATAGGATTCCTTTTGTAAGACACAACATTACAATGAAAAATGCGCTAAATATTATTTCTAAAAAAGGCTTGGGCGTTTTATTTGTAAGAAAAAATAAATTTACCACTGGTATTTTAACTGACGGTGATATTAAAAGAATAAGCCAAAAAAATTACGATTTTCAAAAGATTAAAATAAGTACTGTTATGAAAAAAAACCCTATAAGCGTAGAAAAAGATACTCTAGCTGCAAAAGCTTTAGAAATAATGAATACTAATCGTATTACAAGTTTATGTGTTCATAATGGAAAACGAAAAAAAATAACGATTGGAGTTATACACATTCATAATATTCTGAACGCAAATATAAGCTAAATGTCACCAAAATCAGCAATTCAGTTAATTATTTTAATAATTATTTTTATTATTATTGGAGGTGTTTATTTTAAATACTTCTCAAAAGGAAAAATTACAGTTGATCAAACTCCTCAGCAAACTGAAAAAGAGATAAATACAAATTCACAGGATGACAGCAAAAGCAAAGATGAAAATGGGGTTCTTAATTCAGGTGATAAAGATAAATCAAATAAAAAAAAAATTAAAACGGATAAAATAGATTTTGAAAATTCAAAGGAAAAAAAACCTGAAAAAAAAAATACTCAGCCAAATGAGAAACAAAAAAAGGATAATGAGATCCCAAATATCGTAAAAGATGTTGAGTACTTAACAACTGATAAAAATGGTAATAAATATAAAATTCTAGCGACATCTGGCAGAACTAATCAAATTGATAAAAACATCTTAGATCTAGATAATGTCAAAGGTGAGATAACTTCAAAAGAAAGGTCTACTATTTATATAGTTTCAGACTTTGCTGAATATAATTCATCAACTCTTAGCTCAAAATTTTATAAGAATGTCATTATAAATTATGAGGATAAACAGATAACTTGTGAAAATTTCGATATAAATATGGATACAAATATTGCAATAGCGTATAATAATGTTGTAGTAACTGATCCACAATCAACTATGAAAGCAGGAAAAATAACTTTAAATATAGAGACCAAGGAAATAGATATCAATCCTGACAGAGGTGAACAAAATAAAATACAAATAAATACTAAACAATAATGGCAGTTATAAAAAAATTCAGAATTAAAAGTTTTAAAGAACAGGAAACACTTGTTGAGTTAAATAAAGTCTCAATGTTCTACAACAAAAGACAAATATTAAATGATCTAAATTTAAAGATTAATAGAAACGAAGTTTTAGGAATGCTTGGTCCAAATGGAGTTGGAAAATCTACAATTTTTCACATCATCACAGGATTGAAGGATCCTAGCTATGGAAAAGTTTTAATTAATAATATTGATTGTACGAATATTCCGATTTACGAGAGAGCAACACAATTTAAGCTTGGTTATGTTCCTCAATATGGCGGCTTTATTCAGGATTTAAACCTCCATGAAAATTTAAAACTTGTCGCAGAAATCCATGTTAAAGAAAAAGATCTTAGACAAGCAAAAATTGAAAAAATAGTTTCACAGTTTGAGTTCGACTCACTTTTAAAAATTAAAGCAAAACATTTATCCGGAGGTCAAAAGAAAAAATTAGTAATTGCTATGGCTTTAATAAATGAACCAAATATTTTGCTTCTAGATGAACCATTTGCAGCTTTAGATATATTGACGATTAAAATGCTACAAGAAATAATTGTAAATTTACAATCAATGGAGAGAATTACAGTAGTTGTGTGCGATCACCAAGCAAGAGATCTTTTAAGCTGTGTCGACAGAGCAATAGTATTATCAAATGGAAAAATTATTGCATCTGGGAGTCCAAGTGAAATTATCAATGATACGAATGCAAGATCAGCTTATTTTGGAGATGAATTTAAAATAAATTAATTCATAAATGTCCAACCAGATAAAAATACTTAATAAAATTAAACCATTCAATAAAACGATAGAGGTTACATCAGATAAAAGCCTCTCTATTAGAGCAATATTATTGGCAAGCCAAGCAATAGGTGTTTCTACAATATCAAATTTACTGGAGTCCGAAGATGTATTAAATGCAGTCAGGTCGATAAAAAAACTTGGTATTGAATGCAAGAAAATGGGTAATCAATATAAAATTCTTGGATATGGGTTAAATGGCTTTGATATTAAAAAAAAAACAACAATCAACGCAGGAAACTCAGGAACACTTGCACGGTTAATATTAGGTTTACTAGTTAGAACAGAAAAAAATATAAAAATTATTGGAGATAAAAGTCTTTCAAAGAGGGATTTTTCAAGAGTTACAGAACCACTAAAAAAATTTGGAGCAAATATAAAGTCAAAAAAAAACTCTCTGCCAGTTGAAATATTAGGCAATGACTTTTTAAAACCAATAAATTATTTTGAAACTAGAGGTAGTGCACAGTGCAAAAGTGCTGTTATGCTTGCAGCTTTAAACACTCCTGGAACAACAACTATAAAAGCAAGAAAATCGAGAAACCATACAGAACTTTTATTTAAATGTTTAAAATTACCAATTAATGTAAAATCAAATAAAAATTTTGATTTAATAAAAGTTACGGGATTAAATCAATTTGATGCATTTGATTACGTATTGCCTGGGGATATTAGCTCGAGTGCCTTTTTTATAGTTTTAACAGCTCTTTCAAAAAATTCAAAAATTAGAATTAAAAATATAAATATTAATAAAAGTCGAATTGGAATAATTACAATTTTAAAAAAAATGAATTGTAAAATTTCTTTAAAAAATAAAAAAATATATAAAGGAGAAGAAACTTCAGACATAGTGGTTGAAAGTTCAAAAAATATTAAAGGTTTCAGTTGTCCTACATCTTTAAATAGTGCAGCAATAGATGAATTTTTGGTGATATTTTTAATAGCAGCAAAAGCAAAAGGTGTATCTAGTTTTAAAAATTTAGGAGAATTAAACAAAAAAGAAAGTCCAAGATTAGATATTGCTGAAAGTTTCCTAAAGAATATTGGAGTTAAAGTTGAGAGAAAAAAAAATGATATAAAGATATTTGGTAATCCTAAATTTAAGCTAAATAAGAATATTCATATTAAAAATTATTTAAAAGATCATAGAGTGTTTATGATGTCTTGCATAGCTGCTCTGTCTTTCATTGAACATGGAAAAGTTATTATAGAAGATAAGGATTCTATAAATACCTCATTCCCTTCTTTCCTAAAAATATTAAAAAAATTAGGAGCAAAAATAAATTGAAAGAAATTAACAAAAAAATTGAATTTAAGATTGCTGTAGATGGAAGTAGCGCATCTGGAAAAACAACTGGTGGTAAACTTATTGCAAAAAAATTAAAGATGAAATTCCTATCGAGTGGAGCTCTTTATAGATTTTGTGCTCTTAAAACTTTAGAAAATAAAAATACATACAATGTAAAATTTATTAACAAAATTGCTAATTCAATTACTTTAAAAAAATTACAAAACAAAAAGCTCTATAGCCCTGAGGTAGCAAGATTGTCATCAATAATTGCAAAAAGACCTTATGTCAGAAAAGCTCTAAAAGGCTTTCAAAAAAAATTTATTAAAAAATCTAAATTAATTGTTATTGAAGGAAGAGATATAGGTTCAAAAATAATGCCAAATGCTGACCTAAAACTTTTCTTTACTTGTTCTACAAAAGAAAAAGCAAAAAGAAGACTTAAAGAGTTTAAAAATCTAAATAAAAAAATAACTTTAAAAAAAGTCGAAAAAGCCTTGATTCAAAGGGATAAAGAAGACACTAAAAGAAAAATAAGTCCCTTGATTATGACCAAAAATGCTGTATTAGTCGACACCACTAAATTAACAATTAAGCACATGGAGGTAAAACTTTTAAATTTAGTGAAGAATTCGATTAGAAAAAAATATGGAAATCTATAAAGATCTAAGCTCACCAGCATCTCAGCAATTTGAAAAATTACTAAACAGCCAGCTATCAAAAAACAAAATAGAAGAGGGTAAAATTATTGAAGGTAAAATTACTAAGATTACTGACAAATATGTGTTTTTATTCATACCTGGTCTAAAAAGTGAGCCTGTTATTGATATCAATGAAATGAAAATGATTGGCATGCAGGATAAAGTAGTTGAAGGTTCAACAGTATCTGTTCTTCTTGAAAAAATTGAGGATAAAAATGGTGATGTAGTAGTTTCTGCTCAAAAAGCACAGAAGATTAAAGGATGGTATGAATTAGAAAAAGCATACGAGGACAACCAATCTATTAACGGAAAAATAACTTCAAAATGTAAAGGTGGAGTTATAGTTGAGCACATTGAGACTGGTTCTTTAATGTTCTGTCCTGGTTCACAGATTTCAGATAAACCAATGAAAAGTATAGATCACTTAATTGGCATAGAACAAAAATTCGCGATTATAAAATTAGATAAAGTAAGAGGAAATGCATGCGTATCTAGAAGACAAATAGTTTCATCTCATAAAAAAGAGGATAAAGCTAAAATCATAGAAAAGTTCAAAGTTGGTGACATTATTAAAGACGCAGTAGTTAAAGGATACTCTTCTTTTGGATGTTTTTTTGAAGTTAATAATGAAATTGATGTATTGGTTCATCTTCAAGAAATTTCTTATTCAAGAGTAAATCACCCGGATGAAATTTTTAATATAGGTGAAAAGCATGATTTAAAAGTTATTTCAATAGATATGGAAAAACTTCAAATTGGTTGTTCAATTAAACAATTGTCTCCAGATCCTTTTGAACATATTTCAAATTATGAAACTGGAAAACCTTATAAAGTTAAGGTTGTTAAAATTACAGATTATGGATGTTTCTGCGAACTAGAACCTGGCCTAAGTACATTATTACATAGTAGTGAAATTAGTTGGACTAAGAAAAATATTTCACCTAAAAAATTATTTAAAGTTGGTGATCAGATTGATTGTGTAATTACCGAAATTGATAAAGATAAAAGAAGAGTTGCAATTTCACATAGATTAACAATCCAAAATCCATATACAACTCTAGAAAATAAATATCCAGTTGGTTCAGATATTGACGGAATTGTAACGAGCATAAATGAGTATGCTATTTATGTGAAACTTGGCGATCTTGATATTGATGGTTTCTTACACTCAAATGATCTTTCTTATTCTGGCAAACCTGAAGAAGAATTAAAGAAATATAAAAAAGGTGAAAAATTAAAAGTAAGAGTTTTAGAGATTAAGAAAGAAGAACAAAAAGTAAGGGTAGGATTGAAACAGTTAAGGAAAGACCCATTTGATTTCTTTAGAGGAAAAAAAGTTAATGATATCATAACTGTTCAAGTTGCATCATCTGATAACAAAGGCCTAATGGTGAAACCAGAGGGATGTGATTTAGAATTCTTAATTAAGAAATCTCAGATCGCAGTAAGTTCTGCAGATGCAAGACCTTCAAGGTTTGTAGGTGGCGAAAGAATAGATTCTGCAATTTCAGAAATAAATTTTGATAAAAGAAAAGTAAATTTAAGTATTAAATTACTCGAAGAGCTTCAAAACAAAGAAGCCGTTGACAAATTTAGTTCACCACTTTCAGGTAAGAATTTACCATTTTCTTCGCTTTCTGAGAAATTAGATGATAAAAAGAAAAAGGAAACTGAATAAAAACTAAATTGTCATTAGTAAAATCAGATTTAATCAAAGAACTCTCTGATAACTACCCAAATTTTCTTAGAAAAGATTTAACTAAATTAGTTGATATAATTCTTTATGAGGTGCAAGAGTCTTTAAGGCGGGGAGAAAGAGTTGAATTAAGAGATATTTTTACTTTAGATACAAGAATACAAAAAGAAGGTATGAGACGAAATCCTAAAACTGGCGAAAAAGTGTTTGTTAAAGAAAAAAAGAGTATTTTATTTAAAATGTCAAAAAAGTGGGCCAACAAAATAAATGAGAAAGAATAAGATATTCGTTGCTTGCGATACTACAAATATAAAAAAAATTAGAGAAATAATTAATAAAACTCAAATTTCTAATTTAAAAGTTGGATACAAATTTGGTCTTGAGTTTTTAAATTCAAAAAATGGAAGAACTTTTGTCTCAAAGATGAAGAATAAAACTGTTTTTGCTGACTTAAAACTCCATGACATCCCAAATACCTGCGCATCTACAATTAAGGCAATAAAAGATTTAAAAGTGGATTATTTAACGATGCATATAAGTTCTGGTTTAGATGCTCTTAGAGCTGCCAAAAAAGTATCAGGTAAAATTAAATTAATTGGTGTAACAATTTTAACTTCATTAGATAATAAAGCTTTGAAAGAAATTGGATTTAATAAAGATCTAAAAAAAGTAGTTCTTTACCAAGCAAGATTAGCAAGTAAAGCTAAACTCGATGCCATAGTGTGTAGTGCCCAAGAAGTAAGAATAGTTAAAAAAGTATTCAAAAAAGAAATAATAACTCCTGGTATAAGATTTAGTTCAAATACAAATGATCAAAAAAGAACTTTAACTCCAAAACAAGCATTTAAAAATGGGAGTGATTGGATAGTTATAGGAAGACCTATTACAAAAGGAAATATTAAAAAAAATATCCAAACATTAATAAAAAACTTAAATTAAAATGGATGCAAAAATTTGTGGTGTCAAAGATCCAAGAACTTTAGATTTCATAATTAATCATAACTATCCCCCAAAGTTTATAGGATTTATTGCTAATTACCCAAAATCAAAAAGGTATTTAGAATTTAATCAACTCAAAAAAATTTTAAATGTTGATAAAAAAAATACCAATTTTGTTTGTGTGTTAGTCGATCCTGATGAAGAAATACTTGAAAAAATAAGTAAGTTAAATTTTGATTACCTTCAACTCTATAAAGTTTCACCAGATAGAACAAAAAAAATAAAAGAAATATTTAATATAAAAATAATAACTGCTCTTACAATAGGGAATATTAATGATGTTTTAATTTATAAACAATATGAGAAAATTTCAGATATAATTTTATTTGACAGTAAAGGTTATGAAAAATCTGTTGGCTTTAATCATGAACTGCTAAACGAGGTGCCCACATCAATAAATAAAATGTTAGCTGGCAACCTTAAGTATAATGATAAGCTTGATAAATATATTGAAATAACAGATATTATTGATATTTCAGGAAGCTTGGAAACCTCTGGAGAAAAAGATATTTCTAAAATAAATATTTTTTTAAATAATATTAAAAAATTAAATAATGAAACTTAAAAAAAAAATTCCGCTTATTGATCAACATGATAAATTTGGTTTCTGGGGCGGTAAATTTGGTGGAAGTTATATCCCTGAGACATTAAAGAAACCTGTAGATGATCTTACAAAAGAATTCTCTAAATTAAGAAAAAATAAAAGCTTCATAAAAAAAAGGGACTTTTATTTCAATAATTACATTGGTGCACCTACTCGTTTTATTAAATTAGAAAATCTTACTAAGCATTTAGGTGGTGCTCAAATTTGGGCTAAAGTAGTTTCTGACGCAAATGGTGGTGCTCACAAAATATATAATGCTACTGTTCATGCTTTGCTTTGTAAAAGTATGGGAAAAAAATACATTGTTGGTGATACTGGAGCTGGATACGCGGGCAAGATGTTAAGCATGGCCGCAAAAAAATTTGGACTTAAATGTAAAATATTTATGGGGGCTAAAGACATTAAACGTCAAAAGCCAAATTGTGATGCAATGAAAAAAAATGGTGCTGAGATTGTTCCGGTTATAACCGGGAGTCAAACTTTAGTGGATGCAGTTAGTGAATGTATGAGATACTGGGTATCAAATTGTGATACTACTCATATGTGTGTAGGTTCTACAGTTGGTCCAAATATATTTGTAAAAATTTGTGGCTGGAGTACAGCACAAATTTCAAGAGAATTAAAAAAACAAATAAAAATTCAATTTAAAAAAATCCCAAAAAAAATTAAATTGATTAATTGTGTTGGTGGTGGGAGTTCAGCTTATGGATTTTGGAGCGAATTTATCGATTTTCCGAAGTCACAAATCGAATTAGTAGGTGTTGAAGCAGGAGGTCCAAAAAACTCAAAATTACATGCCGCTCCATTAAGCCGAGGTGCAAAATTAGGGGTGCTACATGGAGCAGCCTCATACGTTTGTCAAAATAATGAAGGACAAATAAATGAGACGGAGTCTATAAGTGCTGGATTGGATTATCCAGGGGTAAGTCCAATACATTGTTTTCTAAAAGATACAAAAAGAGCAAGATACACATATGCAACAGACGAAGATGCGTTGAATGCTTATAAACTTGTAACAAAATTCGAAAAACTTAATCCAAGTTTGGAACCCAGTCACGCATTTGCAGAGGCAATTAGGATTGCTCCAAGTTTAGAAAAAGATACTGTCATAATTGTAAACTCATGTGGGGACGCTAAAAAAGACAGAGATATTTTGAAAAAAAGATTAGGAAAAAGAATATGATTAACCCAATAAACTTGGCCTTTAATAATGCAAAAGAAGAAAAAAGACCAGCTTTATTAACCTATACGGTAGCAGGCGATAATACTAAAAAGAAATCTTTACAAATATTAAAATCAATTTCTAAGGATGTTGATATTTGTGAAATTGGATTTCCTCACAACACACCAATAGCTGATGGAGGCCAAATTCAGACAAGTGCATACAGAGCACTGAAAAATGGATTAAAAATTTCTGATGTATTTGAAATAGTGAAAGACTTTAAAAAATCAAAAAATTCAAAACCTGTAATATTGATGGGTTATTACAATATGATTTATCAATATGGAGAAAATAATTTTATTAAAAAATGTAAAAGTTCTGGAGTAAATGGATTAATTGTTGTTGATTTACCTTGGCCAGAAAATAAAGGATTTGCAAAAAAGTGTGAAACTAAAGCAATTAGCTTTGTTCAATTACTATCTCCTACTACCTCTAAAGAAAGGCTAAAAAATATTATAAAAGACTCACATGGTATGATTTACTATATAAGTATGTTATCAACTACAGGAGGGAAGCTGAAAGTATCTCCAAAACAAATTTTAAAAAATTATAATAAAATAAAAAAAATTGATCCAAAAAAGAATTGTGTAATTGGATTTGGAATAACTGAAAAAACTATTGCAAAGTTAAGATCTGCTGATGGATTGGTGGTTGGAAGTGCTATTTGTAAAGAAATTACGAGGAGTTTAAACAATAGACAAAATCCTGTCACAAATGTAAGTAAAGTGGTTGCTAAATTAAGAAATAAAATTTTATGAACTGGTTAACAAAAGCAATTAAATTTGGTGAAAAAATAAAAAAGGTTTTAAAGAAAAGACCTTCAAAAGAAGATATTGAGAATTCGGATTGGACAAGTTGTTGCAAAGGTCCTGTTTTAAAAAAAGAACTTGAAGATAATTTATGGGTATGTGGTTCTTGTGGTAAACACCACCGAATAAGTTGTAGACAAAGATTTGATATCTTATTTGGTAAAAATGCTTATGAAATTCTTGAAACGCCTATACCAGCTGAAGATCCTTTAAATTGGGTCGATACAAAATCTTATAAAGATAGGTTAAAAGCCGCTAGAAAGAAAACTAATCAAAACTGTGCTGTAATGATTGCAAGAGGAAAAATTGATGGAATTGAAATCACAGCAGGCGCAATTAATTTTGATTTTATTGGTGGATCAGTGGGAGCAGCGGAAGGGGAAGCTATTATTTACGGTGTTCAACATGCAATTGACAATCAAACTCCATATGTTTTCTTTCCATGTGGGGGAGGCCAAAGAATGTTCGAGTCGCCTATAGCACTTGCAAATATGACTAGAACAACTTTAGCAATTAATGAATTAAAGAAAAATAATTTACCATACTTAGTTTGTTTTACTGATCCAACTGCAGGGGGTATTACGGCATCATTTGCAATGTTGGGTGATATTCATTTTGCTGAACCTGGGTGCTTGATTGCATTTGCTGGAAAAAGAGTAATTCAAGCAACAGTTAAAGAGGAATTGAGCGCAGACTTTCAAACGTCAGAGTTCGTCGAAAAACATGGATTTGTTGACAGAGTTATTCAAAGGAAAGATATAAAAAAAGAAATCAGCACCCTTTTATCAATATTGCTTAAGAGAGAAACTGAGTTAAATTCAGAAAAATTAAATGACTCTTCAGACAATATTGAACCGCTTACAAAAGCTGCATCCTAAAGAAATAGATTTAAGTCTAGATAGAGTTAAAAATCTTTGTAAAAAACTTGGTAATCCTCAAAAAGATTTAAAATATATTTCTGTTGTTGGAACAAATGGAAAGTATTCAACAATTCAGGTGCTAAGAGCAATTTTAAAAGAAGCCAACATTAAATGTAATATTTATACTAGCCCCCATATTCAAAGAATTAATGAAAGATTTATATTTAATGATGAGGAAATTTCAGATTCTGATCTTTCAGATTTATTAGTAAAAGTTGAGGAAGTGAACAACGGGGAGGAAATTACTTATTTTGAAATTTTAACTGCAGCCTATTTTTTTCATGCAAGCAAATATAGTGAAAATATAAATATTATTGAAAGTGGTTTATTCCACAGATTTGATGCAACTAATATAATTGATAAAAATATATTAAGTATTGTTACTGCTATCGGTTTAGATCATTTAGATTGGCTTCCTAAAAACGAACAAACCATTGAAAAAATTATTTACGAAAAAACATCAGCTCTATTAAATTCTAAAATTGTCGTCGCCAAACAAAGTAGTGATGATACACAAGAATTAATAAAACAATCTTTATTCGCAAATCAATCTAAAAAGATCGTATTTAATGATAATTTTAGTTATTCAATTAATGAAAACGAATTTATTTATTTTGAAGATGAATTCGGAGGAATAAAATTACCTCAGCCAAATTTAATGGGACAATTTCAAATTGATAATTCAGCTACAGCAGTTGCAGCTGCTAGAAATCTAGATTTAAATATAACTGATGAAAATATTAAATCTGGAATTACAAAAATTAAAAGTATTGCAAGACTTCAAGAAATTAAATCAGGTAAATTAAAGGATTTATGTAAAAATAATCAGCTATTTGTTGATGGATCTCATAATCCTTTGGGAGCAAAAGTATTAAATGATTATTTACAAACACTGAAATGTAAAAAACATATAATTTTAGGTATGATGGCCAATAAAGATCATGAAGAATACATAAGCTATTTTAAGAATATTTTTTCATTAACAACAATAGATATCCCAAATCAACCTAACTCAATTAAAGGTGAGGATCTGAAAAATAAATTAAATAAATTTCCTAATCTAAATTATGAAAAATCAGTGGAGGATGCTTTAAAGAAAATTTCTACTGACAGAGATGATCTCATACTAATCACTGGATCTCTTTATCTAGCTGGGGAAGTTTTAAATTTAAATTAGATATTTTCTTTTATCCAAGAAACAATATCTGATTTTGGTGTTGCTCCAACTTTAGTCGATTTTAACTCTCCATCTTTGAAAAGTAACATTGTAGGTATACCTCTAACACCGTATTTTGTTGGCGTATTAGGCTCTTCATCAATGTTATGTTTTGCAATAAACACATCGTTTGCCATTTCATCTGAGATTTCCTCTAAAATCGGTCCAACCATTTTGCAAGGACCGCACCACTCTGCCCAAAAATCAACTACAATTGGTTTGGATGATTTTAAGACTTCTGTATCAAAATTTTCGTCTGTAATTTTTAATGTTGCCATGTGGTTTATATATAAATTTAATTTTTTAATTCAATACTTAATATACATATGTTCAAATTATCCACATCATGCATTTTCATATTTTTTTTGTATTGACATTGCGTAATTATTGAATTCATCAAGCAGATATAATTTTTCCTCATCATTTTCATTTGTATACTTTTCTCTTAAGGTATCTATCTCAGTATAAAGAGTAGGAATAGTCCACCATTTTTCTTTTCTTTCACTTAATATTCTTTTAGCGATATCTCTTTTCATAGATTTAAGTATCTCAGGTGGTAACGCTTCAGGTGCCTCTTGATAAATAATTTTTTTTCCAAAACCAACTAACCTATCATCTTCGAATTTGTCCAATAACTTTAATTTATCTTTCCATGATGCAGCATGCCAAGCTGGAAATAATGCAGTATCTTTGTTTGAGGTAAACTTTGTATATATACTTTCTTCAGCGTAAATATCTTCCTGTGATTTTGAATGCTCTTTTTCCTCCGCAACTTCTCTTAAAGCAACAAGAATATTCTGAGAAAATTTTTCATTTTTTTGAACTATTTCTGCTCTTTTCTTTATTAAACTTTCATCCATTGCATTATAGGGTTCTGCTTTCATTCCATATTTTGCGTCAACAATGATTGGTGCTTTATTGGATCTAATTGTTCTTAAAAACTTAGGTGATTTTTTCATTTCTGCCTTTAATTCATTTATTGATAGATTTAACAATGGCTCAACATCTGTTCTTAAATCAACGGAATAATACCAACCTTGGTAGATTGGATGCATGCAATATTTTGGATGCAGTGGAACTACTAAATGAAGTCGTGACTTTCCATAATAATATTCGTTTAAAGTAAAAATATCACCTTTTTTAATAATAGTTTCGGTATCAGATTTATTCGCTGTCTTCAAAAAATCATTCCATGTATGTTCTTGTTTTTTTTTAACAATGCTTAATACTTTTGCAGTCATTTCTGCATCGGCTAGTGCTGAGTGAGCATCGCTTGAATCTATTCCTTGCATACGTGCAAGCGATTCTAATTTAAATACTGCATTATTCTTTTCATTAAATTCTACCTCTAATATATTTGGATCTACTGCATAGGCTGCACGTGCAATATTTATTCCGTCATGTCTTTTATTTGGTGCAGCATTAGTTAGATAAGGATATCTTATTCCTTTAAAGAATTCTTTTCTGATCATTTCATCATCAAAACCAATATTTGACCAGCCAAGAAAGATTGCGGGGCTCCATCTTTTGAAAATTTTCTCTACCTCGGCCAACATTTGATAATGACTTAAGTTTGCTTGTGTAAGTTTTTTAATTGAAGTTTTGTTTACTATTAATGCCATAGCCTGAAAGATTTCACCTTCTGGCAAACGACATCTTAGATTAAATCTATCTTTTTCTTTGAAGTTTTCATCAACAAGCACTCCACCGATTTCGATTATGCTACCAAAGTCAGTGCTGGCGCTTGATGATTCTATATCCCAAATTGCTAAATTCATAATTAATCCTTTAACTAGCCTAGTTTTGATGGGTAATTGGAAAGCTTTTATTTGAACTAAACCATTTGCATCTAAACAAGTAGCTTCTAGTTAGTAATATCTCTTTTATGAATTGGAAGGTTAAAGTCAAGATATATTATTCATCTCATAAAATTTTTTAACCCTTCCCATAAATAAATTTTGATACATTTCTAATTCGGCACCTTCAATTTTAAATTCTTGAAATAAATTATCTTTAGTACATAAAAGTATTATTCCTGCTTTCATTTTTGTTCGATGCACAACATCGTGAGCTAAAGTGTATGCTCCAAGTTGTAAAAAATAATCTTGAATATAATCAACTTTTTTTGGTTTATTTGATTGTTTAAAATCTACAACAACATCTTTTCCTTCATAAAAACCAATAAGGTCGGCAGTCCCTGCATATTGTTCAGGGTAATAAAGTGTTTCCTCTATACCATAAATTTCATGTAATCTTCCTTTGATTCCTTTTTCAATTATTTCTTTTGCCATATTTTTATATTGTTCATTCGTTTCGAAAAAACTTTCGTTAATTCTTCCTCTTAAAAAATCTTCAATGTAAGAATGCATGGATGTGCCTCTGGTTGAAGCTTCGGTTTTTATTCTATTAGCTTCCTTGTGACCTACTCTTTCTTTCCAATTTGCAAGAGCTGCTTTTTCTTCCTCAGATTTTGTAGCACTTAAAATAGTTGTTACACTTGGTAATTTTTCATCTCCAAATAAATATTTTCTATATCCATTCTCTATTGATCTCGATGACTTTGGGTAAGTATATTTATTATTCCACTCCATTAAATTTCTTATATTTTGATTTAAACTAAAAATGAAACTAATTTTTGAGCTGTTTTGGATGGTTCTCTAGTCTTTCAACGTTTTCAGTTTTTATAGCTTTTTCTATTTGTTCAGGATCTTTAATATTTTCAAGCGTCCTTGTAATTGATCTTGCGTCCGTTCCAAATTTATCAACTACAGTCATTGCTTCATCTAATTTTTTTCTAAGTGAGATTATATTATCAAAATGTTTAGCAAATCTTGTACTTATTGTTTTCAAATGATTATAAATTTCGGTTGCACCCTTTTGAACTTTTAGAGTTTGGAATCCCATATGTAAAGATTGAAGATATGCTGATAGTGTATTTGGTCCACAAATTACAACTTTATATTTTTTCATTAGTTCTTGAGTTAATAACTCTTTAGTGCTTGGATCTTGATATTCAGTTAACTCTTTATACAAACTTTCGGTGGGAGCATATACAATTGCAAAATCTGTTGTTTTTGGTGGAACAATATATTTTTCATTAACACTTTTGGCTTTTGCTTTAAATGCGGATGCTAGTTTTGTTTTAGCATCTGCGACTGCTTTTTTATCATCTGCATCATAGCCATCTGTAATTGATTTATATTTTTCAACTGGAAAATGGGAATCTACTGGAACCAAAACATCTCCTTGAAGTTTAATTGCAAATTCAACATTCTCGCTGGTACTCTCCTTCATCTTCACATTTGTCATAAATTGTGACGCTGGTAATAAATCTTTTATTAAAGCATCCAAACTAAATTCTGCTAAAACTCCATATTTTTTCACACCTGCTAGGATTTTAGTTATGCCTTCTTGGCTTTGATTTAATAATTGTACTTGCTGATTAAAATTTCCAACTTTTTCATCCACTTTCGTTAGTGCCTCGGTCATGTCTTTTGTAACACCAGTTGACAGGTTATTAAATGAGGTCGACATCGCACCAAGTGAGTTATTAATAGTAGAATTAAGCGTATCTTTTAAACTTGAAATTTCTGATTTTAGATTTGCAATTTCCTCTGCTTCCTGTTTTTCATCTTTTTTTTGGTTAGATTTCAAATTTATGAACAGTATTGCTAAGGCAACACCAAATATTAAAACTAGAATAATTAATAAAATTACATCCATGATTCGTAAGTACTTATTAATAATAAGACTAAAGTTTTTTATTTTGAAATCAAATTAATAACTTTTTTAATTCCCTGTATTTTCACACTTTTTTTAGATATCATAAGACAAGCTTGAGATTTTAAAATTTGACCATCTTTTAGTATTCTAAGATTATTAGCCCTTAAGGTTTCACCAGTTGATGTTATGTCGGTTATGATTTCAGAAGATCCTGTAAATGGATAAATTTCTGTTGCACCAAGACTTTTAACTAACTTAAATTGAGTTACACCTCTTTGAAATAGAAATTCCCTGGTTAAGTTAGGATATTTAGTTGCAACTCTTAATCTACTTTTCTTTTTATCTTTAAACTCAAAAGCTATTTCTTCTAAATCAGCTAATGTCTGAACATCGATCCAATCATCAGGAATAGCTATTACTAATGTTGCATTGCCAAAGTTATATTTTTTTTTAACCAAGATTTGTTGTTGAATATTAATTTCACTTTCTTTAAATAAATCATAACCTGAGAAACCAATATCTAGAGATCCATCTCCTAATCTTTCCACAATCTCTCTTGCATGTAGGTATGTAACATTGATATTTTTAAATCCTTTAATATATCCAAATAGATCTCTCTCTCCCCGTTCAGATAAAAGTTTTAATTTTTTTTTTGAAAAAACTTTTAAAACATCTTTTCTCAATCTTCCCTTGCTTGGTATTCCAATATTAATCATTTAAATTTATTGCAGCTCCTACTGCTGGTATTTTTTTGTTTGATCCAAGATCTCCAATTAAATTATCGTACCTACCACCATTGATAATATTTATATTTTTGGATTTTTTTTTAATTTCAATTTTAAATACAAGGCCAGTATAATATTCCAGTTGTCTTCCAAATGAAGCTGAATATCTAATATTTAATTTTGAGACTTTGTTTTTAGTTATTGGAAAATAGTTATTCTCAACTCGTAAGTTAATTTTATTTTTTTTAAAAAAATAATTTAATTTATTTGCTGCTTGATCTATTGAACATTTTATTTTGAGAAAATCTTTTATGATTTTTGCAACATTTTTTCCTTTTTTGGCTCTTCTTGGATCTTTTATTTTATTATTAAACCTCTCTAAAATTTCATTAACAAATCTTCCCGCAATCATTTTGTATTGCTCTTGCTTAAGCATTTGTTGATATCTTTTTTTATCAATCTCAACAATTGTTGGATCAACATCGGAATTCGTTTCAAGACGTTTTAACAATTCATTAAAATAATTTTCTCTCCAAAAATGTCTTTGAAGTCTTAATCTCCATCTCTTTGGTATATCCAATTTATTTAAAAGCAGCTTAAATATCTCTACATTGCCAATAGTGAGACTTCCTGAAGTATAGTTAATTTTTGATAAAGATTTAACAGCAGTTTCTATAATTTTTTTATCGTCTTCTTTTTCTTTTTTAGAACCAATAATTTCAAATCCAATTTGATTTCTTATTATAGGATCTGTTCTATTCAAGGTTTTCCTAAATGCTTGACCATTGTAAAATACTTTTCTAGTGCCTTTTGCTTTATCGTTTAAATATTTTAAACAGGATGCAATCGTTAAGTCAGGTCTTAAACAAAGTTCATTTCCATTTTGATCATTAAAAGAGAATATATATCTTCTAAAACTTTCACCTGATCTCTCCACAATATGATTAGTTTCAATAACAGAGTCTAATTCAATATATTTGAATCCTATTGATCTTACAGATTTAAGAATATTTTCAGATAAGTTTTTTGATTTCATTTATAAGTTCATTTCTACTTATTGAAAGCTGATCGTTTTCTTTTGAAGAATTTAGTTTTTTTATTGTTAGCTTTTCATCTTTAAACTCGTTTTCACCACAAATAATTGCTAAATCTAATTTTTTTCTATCGGCATACTGAAGTTGTTTTTTAAGATTTTTGTTTTGATCTAAATATATTTCTGCAGGAATATTGTTATTTCTTAATTCATTTACTATTTCATAATATTTTTGAATAAATTTTTTATCTAAAATACATACTAATACTGGTTTAGTTTTATTTACTTTAATTTTTCCTAATTGATTAACAGCATATAAAAGTCTGTCTATACCGATAGACATTCCGCTCCCTTTGTAATCAGCACCTTTAAATCTTGCAATTAAGTTGTCATAACGCCCACCACTTGCAACGCTACCAATATTTATTTCTTTACCTTTCGCATTTGTTACCTTGAAGTTTAGATTGGTCTCAACCAAGAACCCTGTATAATAGCTAAGACCCCTAATTTTTGTAACATCAATACTAATTGAATCTTGATTGTTTCCAAAAGATAATACCTCAAATAACTCCTCTAATTCATTAATTCCTTCAATTGATAATTCATTTTTAAGATTAAACTTTAAATCTTTTATCTCTTTTAAATTAAGAAAATTTATTATTTCTGAAACTTGATTATCTGATAGATCACAACCTTTAGTGAAAGCACCAGATTGATCTTCCCTTCCCTTTTTAAGCAATTCCTCTACACCTTTAATTCCTAACCTATCTAATTTATCTATCGATTTTAGAACTTTGTATTGTTTATCTTCTTCAATTTTAAGATCATTAATTAAACCCTGTAGAATTTTTTTATTTGAAACATTGATAGTGAACTGTTCATCAATAAGCCCAATTTTTTTAAATGACTCGCTAATAATATTGCATATTTCTGCATCTGCCTGTGATGGGTTTGCGTCACCTATTATATCTGCATCTAATTGAGTAAATGAACGAAACCTAGCACTGTCAGCTTTTTCTTGTCTAAACACATTTCCATATGAAAATCTTTTGTAGGGAAAAACTAAATCTCTAAAATTCTCTGCGCAAAAGCGTGCTAAAGGAGCACTTAAATCATACCTTAATGTTAAAGATTCTTTTTCATTAATAAATGAAAAAACATCACTCATAGGATTATTCTCGTCTTCTGCTAGAAATGATCCTATATTTTCGCTCTTTTCAAATTCTGGGGTCTCTAATTGCTCAAAACTATAATTAATAAACACGTCTTTTATAGTATCTACTAATTTATTCTTAAGATTTAGTTCATCGCCCCAACGATCTTTGAAACCTTTGGGTAAAGAGGCTTGAAGTTTTTTTTCTTTATTCATTTTTTGGTACACGGGGACAGATTCGAACTGTCGACCTTCGGTTCCACAAACCGCTGCTCTAACCAACTGAGCTACCCGTGCTCCTGTTTATTGTTTTATACTAATTGTGGAAAAAATTAAATTTATAAATAATTAAATAGCTAGCGTGCAGCCAGCATGGAAATGATGTCTGTGTGTACTTCTAGATGTTCCAGTTTTTTTAATCATCGGTGAGTGGTTTAGCATTTTAAATCTAAAATGCAATACTGAATTGTATAGGAATAAAAATGCTTTTTTAGCTATCTATCCCTATACAAATGTTTTAAATGAAATAAATTTTTAAGAAATTTTCTTTAAATTTACTGCGCTTGGACCTTTGTCTCCATCCTGAATTTCGAATTCTATTGCATCATTTTCATTCAAAAAACGAAGTCCTGCTTCACGAACTGCGCTCGCATGAACGAAACAATCCTTTTCACCGTCTTCTCTTTCTATAAAACCGTAGCCCTTCTTACCGTTGAACCACTTAACTTTACCTTTTAATGTACTCATACTTATATTTTACTCTTTCTTATTAGTTTATTTACTCGCTAATTAAATTAGCAGTCGCTGAGTATAAGAAATTGCCAGATATAGCAAGGTTATATTTGGTCTGGAATTATTTATTTTACCACCATAATGTGGTGGCTTCGGCGGGACTCGAACCAGCGACACAAGCCTTTTCAGGGCTCTGCTCTACCACCTGAGCTACGAAGCCATCATTTTAAGATCTAAAAATTATCCTACCTTTAGATAAATCGTAGGGACTAACTTCTAATTTAACTCTGTCTCCTTGTAAAACTCTGATACGGTTTTTTCTAAGTTTTCCAGCTGTATGTGCCGTTACATTATGTCCGTTATCAAGTTTGACCCTGAACATAGCGTTTGGAAGTAAGTCAGTTACCACTCCCTCAAACTCCAACGTATCTTGTTTTCCCAATTATTTACCTTTCATTCTAGATCTAATACTTTGAGCATGATTATCTAGATCTTCATACTCAGCGAGATGTGTAGCGGATTCTCCTAATTTCTCAATACCTTTTTTTGTAAGAGTTATATAGCTAATTTTTTTATAAAACTCACTTGAATTTAATCCAGATGAAAACTTTGCAGAGCCTAAAGTTGGCAAAACATGGTTAGTACCAACATTATAATCTGAAACAGCCATAGGAGAATATTTTCCAATCATAATACTTCCTGCATTATAAATTTGATTTAAATACTTTTTATAATTAGACACGTTAATTTCTAAGTGCTCGGGAGCTACTTCATTAATTGCTTCTATTATTTGCTTATCAGTTTGAGCAAATACAATTAAGCCATTATTTTTCAAACTTTTTAAAACAACACTCTTTCTCTGAACTTTTTGTATCCTTCTTTTAATTTCAATATTAAATTTATTTACTAATTTTTTATCTTTTGTAATTAAAATACATTGTGAGTTAACGTCATGCTCTGCTTGACCAATCATAGATGTTATGACTTGATTTAGATCAGTTTTTCCATCTGCTAATACACAAATCTCACTAGGCCCAGCTACCATTCCCTCTGTCCCAACATCACCAAAAACTTCACGTTTACTTCTTGCAACATATATATTTCCAGGCCCAACAATTTTATTCACTTTTTGAATGTATGCTAAACTTGCTATAGCTTGTGCTCCACCCATTGAATAAATTTCCTTAATTCCAACTTTTTTAGAAGCATAAAGAACAGCGGGGTTAAGTTTTCCATCGAGTTTTGGATTAGCTAATACAATTCTCTTAACGCCTGAAATTTTTGCAGGCACTGCATTCATTAATAATGTAGATGGTAAATTAGCTGGAACATAAATTCCCACTGACTGTAAAGGCACATGCTTATATTCAAGCTTATTTTTTAAATTATCTACATACTTAATATCTTTTGGTTTTTGTAGTGAATGAAACTTAAAAATTCTATTATAGGCTAAATCGATACTTTTTTTAATCTTAGGGTTTAATTCTCTTATTGCTTTGTTTATTTTATCTTTCGAAGGAACTATCTCTGTATTTTTACTAAATTTTTTCTCATACTTTAAAAGAGCTTTTTTCCCATTTTTTTTTATGTCTTTTATAATTTTTGGGACTATTAATGTATTCATTTTCTTTCCAGATCTTCTCTTATCTAAAAAAGATATTAGTTCTCGTTTATAATTTTTTTTTTTACAATTAATTACTTTTATCATTCTCTATTTTTTGATCTTCCAATACTGCTTCTATAATTTCAGAAGTGAGTGTTATAAATCTATTTTTTGAAAATAATAGGGTTATTTCAAAATTGTGTTCTCGTTTAAATAAATCTATTGCTAACAATTCAAGTTCTGTTTCTGGCTCATTCTGATCAATATTTTTTGATTTGGTGGATTGAACAAATTCAAATTTTATAATGCTATTTATTATTTTGTTATAATCTTCATTTTCTCTATCTTTTCTTAAAATTGAAATGAGAAATATTTTATTTGAAGGAAGATATTTAATATCTGATATTTTAACTTTACCTTCTGAGCAACATGCAGATATAATTTGAAGATCTTCTGGAGATTGAGCAATAATTTTTTTTAAGAACTTTTTATCCATTAAGATAATCTTTTTATTCTAACTCCAATTTTTCTCAGTTTATTTTCAATCTTTTCATATCCTCTATCTAAATGATATATTCTGTTAATTACTGACCGCCCCTTTGAAATAATTGCAGCTAAAACTAAAGCAACTGAAGCTCTCAAGTCGCTGGACATTAACTCTGCTCCTATAAATTCTGTATTGCCCTCAATAGTAGCTTTGTTATCTTTTATAACTATTTTTGCGCCTAATCTTCTTAACTCAGCAACATGCATAAATCTATTTTCAAAAATACTTTCAGTTATCGAACTTATTCCATTAGCTTTGCACATCAAAACCATAAACTGTGCTTGTAAATCAGTTGGAAAATTTGGATATTCTTTTGTAACAATACTATTGATACTTTTAATTTTTTGTGGTCCTTTAATCTTTATTTCGTTTTTATTTGTCTTTATTTTTGCACCAGATCTTTTTAATAAATTTAATTCTGTCTGTATCAATTTTGGATTAAAGTTTTTGATTGTCAGATCACCTTTTGTTAAAGCAGCTACAACACAAAAAGTTCCTGTTTCTATTCTGTCTCCCATTACAGAATAACCAGTAGAGTTCAAAGAATTTACACCAATTATTTGACAAGTCCTTTTCCCAATCCATTTTATGTTTGCACCTGCCGATTTAAGAAAATTTGTTAGATCCTTTATTTCAGGTTCAATCGCACAATTTTTTAATGTAGTTTTTCCTTCTGCTAGAGTGGCTGCAATAATTGAATTTTCTGTTGCTCCAACACTAATTTTTGAAAATTTAATCATAGTGCCCTTTAGTTTTCCTTTTGAAGTTGCATGAATATATCCTTTTTTAATTTCGTATTTCATTCCAAGTTTTTTAAGTGCACTTAGGTGATAATTTACTGGTCTTGCCCCGATTAAACATCCTCCTGGTAATGATGTTATAGATTTATGATATTTTGAAATTAAAGGTCCCAAAACCAATATACCTGCTCTCATCGTTTTCACTAGCGAGTAAGAAGCAAAATAATTTTGTTTTTTTGTTTTGTGAATTTTTACGGTTTTTTTATTTTTTGAAAATATAATTTTTGAGCCGAGAGACTTTAGCAGATTTAACATTGTATCTATATCTCTAACCCTTGGAAGATTTTCTATAATCACAGGTTTATCAAATAATAACGTTGAAGCTAAAATTGGTAATGCTGCATTTTTTGAACCACTTATTGAGACTTGTCCCCTGACTTTACAAGGACCCGTAATCAAAAACTTGTCCATTTTATTTTATTTTTGCGACCTGAATGGTTGTTTGACCCTGATATTTTCCGTTCTTAGATTTATATGTAGTTTCTGGTTCTGTCTCTGATTTAAAAAATAAAAACTGAGCTATTCCTTCGTTAGAATAAATTTTCGCAGGATTAGGTGTTGTATTACTTAGCTCTATAACAATATTGCCTTCAAACTCATTTTCAATTGGAGTTACATTACAAATAATACCAGTCCTTGCGTAAGTACTTTTCCCAACACAAATACAGAGGACATCTTTTGGAATTCTAAAATATTCAACTGTTTTTGCTAAAACAAAAGAATTAGGTGGAATTATGCAGTGAGGGCCCTTTCTCTCAATAAAATTCTCATCAGAGAAGTTTTTTGGGTCTACTAAAGAACTATTTACATTTGTAAAAATTCTATATTCATCTGAAATTCTAACATCATAACCCATGCTACTTAATCCATAAGATATTTTTCCCGCAGAAACTTGATGATCTAAAAATGGTTCGATCATATTGTGTTCTTTACACATTTTTTTAATCCAAGTATCAGGTTGAATGGACATATCTATTTATTATTTTTCTTTTGTTTCTTTTGAAAAATTTTTCTCTTTTTTAAATTTTTTTTTAATGCAAGTTCAAGTTTACTAAGCTTATCCTTCTTAGAATTCATTGAATTACTTTTTATCAGGATTCGTAAGGTGATCTAAAGTTATAACTTGGTCTATAGGAATTGTTTTATCTTCCTCTTTTTTTACTTCTCCATGCTTTTGTTGTTTTTTAGCTCTTTTTTCAGCAAGCTTCTTTTCTCTTTTAGCTTGCTTCTCCATGGCTTTTGCGCCTCGAGTAGATTTATAGTCATAGTGAATTCCCATAGCATTTTCCTAAAAATAGATATAACTCATTTTTGAAAAAAATTAAGGCAATAATTTGAAAAAATTAATTTTATACACTAAATTTAAAATAGAATTAGCCCCTATAGTTAAATGGTATAACACATCCATGGTAAGGATGAGTTTCCAGTTCAATTCTGGGTGGGGGCACCAGAATTATTTTGAGTAAAATTTTTTTCTTAAAAGAAATCCAATCAAAACTAAAGTTATAATTCCTATAATTGGTAAATAGATATCTGGTGTCAAAAGTAATTGTAAAAGACTAGGTGCCTCAGAATTTTCCTCCAAAATTTTATTTAGGCCAGCTCCTAGAGAAGCTCCTACAAACAATTGGGGCGTCATTCCAATAACTGAACCTAGAAAGAAATTTCTTATCTTAACATTAAAAATTGTAGGTAAAATATTAGATATGAAAAAAGGTATACCACCTATAAATCTATAAATTAAAAAAAATGTGAATTCATTCTCTTTAAATTTTTCAGTTAAATTATTAAAACGAGATGAAAACTTATCTTCAATTAAATCTTTTAAAAAATAATTAGCAAACATATACAAAAATGTTGCACCAATTGATAATCCAAAAACAATTATTAAAGTACCTAGCCATTTACCAAAGATAAAACCCCCTACCAAAAAAACTGGGGACCCAAATCCTAATAATAAGACCCAAATAATTGTTCCTAATAGAAATAAAATACTTGATATAAAAATATTACTATTTTTAACTTGCTCTAATGTATCTCTATTGTCTCTGATTAATTCATAACTTGAGAAATCTTGAAATGAAAATTTGCTAAAAAAGAACCATAAAAAAATAGATACAATCAAAATATAAGCAGAACCTAAAAATATTTTAATTTTTTTTTCTTTATTCATTGATCTTTAATTTATTAAAAATCGCTGTACTTATATATATTTATTTGTATAAGTACGTGAATTTAACAATAAATTGACTAACCATGAAACGTACATATCAACCAAGTAATCGAGTTCGTAAAAAATCTGTGGGGTTCAGGGCTAAAATGAAAACCAAAGGTGGAAGAAAAGTTCTTAAAAGAAGAAGAGCTAAAGGTAGAAAAAAGTTAACTAATGCTTAATGAAAAGCAAAATAGTAAGCCTTTCTAAAAACGAAGAATTTAAATCAATCCTTAGTGGAAAAAAAATATCCAATAAATATTTAACAATTTTTTTTAAGAGATTATCTGGTAAGAACAACAAAAAATTAAATATTAGCTTTGTGACTAAAAAGAAAATTGGTAACGCTGTTAGTAGAAACAAAATAAAAAGAAGACTTAAAAATATTATGAATGATGCTGTGAAATCAATAAATATAAACTTTAACTATTCATATCTTTTGATCTCTCGAAAATCTGTTTTGGATGACAATTATAAAATTATAAAAGAGAAAGTTTTTCAAGATTTTGAAAAAATAAAATAATGAAAATTATAAATTATATTTTTATTCTTCTTATTAATGTTTATAAGTTCTTTTTAAGTCCTTTTTTTTATAATTCGTGTAAATTCCATCCAACTTGTAGCACTTATTGTTTAGAATGTTTTGAAAAATACAACTTTATTAAAGCAATCTACAAATCGTTTCTTAGAATTTTAAAATGTAATCCGTGGTTTGGTCATGGAGGGCATGATCCTGTTGAAAAGATAAGAGGTAAAAAAATTGGACTCTAAAAATGTAATAGCCGCAATTTCATTGAGTGCAGCAGTGATAATAATTTATGGATTATTTTTTGCACCTCCACCTCCAGATCCAAAAAAAATAAATAATGGAAAAAATAATGTTATTGAGTCAACTAGTGAAGCACCATCATTAGATCAAAATATAGAGGTTTCAAAAATTTCTCGAAAAGAGGCTATTGAAAATGAAGATAGGGTGCAATTTGAAAATAGCACAGTAATTGGATCAATTTCTTTAGTTGGTGCATCTATAGATGATTTAACATTTAAAAAGTACACTAATACCCTAAATGGTGATGATAACGTTATTTTGTTAAATCCAAAAAAGGTAGAGGATGGTTATTATATTGAAACCGGGTGGGCAACAGCAAACAAAAATATTAATCTTCCTAATTCAAAAACAATTTGGACAATTGAGGGCAATAATAAGTTAACCCCTAATTCTCCAATAAAGCTCTCATGGACCAATGATCAAAATATTAAATTTATAAAAGATATTAGTATTGATGATCAATATTTATTTAGAGTAAACCAAACAATAATTAATAATTCTGAAAAAACTTATAATTTTTACCCTTATGGCCAGATTATAAGAAACCTAGCACCAGAAATAATTGATTTTTTTATTCTACATGAAGGTCTCATAGGTGTATTTGATGATCAATTAGTAGAGGAAGACTATGATGATATAGAAGAAAAAAAATTTTCAATTAATGCTGATAAAGGATGGTTGGGAATTACTGACAAGTACTGGATTACAAGTTTAATACCACAAGAAAATAGAAAATTTAGAACTGACTTTGACTATAAAAATAAGTTTAGAGCAAACTTTATTGAAACAAGTGCAACAGAAATTGGAGCTAATGAAACAAAATCTAATGAGATTAAGATTATAATAGCAGCAAAAGAGGTTGACATTATTGATGGATACG
This sequence comes from uncultured Pelagibacteraceae bacterium, assembly GCA_902634885.1. Classification (GTDB taxonomy): domain Bacteria; phylum Pseudomonadota; class Alphaproteobacteria; order Pelagibacterales; family Pelagibacteraceae; genus Pelagibacter. The sequence goes on along the minus strand of CACPLR010000003.1, from coordinate 60,597 downwards.
CTGAAAATCTTAATATTAGTAAATATGACTTGGCGATTGATTGGGGTTGGTTTTATTTTTTAGTTAAACCACTTTTCTTCTTAATAGACTATTTTTTCAAACTAACTGGTAATTTTGGTATAGCAATCATTCTAATAACTATTTGTATTAGAATAGTATTTTTCCCACTTGCAAATTACTCATTTAAATCAATGGCAAAAATGAAAGTTCTACAACCTGAAATGACACGACTAAAAGAGCTTCATAAAGAAGATAAAATGAAACTGCAGCAAGAAATGATGGCATTGTATAAGAAGGAAAAAGTAAATCCTGTAAGCGGATGCCTTCCAATTTTTATACAGATACCTTTCTTCTTTGCAATTTATAAAGTTTTATTTGTAACTTTAGAAATGAGACATCAGCCATTTTATGGATGGATAAAAGACTTAAGCGAACGTGATCCAACTTCAATATTTAATTTATTTGGACTTATCCCATGGGACCCACCATCATTTTTACTTATTGGTGTATGGCCGTGTTTAATGGGTTTAAGTATGTATCTACAGCAAAAACTAAATCCAACTCCTCCTGATCCAATTCAGGCAAAAATATTTGCGTTCTTTCCTTTATTCCTTACAGTTATTTTAGCACCTTTCCCGTCAGGCTTGGTAATTTATTGGACAATTAACAACATACTTACTATGGCACAGCAGTACGTCATAATAAAAAGAACTACTGTAAAAACTGCTCAATAGATGGAATTAGAAAAAATTCTACCTAACAATGGACCTTCCATTGATGAGGTAAAGAAATATTCAAATAAATACTCAAACGACATCATTGTTATAAAATGTGGAGGATCTGTACTTTTAGAGAAGAATTTATTTAATCAATTCATTGAAGATATCTCGGTAATTAATAAATTAGGTCTTTCTGTGGTTGTAGTTCATGGTGGTGGAAAAAATATTCAAAAGAAACTTGATGAGCATAATTTAAAATCTGCATTTATCGATGGATTGAGAGTAACTGATGAAAAAACTATTAAAATTGTAGAGGAAGCGTTATTAGAACTTAATTTTGAAATTTTAAGTGAGATAAGCAATCATCACGCTAATTCTGTGTCAATCAGCCCAAAAAAAAACAATATCATAAGAGTAACCCCTGAGAGAAAAGAACTTGGTTTTGTAGGAACACCTACTGAAATCAAAAAAGATATAATTCTAGAAATTATAAATGAAAAGAAAATTCCTTTAATTGTTCCAATGGGAATTGGTGAAGACAACAATATTTATAATATCAATGCAGATGTAGCAGCTGGTGCAATTGCAAAGGAGTTAAAAGCCAGAAGGTTATTATTAATGACCGATGTTGAAGGTGTATTAGACAAAAGCAAAAATCTAATTTCTGAGATAAATTCTTCAATGGCAAATGAAATGCTTGAAAATAAAACGATCGCAGGTGGAATGATACCTAAGATAAAAACATGTTTAGACGCTGTTAATAATGGTGTTACTGGTGTTGTCATTGTCGATGGCAGAAAACAACATTCTATATTATTTGAAATCTTCTCAGATAAAGGAGCTGGCACTTTAATAAGAAAATGAAAAATTTAGCTAATATTAAAAATATATTATTTGATTGTGATGGTGTTTTATACCAGGATTTAGAGGCAGTTTTTGGTCAAGTCAGCAAAAAAATGACAGAGTATATTTCTAAAAAATTAAATATTGATTTAAAAAAAGCCAAAGAACTACAAACAAACTATTTTCATAAATATAATACAAGTCTAAATGGTCTTATGATACATCATGATATCCCTCCTAGAGAATTTTTAGATTATGTTCATGATATAGATTTGTCGTTTTTAGAAAAAGACAAAACTTTAAGGTATGAATTAGAAAATATAAAAATAAATAAATTTGTTTTTACAAATGGAAGTAAAGAGCATGTTAAAAATATAACCACACATCTTGGAATAGATGACCAATTCGACGGTGTATTTGATATAGTGGATGCAGAATACCATCCAAAGCCAGAAGCAAAAGCATTTGATCTTATGGTTCAAAAATTCAAAATTGATCCAAATGAAACTCTGTATATAGAAGATATTGCAAAAAATTTGTCCATTGGAAAAGAAAGAGGAACAATTACAGCATGGTTAATCAACGATGAATACTGGGGTAAAAAAGAGTCTGAAAAAGATTATATTGATTACAAAATTGAAAATCTCTCTTTATTTTTAAAAGAAATAAGGTTATTAAAAAACTCATAAAATTATGAGTATAGAAAATATTATAAATGAAGCTTGGGAGAAAAGAGATCAAGTAAATCAAGACTCTGATCAAAATTTAAAAGACACGATTAATCAAATTATTGATGATCTAGATAGTGGAAAAGTAAGAGTAGCTGAAAAAATAAATGGTGAATGGGTTACACATCAACATATTAAAAAAGCAATTATGCTAAGTTTCAGAATGTATCCAATGGAAAATTTAAATGGCCCATACAGTAGTTGGTATGATAAAGCCCACTTATTAAAAGGAAAGACAGCTGGCTGGACAAAAGAAGATCATGAAAAAGCTGGATTTAGAATGGTGCCTAATTCTCCAGTAAGAAAAGGTTCATTTGTTGGAAAAAATGCAGTTTTGATGCCATGCTATGTTAACATTGGAGCTTATATTGATGAGGGCACAATGATAGATACTTTTGCAAGAGCAGGCAGCTGTTGTCAAATAGGAAAAAACTGCCATATCTCAGCAGGTAGTGGTGTAGGAGGTGTACTAGAACCAGCACAAGCATTACCAACAATTATTGAAGACAACGTTTTCTTAGGAGCAATGTCAGAGGTGGTCGAGGGAGTTATTGTAGGTGAGGGTTCAGTATTAAGCATGGGAATGTACATAGGTCAATCTACTAAAATAGTGAATAGAAAAACTGGTGATATAACATATGGAAAAATTCCACCTTATTCAGTAGTTGTCCCAGGCTCATTACCAGATAAAAATAATGCTTCAGCACCCTCATTATATTGTGCAGTGATAATCAAACAGGTTGATGAAAAAACAAGATCAAAAACATCTATCAACGATCTTTTAAGAGAATAAAATGTTAAGACTAAATGAACTTCAATTAGCTAAAGAGCTAATTAGATTTCCTTCTGTTACGCCAGTTGATGCAGGTGTAATGAGTTTTCTTGAAAAGAAATTAAAAAAACTTGGATTTAAAACAAAAATACTTGAATTTAGGGAAAAAAATACAAAACCTGTAAAAAATCTTTACGCAAGACTTGGTAACAAAAGTCCAAATTTTTGCTATGCAGGCCATTTAGATGTGGTTCCAGCTGGAAATTTAAAAGATTGGACGGTAAATCCATTCAAACCATCCATTAAAAAAGGTCATTTAATTGGTAGAGGTGCCAATGATATGAAAAGTTCTATTGCAGCATTTGTTACAGCTGTAAGCAAGTTTATTCAAAAAAATAAAAAATTTAATGGCTCCATCAGTCTACTGATCACTGGAGATGAAGAAGGTGTTGCAATTAATGGAACTAAAAAAGTTGTAGAATATTTAAAAAAGAAAAAAGAAAAAATAAATTTTTGTTTAGTGGGTGAGCCAACTAATCCAAATAAACTTGGAGAAATGATTAAAATCGGTCGAAGAGGTAGTATAACTGGGAAACTAATTGTCATTGGGGTACAGGGTCATGTTGCTTATCCAAACAGAGCAAATAATCCATCCACAGCTTTAGTTCAAATTCTAAAAGAATTAAAAGGAATTAAATTTGATAAAGGAACAAAAGATTTTCAACCTACAAACTTAGAAATAACTAAAATTAATATTGATAATTCAGCTGATAATGTAATTCCTGGTTTAGCGTGCGCTAGCTTCAATATTAGATTTAATAACAAACATTCATCTAATACGTTGAAGAGTAAAATTAACAAAATTATTAAAAAAATTTGTAATAAAAATAAATCAAAATATAAAATTGAATATAATGTTTCTGGTGAAGCATTCTTAACGAGTCCAAATGAGACTACCTATATGATACAAAATACAATAAAAAAAATAACAAAGATTAAACCTAGGCTATCAACAACTGGTGGTACATCTGATGCAAGATTTATTCGAAAGATTTCTCCATGCTTAGAATTTGGTTTAGTAGGAAAAACAATGCATAAAGTGGATGAAGTTGTTGCGCTTAAAGATTTAAAAAAATTAACTTTAATATACTCAAATATTTTAGAAAATTATTTTAAGTGAAAACTGGTCTAATTACTTCAGATACTTATCAAAATCATAATACTGGAGAAGGGCATCCAGAAAAAATAGATCGTGTTACGGCTGTAATAGAAAATTTTAAAAAATTAGATAACAGAAATCTTGTTTGGAAAAAACCATCAAGTTTTGAGCAGTCCATTTTAATTAAAACGCATACAAAGGATTATATTAAACAAGTTAACTTATCTTTTCCTCAAAGTGGTTTAAAATTTCTTGACGGTGATACAGTTGTCTCTCCAGGTAGTAAAGATGCAACGAAAGATGCTGTTGGATCAATTATATCAGCAATTGACGGTGTTGAAAAAAAAGAATTTAAAAACGCTTTTTGTTGTGTAAGACCTCCTGGACATCATGCTGAAAAAGAGAAAGCCATGGGATTTTGTATATTTAATAATGTTGCGGTTGGAGCAAATTATTTAATAGAGAAATACAAATATAAAAAAATTGCTATCATTGATTTTGATGTACATCATGGAAACGGTACTCAAGATATTTTTTATAATGACAAAAATGTTTTATATATATCCACCCATCAGTATCCTTACTATCCAGGTTCTGGCTCTGAAAAAGAAAGTGGAAAATATAATAATGTTCTTAATATTCCTCTAGAAGCGGGCACTACTGGGAATGAGTATCTTAATGCTTATGAAAAAGTTTTAGATAAATTAAAAGAGTTTAAACCAGAATTTTTACTATTTTCAGCGGGTTTTGATGCGCATATTGATGATCCACTTGCTCAATTAAGATTAAGTTCAGAGGACTTTTATAAGATTACAAAAAGAACATTGGAAGTTTCAAAACCTTTTTGTAATGGAAATATTGTATCTATACTAGAAGGTGGATATGACCTTAGGGCCCTTCAAGAAAGTACTCAACGTCATGTAGATGCACTTATCGAATTTAATTGATTAATTAATTCATATATCTAAATAGAAACTTAATGAAATTGTACAAAATTAAAAAATCTGACATTGATAAAAAAGGTAAAGGTCTTTATGCATCAAAGAATATTAAAGCTGGAACAAAAATAATAGATTACATAGGAAAAATAGTTACCAATAAACAAATCGATGAGTCAGATAAATATGATAATTCAAAGCCTATTTATCTTTTCACTCTAAACAAGAGATATACTTTGGATGGAGATTTCTCTTGGAACATAGCGGGATTAATAAATCATTCATGTGAAAATAATTGTGAATATGAAGGAAAAGGTTTGAAAATATGGGTTACTGCTATCAAAGATATTAAAAAAGGTGAAGAGCTGACTTGTGATTATGGGTTCGGATATGACAAAGATTACAGGCAGTTTCCTTGTAAATGTAGATCAAAAAATTGTTGTGGCTATATAGTTAGAGCAGAATCAAGGTGGAGAATAAATAAAAAATTTGCAATGAGTAATAAGAAAGCTAATAGCTAACCTTTTCTAAATAAAGCCCATGTGCTGGGGCTAGTGGTGCACAATTTTTTCTATCTTTTGAATTTAAGACATCTTCAAATTTTTTTAAATTCCATTTATTTTCAGATAAATATTTTAATGACCCTACCATTGATCTGACCTGGCTTTTTAAAAAGGACTGGGATTGAATTCTAATTTTAATTTGTTTTTTTGATTTTAAAATTTGTATTTTTTTTATAGTTCTTATTGGGCTTTTCGCACCACAATTTGCTGCTCTGAAGGTAGAAAAATTGTGTGTTCCGACTAATTTTTTAGCACCTTTTTTCATCAAATTGAGATCTAATTTATTTCGGATATTCCATTCTCTATTATGATTTATTGTTGACGGAGATTGATCATTTCTAATTATATATAAATAAGTTCTCTCTTTTGCAGAAAATCTTGAATGAAAATCATTCTTTTTTAATTTTATTTTAAGAATTGAAATACTTTTTTTATTTAAAAAAAAATTAAGGGATTTGACTAGTTTATTAATATCTTTTATTTTATTTTGACAGTCAAAGTGGGCTGATTGTTCTAAAGCATGAACACCCTTATCAGTTCTTCCAGATCCATGAAGTTTAATATTTTCCTTTAATAGTTTTGAAATAACATTTTGAATTGTTTTTTGAATTGAATTTCCCTTTTTCTGAGTTTGCCAACCAATATATGAAGTACCAACGTATTCTATGAGTATTTGATATCTATTCATTTTTTAAGATGATCCCTTTTTTTAGTTTGCTACCTAAAAGAAAATCCCTAGTTTTTTTTGGCTTTTTCCCTTCTCTCTGAATTTCAGTTACTTTGATTGATTTATTGCCACAAGAAATCGTTAGTTCATCGTCAATTATTTCACCAGGTCTCATAGTATTTTTTGATAAAGTGGCTCTCAATATTTTGTGCCTATCATTCTCGAAACTAAACCAAGCACCAGGTTGTGGATACAATCCATTTATCTTTGCCAAAATTTCATCAGCTTCATTATTCCAGTTTATTTTACCTTCGATTTTTTGAATTTTTTTTGCATATGTAGCCATTGAAGAGTCTTGTTCTTCAAAATTAGCTTTTTGTTGTAAAATATTTTCAATATTAGTTAATATTTTTTCAGCAGCCAAATTTGAAAGCCTATCAGCCAAACTCTTAGCATTTTCGTTTTCCAAAATATCTAATGGATATTTGTTACAAACTGGACCCTCATCTAACTTTGGATTTATTTTCATAATACTTAAGCCTGTAATTTTATCCATATTGATTAACGATCTTTGTATGGGTGCTGCTCCTCTCCACTTAGGCAGCAGAGATGCATGTATATTTATAAAACCATTTTTGCTTAAACTTAAAATATTCTTTGAAAGAATTTGTCCATAAGCAACTACAATTGCTAAATCTAAATTTAAAGATTTTATGAAATCAATTTCTTTTTCTATATTTTCAGGTGTTTTTATTTCAATGCCTAATTCTTCAGATAATAGATGTATAGGAGATTTATTTAATTTATGTCCTCTATTAGACTTTCTTGGAGGTTGACTGAATACACAAGATATTTTGTAATTACTTTGATGAATAGATTTTAAGATAGGAACTGCAAAATTAGGGGTCCCTAAAAAAGCTATTTTTTTATCCATTTATCAAACAATAATTCTATCGGGCTTCTCTTTTTGTTTTGAGAGCTTTTTGATAATCATTGTTTTTTTTAATTTTGATAAATAATCTATAAATAGTATTCCCTCTAAATGATCCATTTCATGTTGAATACAAGTTGCCAACAAACCTTCTGCATTCAAAACTTTTTTCTTACCGTTATAATCTAAGTATTCAACATCACATTTTTTTGGGCGATCAATTTCTGCAAAATAATTTGGAACTGATAAACAACCTTCTTCATATGTTGAAAGTTCGGTATTTTTATTTTTGATAACTGGATTTACAAAGTACAAAGGATTTTTTTTTTCTTCACCTTTAGAAATATCCATAACAATAATCCTCTTTGGTATACCTATTTGAATTGCGGCTAAACCTATTCCATTTGCAGCGTACATTGTGTCTAGCATGTCATCCATCAATTTCTGTTCATCTCTACCAACCGAAATTACATCTTTGGATTTTTGCCTTAATATTTTATTAGGTTCTGTGATTATCGTTTTAATTGACATAACTAATTTTATAACAAATTTTAGACTTTTAAAGGCAGAACTTTTAGTAAAATTTCATTCCTCAAATCTACCAGTTTTAATTCATTCAAAATACTAACAATGTAATCTACAGATTCTATGCCAAGATCCTCTAAATTATCTTCTCCAATAATTTCAGAAATTTTTAAAAGTACCAATCCAGTTTCTCCATTTACAATCATGGTATTTATTTCAGATGGTAAATTATTGTTGTAATCATACAACTTTTGATATTTTCTCAATATTTGAACTCCGTCTGATTTTAGTGACTCTACTGCAATTATATCCTTTAAAGAAAAAACATATTTTTTGTTTTTTTTTATTTTTTTGAGTAAATCATTGGTCTCCTTTTCTACCTGGGGAAGACTTGTTTTATTTTGAAAATAGTTCAAAACTTTTGATTGATGAAAAACTTTATTATTCAATTTAATTTTGAGCTCAGCAAGTTTCTCTGGCTCCTTATTTTTCATAAAAAAAGTTGTGTAATTTGAGGGTATTTCATCCTCTGGTATATTTTTTAAAAGACTTGCAAGTTTTTCATCAAAAGCATTAGGTAGATTTGATTGATCAAATGATTTTTTTAGTAAAGAAAGCAAATTTAATTTCTTAGGGATTTCGCTGGTCAATAATAATCTTTGATATAATAATGCTCTTGCTTCGTAATCTTCTAGCAGTTTATATGCATTTCTGTAATTTAGTAGTTGATTGATATCAAATTGAAATCTCATATATAATTTAAACAAATCTTCTTCATTATAAACTTCATCATTAGTTGCTATCTCAATTAATTTAATTTGTTCTTCATTTTCTATATCAACAAACTCTGCATTTTTAAGTAAATTGGATGTCGCTAAATAGTTCCATATAAATTTAGGAGTTTCAATTTTGGGTTCATACTCAAAATTCTTGATGGTTTTGTGGGATAAATGGAAATAAAGAATATTTTTTTCTGATAGTTCTTCATTTGATTTTTTATAACCCATTAAAATATTAAATTTATTTACGAAAAATTTATCTAGATCACCAAGTTCAGTTTTAAGATCGAATAATAATTGCGCTTCGTCTCTCCTATCTTGATGTATTAAACAATACATTTTAAAATTTGTGAGGTAATCGCTAGAAATTAAATTTGTTATCTCAAATATTTCACATGATTTATCTAACTGAGAGTTTGACAAATAATGGTCCGTATAAAATTTGATTAATTTTTCACCCTCAATTAAATTTGGGTTTTTAATTAGAAATTCTTTTATTAAATCGAAATTTTCTTTTTTAATTAAATAATCAAACTTAAAGTCCAAAAATTCTTTTGAGGAAATATTTGTATTTGGAATGTAAGAATTTGTTAATAATGCAATATCAAGGATCTTTTCTGAAAATTTAGACAAATCCTTTGAAGTTAAATTTTTTAAAGTGCTTTTGATATCTTCTCCATTGCTATTTGACCACATATCTATTGATAGTCCATTTTCTTCAGGATCATATAAACCAGCTAGTTTGATGTCTGATACACTTAAGGAATTGTTTACTAATATTTTTTCGTTTTGTTGTTCAATTTTTATTCCTTGAATAACGTCAGTGCTATCTTCATTTTTATTTTGAATTATAGATTGATCTTCAGGGATTTCTCTTTTTTCAATATTCCAAATATCTACTGGCTCATTGGCTTTTATATTATTTATTGGATTACAAACTAAAAATACAAAAAAGAAACTACTTAATTGTTTTAAAATTTTCATTAGGTATTACTTTTTCAATTTTTTTATTTGGTGCTGGAAAATCAACTTTAGCAACAAGAACAACTCCAATAAAAAGAACAATAACTACTAAAATAAGTTTAATTAAAAATTTTCCTATAGCAAATATTCCACCTGTGCTTGTTTTTTTTGTGAATTGCATATAGTTTAAGTAATTTCAGAATAAGACATATTTGTGTTTTTTCAATATAGAAACCTATGAAATCAAATAAAAACATCGTTTTAGTCGGTATGATGGGAGCTGGAAAATCCTCAATTGGAAAATTATTATCCAAGAAAATTGGATTTGATTTCGTTGATATCGATAAATTAATTGAGGAAAAAGAAGATAAAACTATTGTAGAAATATTTGGAATAAATGGTGAAAAGTATTTTAGAAATTTAGAGGAAAAGATTTCAATAGAAAAACTTAAAAATACTAATCAAGTCATTGCCTTAGGTGGAGGTGCATATTTAAATAGAAATATCAGAAAACAAACTTTAGCTAAATCAACTAGTTTTTGGTTAAACTGGAACTCATCTACACTGATAAAAAGAATTAAAGATAACAAAAAAAGACCATTAGTTTTAAATTTAAAAATAAATGAGATAAAGAAATTGATAGATGAAAGATCAAAAATATATATTTCGTCTGACTATAAAATTAATTGTGATAAGCTTGATAAATTTGAAATTGTAAAAAAAATAAAAGATATATATGAAGGCTCATAATCTAAGTATTAATACTAAAACAAAAAAATATTCTATTTTTATTGGTTCAAATTTAATCTCAAATATAAACAGAATTTTTACATCACAAAAATTATCATTTTCTAAAATTTTGATTGTAGTGGACAAGAATGTTCCTATTAAATTTAAAAAAAGGTTAATCAGTAATTTAAAAACTGACCTGAAAAAGATTCATGTATTTAACCCTAGTGAAAAGAATAAAAGTCAAAAAACTGTTGAAATTATTCAAAACATTCTTTTTAAGAATAGATTTAATAGGGATGATTGTTTAATTGCATTTGGAGGAGGTATCACTGGAGATGTCGCTGCATATTCTGCAAGCACATATAAAAGAGGTATTAAATTTGTTAACATTCCCACAACTTTGTTGGCTCAAGTAGATTCCTCTGTAGGTGGGAAAACAGGTATTAATAATTCATATGGCAAAAATCTAATTGGAAGTTTTTATCAACCTGACGCTGTGGTATCAGATATAAATTTACTAAAATCACTAACTACCAGGGAAATTATTTGTGGATATGCTGAAATATTAAAAAGTAGCCTATTAGAGGGCTATCAAAGTTTTAACTACTTAGACAAAAATATTAAAGATATTTTAAAGCTTAAAGAGCCATTTATAAACAAAGCTATTCTCAAAAGTTGTAATTTAAAAAAAAAAATAGTTCAAAAGGATGAAACAGAGAAAAATTTAAGAAAAGTTTTAAATCTAGGACATACATTTGCACATGCTTATGAAAGTTGTCTAGGATTTTCAAAAAAACTAAATCATGGTGAGGCAGTTATAATTGGAATTAAGAATTCAATCGAATTTAGTAAAAATCAAAGTTTAATAAATAACAAATCTTATAAGTTCATAAAAAATCATATAAATAAAATACCGTTAAATAAAAGTTTTAAATCATTATTTAAGAAAAAAGATATAAATAAAATTATATCATTTATGAAATCTGACAAAAAAAATAGTTCAAAAAAAATTAACTTAATACTATTTAAAAATTTTGGGAAAATAAAAACCGATTTTCAAATCACTGAATTTTCTTTAAAAAAATTTTTAAATTCGCAGCTAAGTAATTAAAATCTGTAACGAATGTATATATTCTCTCATTTCATTCTCTAATATTTTAAAAATTAGTCTATTAGATTGCACTTTATTCATTTTTTTTAGTTTTTCTGACTTAATTTTTAATTTTATATGAAATTTTTTAGGATCATTATTTTTATGATTTTTATGTAAAAAGGATTTATCTTCTAAATAAATTTCTTCGACTGATTGATTTTCTAGGATTTTTTTTTTTACTATTTCTGAAAGTTGATTAATATCCATTTAAATAAATATTATATTACATGAAAAATATCTGTGATTGGAACAATTGTTTTGAGGAAGGGTTATATAAAGCACCCAAAGAAAGAGATAATAGTAAAAATTTTAGATTACTATGTTTAGAACATGTAAAAGAATTCAATAAAAATTGGAATTATTTCTCTGGTATGAATGATCAGCAGATAATGGATTTTTTGAGATCAGATTTAACCTGGCACAAACCGACGCAGAGCTTTAGTTCGTCAGATAATTTTTTTAAAGTTTTATGGAATAACGCGCTAAAAGATGAAATGGATAAAATGAAATTTGATAATGAATTTAACCATATGAATAAATTTAAGTTTAATAGTAACGATATTAAAGCATTTGGAATACTTGGAGTATCGGTAGGACTAAAATGGGAAAAAATTCAGGAAAAATTTAAAAAACTTGTTAAAAAATTTCACCCTGATATGAATTCTGGAAATAAAAAATTTGAAGATAAACTTAAAGTAATAACTTTAGCTTATACTCAACTTAAAAATACTTATAAGGATAGAATTGACACCTAATATTGAAAAAACTCCAGATATAAAATTATCAGTTAACCAAACTTTTGGTTTTGAAAGCGATATGGAAGTGGATGCATTTTCTGAAAAGTCAGAATATGTGCCTGAAATAGATAAAAGCTATAAATTTGATAAAGAAACAACTTTAGCAGTCTTAAGCGGTTTTGCTTTTAATAAAAGAGTTTTGGTTCAAGGCTATCATGGTACTGGAAAATCCACACATATTGAGCAAATAGCTGCGAGATTAAATTGGCCATGTATTAGAATTAATTTAGATAGTCATGTTAGTAGGATAGATTTAATTGGTAAAGATTCAATTGTAATTAAAGACGGGAAGCAAGTCACAGAGTTTAAAGAAGGTATCCTTCCTTGGTCTATTCAAAATCCAATTGCTCTTGTTTTTGATGAGTATGATGCTGGTAGACCAGATGTAATGTTTGTAATTCAAAGAGTGTTAGAAGCAGAAGGTAATTTTACATTATTAGATAAAAATAAAATAATAAAGCAAAATAAATTTTTTAGATTATTTGCAACATCAAATACTGTTGGTTTGGGCGATACAACCGGATTATATCATGGAACACAACAGATAAATCAAGGCCAAATGGATAGATGGAATATAGTTACCACACTAAACTATCTAGGTTTAGAGAAGGAAATGGAAATCATTTTAAGCAAAAACAAAAATCTTAATAATGCTAAAGGTAAAGAAAAAGTCTCTAATATGATTAAAGTAGCAACACTTACGAGAAAAGGTTTTATGGCTGGTGATATTTCAACTGTTATGAGCCCACGTACTGTTTTGCATTGGGCAGAAAATTCAGAAATATTTAAAGACACTGGATATGCATTTAGGGTTACATTTTTAAATAAATGTGATGATGTAGAGAAAAATATTATTGCTGAATACTATCAAAGATGTTTTGGAGAAGATTTGCCCGAGTCAATGATAAATGTTCAAGTTTAAATGAACAAAGAAGACAGTTTCAAAGAAAAATTTAAGCAAGCAATATTATCAACCGTTAAAGTAATCTCTGAAGATAACTTTTCAAATCCCAAAGATAGGAAACGATTAAATGAAGAAAACTTTAAGGTAAGTAACATTGAAAATATCAAAGATAAAAATGAATTTATAAAAATAAGAGCAGAAAATGATTCTGAAGCTTTAAAAAGAAAATTTTCAAATAAATCAATCTTCGAAAAAAGTATGCCATCTAATCATGGTTGCCAATCGTTATATAAATTGTCTGAAAAAATTAGATATGAAATGTTAGGATCGGAAATGTTAATGGGAATTTCAAAGAATTTCCAAAATAACTATTCAAATAAATTAAAAAAAATTGATCTTACAAAAATTAAAAAAAAAGACGATGTAAATATTTCAGATGCATTTGAAATTTATATGTTAGACAAATTTTTAAAAGTACAAATTGAGCCAGAGGCTCAAAAAATTTTAAGTTTTTGGGAGAAAGAGTTGAGAGATACTTTTGATAAACATATTACATATTTAAATAAAAACTTAGAAAATCAAGAGATCTACAATTCAAAATTTTCAGAAATATTAGAGAATATGGAAATTTTTGATAATGAAGAAAATAATGAAAAAAAGGAGACTCTAGAAGATAATAACCAAGATAATTCAAGCTCCAATAATCAAGATGATAATGATTCAGATAGCTCTGAAGATAAAAAAGAGGATGACTCTTTAAATGAAGGAGTGGATGGTTTAGACGACATAAACGAATTTCGACTTGATGAACAGACAACAAGTGAAGAAAATGAAAACCAACAATCTGAAAGTGTTGTTCAAAAGAAAAATTTAGGTGTTGGAGATAAAGATTATAAAGTATTTACAACCGAATTTGATGAAGTTGCAAAAGCTGAAAACCTTGAAAGCCCTGAAGAAATTTCCAAACTCAGAAAAAATTTGGACCAACAGCTAACAAGTTTTCAAGATATTATAACTAAACTTGCAAATAAGTTACAACGTCAATTATTAGCAAAACAAAACAGAGCATGGGAATTTGATTTAGAGGAAGGTTTATTAGATAGCTCTAAATTACCTAGAATTATTATTGATCCGTATAATTCCTTATCATTTAAAAAAGAGAAAGACTTAGATTTTAAAGATACCGTTGTAACATTATTGATTGATAATTCTGGATCAATGAGAGGTAGACCAATTACAATTGCCGCTCTTTGTGCTGATATTTTATCTAGAACTTTAGAAAGATGCTCAGTAAAAGTTGAAATTCTTGGATTTACAACAAAAAACTGGAAAGGTGGATTGTCTAGAGAAGAATGGAATAAATCTGGTAAAACAAAAAATCCTGGAAGATTAAATGATTTGAGGCACATAATTTATAAATCAGCAGATACACATTGGAGACAATCAAAGAAAAATTTAGGACTTATGCTTAAAGAAGGTCTCCTAAAAGAAAATATTGATGGAGAAGCTATTACTTGGGCATTTAATAGACTTAAAAAAAGAAAAGAGGAAAGAAAAATTATGATGGTAATTTCTGATGGTGCACCTGTAGATGATTCAACTTTATCAGTAAATTCTGGAGACTTTCTTGAGAAACATTTAAAGAAAATTGTTAAGTTTATTGAAAACAAAAGTGATATTGAAATTTTAGCAATCGGTATTGGACACGATGTTTCTAGATATTATCAAAAAGCAATAAAAATAACTGATGTTCAAGAATTAGGAGATGTGATGATTGGACAATTAAGTGGATTATTTGAGAATAAAAAAAAATTACATTAAATATTTGCTAAATTTTTATTCAGCCATTCTATTTTAATTTCTGCACCACCTCTTGTCTCTGAGTTTCTAAATATTAGTTTAGCTTTGTTTTTCTCAAGAAGAGTTTTGCCAATAAATATCCCTAAACCTAAGCCAGACTTACTTTTATCCTTTGATTTTATTGATTTAATATAGGGTTCACCGATTTTACTAAAAACATCTTTTGGAAATCCTGGTCCATCATCTTCGATTGTTATTTCAGAGATCTCACTATCACTTTTGATTGCAATATAGATGTTATTTTTAGCGAATTTATTCGCATTACCAATAAAGTTTCTTATCCCATACACAATCTCAATTGATTTTGTAACATTGAATGAATTAGCATTTTGTTCGATATCAATATCAAAATTTTTATCAGAAATTTCTTGGAATGATGTAACTATTTCTTTGACGTAGTCGTGCAAACTCAAGTCTTTATCAATAAACTCATCTTCAACGATTGGATTTAATGTTAATCTTTTTAATATCTCATTACACCTATCTACTTGGCTTACAAGAAGATCAATATCCTTTTTTACATCCTTATCGTTTTTAAATTGTCCAAATAATTCTTGTGATATTATCTTAATTGTTGAAAGAGGTGTTCCTAATGAGTGTGCTGCTGCAGCCGCTTGACCTCCTAAAGATATGAGCTCATGTTCTTTAGAAATTTCCTCTTGTATCTTATCTAAAGCTTCTTTTCTTAGATTAGACTCTTTTCCAAATGATAAAGCAAAGTAATTTAGGAATAATAAAGCTATAATTAGTGCTAAAGGAATTGAATAATAAATGTAAATGTTTGTGATTGATTGGTCTAGCGGTGCTGGTAAATGTTCATGGTAAAAAGTCAGTAAAATTATACATAAAATAGTAAAACCTATAAGAATAATATTTGTTTTAATATCTAAACTGGATGATGCAAACACACTTGGTATTAATAAAAATATAGCAAATGGATTTAATATTCCACCTGATAAGTATAATAAAGCCGCTAATTGAATAATATCTATTAATAAAAAATTAAAAGCAGATCTATTTGATAAGTGTGTTTTTTTATAAAAGTAAATTAAAAATAGATTACTTATTGCGCCAATCAAAATAATAAGGTTAGCAAAAATATAATTGAATTCAAAATCAAATATAAATCTAACGCTATTTATTGTTATAAATTGACCAATGATCCCTATCCATCTTAAATTTATATAAGTAGACTTATTCAATGAGTAAAGTTGTGAAGTTTTTCCAAACTCCATTTTAAATGTCTAAATTTGAGACATTTATTGCGTTATCAACAATAAAATCTTTTCTTGAAGATACATCGCTGCCCATTAAAGTTTGAATAAGATCTTGGTCTTTTTGCGAATTCTTTGAGTATTGTACTTGCAATAAATTTCTAGTTTCAGGATTCAGTGTTGTGCTCCATAATTCTTCTGGATTCATTTCTCCTAAACCTTTAAATCTTTGAATATTCAATTTTGATTTTTCTTCTTGTATAGATTTTTCATAATCCTTGGATCCCTTTTTTATTTTTTTTAGATCTTTTGAATTTTTTACTATGAATTCCTCTAATTCTTTCTCATCCTTAATGTAAATTCCTTTAGATCCTTTATTAATTTTAAATAATGGTGGTTGAGCTAAATATACATGACCATTTTCAATTAACTTATTAAATGGTTTATTATTAAAAAATGTAAGTAATAAAGCTCTAATATGTGATCCATCAACGTCAGCATCTGTCATTATGATTATTTTTCCATATCTCAAATCCTTTAAATCAATCTCATCATTTTTAGGATCAAGTCCTAAAGCATTTATTAAAGTAACTATTTCATTTGATGACATCATTTTTGAGAGTGCCTTTGTCCTAAGATCATTTGTATGTCCATTTTTTTTTGATCCATTTAACTCCGTAAATGTATTAAGAATTTTTCCTCTCAAAGGTAAAACTGCTTGATTTTCTCGATTTCTTCCTTGTTTTGCTGATCCACCTGCTGAGTCACCCTCTACTATGAAAAGCTCAGTGCCATCTTGTTTTGAATTTTGACAATCCGCCAACTTACCAGGTAAACCACTTAATTCTAACGATCCTTTTCTTCTAACATTTTCTCTTGCTTTTCTTGCAACATCCCTTGCTACAGCAGCTTGTATAATTTTTGTGAGAACTATTTTAGCAACAGACGGGTTTTGATCAAACCAAATTGAAAGTTTTTCACTTATAATTGTTTCTACTATATTTCTTACTTCAGATGATACTAGCTTATCTTTAGTTTGCGACGAAAATTTTGGATCAGGTATTTTAATAGATAACACGCAGGTTAAACCTTCCTTAACATCATCACCTGATAAAGAAACTTTATTTTTTTTTAAAAGATTTTGTTCAGATGCATATTTATTTATAACTCTAGTTAATGCACTTCTAAATCCTAATAAATGTGTTCCACCATCTTTTTGATAAATATTGTTTGTATAAGGGAATACATCTTCATTATATCCAGCATTCCATTTTAAAGAACACTGGATATCAATTTTGTTTTTAAGACCTTCAAGATAAATTGGTCTTCTAAACAAATCATTGTCGCTTTTATTTTTTAATTTTTCTCTTTTTTCGTCAAGAAATTCAACAAATTCAACTATTCCACCGTCAAATTTAAACTCAACACTTTTAGGTTTTTTTTGAGTTAGATCAGTTAATATTATTTTAATTCCCTTATTTAAAAAGGCTAATTCTCTCATCCTTTTTTGCAAAGTTAAAAAGCTAAATTTGTTTAAGGAAAATATTTCTTTAGATGGTAAAAATTTTATTTCTGTACCTGTATTTTTTGATTTACCAACAACTTTTAAAGGTGATTTTGCATCACCATTTTTAAATTCAATAAAATGTTTTTTTCCGTCTCTATCTATAGTGAGTTCAAGTCTCTCGGATAATGCATTAACTACAGAAACACCAACTCCATGTAAACCACCTGAAACTTTATATGAGTCGTGATCAAACTTTCCACCAGCATGTAACTGGGTCATTATAACTTCAGCTGCTGATTTTTTTTCACCCTTATGAATATCAACTGGAACCCCTCTTCCATCGTCTCTGACTGTTACAGATCCATCTTGATTAATATCTACTGAAATATTTTTACAGTGTCCTGCTAAAGCCTCATCAATAGAATTGTCGACAACTTCGTAAACCATATGATGAAGACCCGTGCCATCATCGGTGTCGCCTATATACATGCCTGGTCTTTTTCTTACTGCCTCAAGTCCTTTTAGGACTTTGATGGAGTCTGCCTGATAAGTGCTATTATTTTTTGCCATTTTTATTTTTTTTGGAAAGGATATTTATACCATTTTTGAAATTTTTAATAAAATACAGAAAGTATCTAACAGGTAAAAACTGTTGAGTATCAAAGCTTTTTTGACATTTTTTAGTTTTTTTTTCTTCTATTTAAATTTAGTGAAATAATCTGCATTTTTAACCCTAATATGGCGGAGAGAATGGGATTCGAACCCATGATAGAGTTACCCCTATACACGCTTTCCAAGCGTGCGCCTTCAACCGCTCGGCCACCTCTCCAAAAAATCAACTTTCTTTTGAAATTTTTAATACACCTATAAACGCCTCTTGTGGTATTTCAACTTTTCCAAATTGTTTAGCTCTTGCTTTACCTTTTTTTTGTTTTTCAAGAAGTTTTCTTTTTCTATCTAGTGCCCCTCCACCATGTATCTTTGTTAATACATCTTTTTTAAAGCCTTTTATGGTTTCTCTTGCAATTATTTTACCACCAATAGCAGCCTGTATAGGTATCATAAAATTATGTCTTGGAATTAAATCTTTCAATTTTTCACAAACTTCTCTCCCAGTTGATTGCGCAAAATCTGTATGAATCATCATTGCGAGCGCATCTACTGGCTCTGAATTTACTAAAATACTCATTTTTACTAAATCACCTTCTCTGTGGCCTATTATTTCATAATCAAAACTTGCGTATCCACTTGTCATTGATTTTAATCTATCATTAAAATCAAAAACAACCTCATTTAGAGGTAATTCATAGTTTACAACTGCTCTATTTCCTGAATAGGTTAAATTTGTTTGTATTCCTCTTTTGTCTTGGCATATTTTTATAATTGAACCAAGATATTGATCAGGTGTGATAATAGTTGCTTTTATCCATGGCTCCTCGATATAATTTATTAGTGTAGGATCTGGCAAACTTGATGGATTCTGTAAATCATTTACATCGCCATTGTTCATATAAATTTTATAAACAACACCCGGAGTTGTTGTAAGAAGATTGATATCAAATTCTCTTTCTAATCTTTCAGTAACAATTTCTAAATGGAGTAGACCTAGAAACCCACATCTAAAACCTAATCCTAAAGCAGATGAAGACTCTGGCTCATAAGAAAAACTAGCATCATTTAATTGTAACTTGGCTAAACCATCTTTTAATTTTTGATATTCTGAACTATCTACTGGAAACAATCCACAAAATACAACTGGTTTACTTGGTTTAAAACCGGGTAAAGCATCTTCAAGTGGATAATTTGCGTCACATATAGTGTCTCCAACTTTTGTATCAGATAAAACTTTTATGCCAGTTGTTATAAAACCAATTTCACCTGCGTTTAACTCATTTATGTCTTTAGGTTTGGGTGTGAAAACACCAACTTTTTCCACAAAATAATCTTGGTTTGTAGACATCATTTTAATTTTCATATTTTTTGATATTTTGCCATCTATAACTCTAACCAAAATTACCACTCCAAGGTAAGTGTCATACCAACTGTCAACTAACAGACATTTTAATTTATTATTCGCCTCTCCTTTTGGACCAGGAAGTACATTAATTATTTGCTCTAATATATCTTCTATACCTTCTCCTGTTTTTCCTGAGCAGGCAACTGCTCCAGTGGTATCAATCCCTATAACATCTTCAATTTGTTTATTAGTTCTCTCAATATCAGATGCGGGTAAATCAATTTTGTTTAAGACAGGTATAATTTCATGATTTATATCAAGTGCTTGATAAACATTTGCTAGTGTTTGTGCTTCAACACCTTGGGTGCTATCCACAATTAATATTGAGCCTTCGCATGCATATAATGACCTACTAACTTCATAACTAAAATCAACATGTCCTGGTGTGTCAATTATATTTAAAACATAATTTTTTCCATCTTTTGCTTTATAGTTTAATTTTACAGTTTGTGCTTTAATTGTAATTCCTCTTTCCCTTTCAATATCCATAGAGTCTAAAACTTGTGCCTTCATTTCTCTGTCTGTAAGCCCACCACATTTGTGAATTATTCTGTCAGCTATAGTTGATTTACCGTGGTCTATATGCGCGATAATAGCAAAATTTCTTATATTATTTATTGTGGTTGTCATTATTAGGATCTTATTTTCGCACCAGACTTACTCTCAACTGTAGAAATAATTAAATTATTAATTTTTTCTAGATCCTTTTCGTTTAAAGTTTTTTCAGATGATTGTACTGTAACATTAAGTGCGATTGATTTTTTATCTTTTGGAATATTTTCGCCTTCATAAACATCAAAAACCTTAACATTTTTAATTAAATCTTTATCTATTGATACAATTATATCTATCAAATCTTGTGCTTTAATTTTTTTATCAATTACAAACGCAAAATCTCTTTCAGATTTTTGATAATCTGAATATTCAAATTGAGATTTTTGATCTTTAAGTTTTTTCTTGGTTTCTTTAAAAAAATCTAAATAAATTTCAAATCCTATTAAAGCATCAGTTTTAATATCTAGTTTTTTTACAATGTTTGGATGTATTTCACCAAAAAAAGCAATTGGCTTATCTTCTTCATTGCTTAAAAAAACTGATCCTGATTTGCCTGGATGATAATAAGATGGGGATTGAGCTTTTATTATTAGTTTATTTTTACTAAATCCTGCCTCAACTAAAGTTTGAACAGTATCTCTCTTTGCATCAAATACATCAACATTTCTCTCTGTTTCTTGCCAATTTAATCTAAAATATTTTCCAGCTTGTAAAGCACCAATTACTGTTAGTTGCTCACCTGGCTTAGTACCTGAAAAAACTGGCCCTATCTCAAAAAAAGATAAGTCTTTAAATCCTCTGTCTATATTTTTTTTTAAATAAAAAATTAAATTTGGAAATATTGAATTTCTTAAAACATTTAAATCTGAACTAATTGGGTTAACAATTTTTATTTCATTATATTTTTCTCTAAATAAATTATTTATTTTAGAGTCTGTAAATGACCAAGTAACTGTCTCGAAAAAACCTTTGGACGCCACCGAACGTTGTAAGAAATGGAACAATTTTTGCTGCTTATTTAAAGTTGGTTTAAGTCTAGATTTTTCTGGTATTAGTGTTTGAATATGTTCATAACCTTTAATTCGAACAATCTCTTCGACAATGTCAATTGGTTGCTTAATATCTGGTCTCCATGAGGGAATTTCTAAATCTAAATTTTCGTTATTCTCGTTGATTTTAAAACCAAGATTAGTAATTATTTTAATTATTTCTTTTTTTTCAATTTTAAATCCTGTTATTTTTTTAAATAAAGAAATTTTAAATTTTACTTTATTTGTTTTTTCTTTTTCCAATCTTTGAATATCAAATTTACTTACTTCGCCCCCACATACCTCTTTAATTAGAGAGGCTGCTTTGATTAGTCCAGCTTCAATTGATTTAGGATCAATTCCTCTTTCAAATCTAAATTTTGCGTCTGTATCTATATTTAGTATTTTTGAAGTTTTTCTAATTGATCTTGGTAAAAAATAAGCTGACTCTAATAATATATTTTTTGTCTCTAGTTCAGTTCCTGAACGTGTTCCGCCTATGATTCCACCTAATCCTAACACTCCTGATTGGTCAGAGATTACACACATATCATCATCTAAAGAGTATTTTTTATTGTCTAGTGCTTCAAAAGTTTCACCTTTTTTTGAATTTCTTACTATAATTTCTTTACTTACTTTGTCAGCATCATATGCATGAAGTGGCCTATTTAAGTCAATCATCACATAGTTTGTAATATCTACAATTGCAGATATTGGTTTTTGACCTAACGAAACAATTTTATCTTTTAACCATTGAGGACTTTCTTGATTTGAAACCCCCTTTATTAAACAACTACCAAAAATTGTGCAGCCTTGGTTTTTTTCTTTTTTAATAGTTACTTTTAAGTCCTGATCAATATTTTGATTTAATTTACTATCTTTTATTTTTTTTAAAGTACCAACTCCAGCTGCAGCAAGATCTCTTGCAATACCTCTAACACCAAGGCAATCTGGTCGATTTGGTGTTAAAGATAAATCTACAACTTTAGGAGTTTTGGTATCAAAATATTTTTTACCAATTTTTTCCTTATATTTTTCTGATAACTCTGTAATTCCCTCGCTATCATCTGATAATTTAAGTTCTGCTTCAGAACACAACATTCCATAAGAAGTAACACCCCTTATTTTACTGATTGATAGTTTCATTTGATTTTTTGGTATTATTGCACCCGGTCCTGCATATACTGTGAACAAACCCTTTTTTGCATTAGGAGCTCCACACACAACTCTAACAGTTTCACTTTTGCCAATGTCGACGTCGCAAACTCTTAATCTGTCTGCATTAGGGTGTTGTTGTGCATTTATTATTTTTGCAACAATAAAATCATCTAATTCAGAATGTGCATTTTCAAAACTCTCAACCTCAAGACCAACATTCGTTAAATTATTAATTATTTCTTTATCATTAAGATCTGTATCTAGATGTTGTTTAAGCCAATCAATTGTAAATTTCATCTACTCAATCCTCTGTAGCTTGATGGTACATCTAAAGGATCGAAGCCAAAATGGCTTAGCCATCTATAATCTGTTTCAAAAAAAGCTCTTAAATCATTAATTCCATATTTAAGCATACCCAATCTATCTATTCCGATTCCGAAGGCGTATCCCTGAAATTTCGATGGATCAACATTTACATTTTTAAGTACGTTTGGATGAACCATTCCACATCCTAAAATTTCTAACCATTTGTCTCCTTCACCTATGATTATTTTTCCATCTTTAATTTCATAACCTATATCAACCTCAGCTGATGGCTCTGTAAATGGGAAATGACTTGGTCTAAATCTCATCTTCAATTTATCCACTTCAAAAAACTCTTTAATGAAATAATTTAGACAACCTTTAAGATGTCCCATATTTATATCTTTATCTATATGTAGTCCCTCTACTTGATGAAACATAGGCGCATGTGTTTGATCACTGTCAGATCTGTAAGTTCTTCCAGGTGCAATTATTTTGAATGGAGGTTTGCCTTTTAACATAGTCCGAACTTGTACAGGAGAGGTATGTGTTCTTAGTAACAATTCTTTTTTTTCATCTAAGTAAAATGTGTCGTGCATATCTCTTGCTGGATGATTGTCAGGCGTATTAAGTGCTGTGAAATTATTATATTCATTTTCTACATCTGGACCCTCTTCAACGCTAAAACCTATTTCAGAAAAAATAGATGAAATTTCATCTATTACTTGTGAAACTGGATGAATCTTTCCTTGTTTAAAATCTCTTTCAGGTAAAGTGACATCTACTTTTTCATTTTCTAACTTCAGATTTATCTCTTTTGTTTCTATGTCCTCAATTTTGCTTGTAATTTTATTTTGTAGCTCTTCTTTTATAAAGTTTAAGTCTGAAGCAAATTTTTTTCGCTCTTTTTGAGAAATTGATCCTAACTTTTTGAACTCGTTAGAGACTATTCCATTTTTTCCAAATAATTCAGTTTTTATTTGATTTATAGATTCAATGTTATGATCTTTATCGATTATATTAAGATATTCGTCTTTTATTTTTTTAATATCAGACATTTTAATAGATTATTTGTTAACTTAAGAAAAACAATAGTGAAGATTAATTTAGAGCTGCTTGTGCTTTTTTTACAATCGTTTTAAATGCTTGTGGGTTATCGTATGCGATTTCTGCTAGAATTTTTCTATCTAATTTTATTCCTGATTTACTTAAACCATTTATAAACTTAGAGTAAGTTAAACCCTCTTCTCTTACTCCTGCATTAATTCTTTGTATCCATAAAGATTTAAAATCTCTTTTTTTATTTCTTCTATCTCTATATGCATATTGCATAGCCTTTTCCATTGCTTGTCTTGCAACTCTTATTGTATTCTTTCTTCTTCCCCATTGACCTTTTACAGCTTTAAGAACTTTTTTATGTTTTGCTCTGCTGGTCACGCCTCTTTTAACTCTAGCCATTTTATCCTCTTAAACTATAGGGCATGTAAGATTTCACGATTTTTCCATCTTGTTTTGACATCACAGTTGTGCCCCTTTTTTTTCTTATTTGAGAATTAGTTCTTTTTATCATTCCATGCCTTTTACCAGCCTGTGCAGTAATCACTTTCCCTTTAGCTGAAATTTTAAATCTTTTTTTTGCTGAGCTTTTTGTTTTCAATTTAGGCATAATTTTTGGAGCCTTATACAAATATTAATATTAATTTACAACTAGAAATATGACTTATAATGGCTGAATAACCATTATCATTTGTTTGCCATCAAATTTTGGCTGTAATTCTACACGTCCAATATCTTGCATATCTTGCTTAATTTTATCCATTAACTCATTTCCTAAACTTGAGTGTTGCAGTTCTCTGCCTTTAAAACGTATTGTAAATTTTACTTTATCCCCTTTTGCTAAAAATTTTTGAGCGTTCTTTATTTTAAAAGTATAGTCATGTACCTCTGTTACAGGTCTTAATTTTATTTCCTTTAATTCAATTTTTTTTTGTTTCTTTTTTGCTTTGTTGGCTTTTTTCTGAGCATCATATTTATATTTACCCATATCCATTATTTTACACACAGGGGGTTTAGCGTTTGGTGCAATTTCAATTAAGTCAAGTCCCTCATCCCTAGCACGATTAATTGCATCATTTAAATTTAAAATACCCAGATTTTCACCATCACTTGCAATTACCTGAACCTCATGTGAAGTAATCCTGTTGTTTGATCTAGGTCCTTTTGGTTTTGTTCTTTTCTGAAAATAGTTTTGTTTGAAGTCTGGCACTTAGATTGAAGGCGCTTTGTTTAAAGCAGAGTATTTTTTTATAAACTCTTTAAAATCCATATTTTCTTGTTTATTAGAATCCAATCTTCTAATAGTTACTGTATTAGAGTCAACTTCTTTTTTTCCACAAATAAGTAATAAAGGTACTTTTAACAATGAATGTTCTCTAATTTTATAATTTAAATTATGATTTTTTAAATCAACTTCACTTGAGATACCAATTTTTTTTAATTCATGATTAACTTTTTTTGAATAATCATCAAAGTCACTTGAAATTGGTATCACAACTACTTGTAATGGTGTTAGCCAAAAAGGTAATTTACCCGAATAATTTTCAATTAAGATTCCAATAAATCTCTCCAAGGAACCAAACAATGCTCTATGCAGCATTACAGGTATTTTCTTTGATCCATCTTTTTCAACGTAAGTGGCTCCTAATCTTCCAGGTAAATTTAAATCTACTTGTAAGGTTCCACACTGCCAATCTCTTCCAATTGCATCCCTTAAAACAAACTCAATTTTTGGACCATAAAATGCACCCTCGCCCTTATTTATAGTGTATTCTAGTTTTGTCTCTTTAATTGCCTCTAAAAGAGCAGCTTCTGATTTGTCCCATACAGCGTCATCTCCAACTCTCAGCTCTGGTCGGTCTGAATATTTTAATATTACATTTTCAAATCCCAGGTCTTTATAAATTTCTAAAATTAAATTTGTAACTGATAAGCATTCTTGAGTGATTTGCTCTTCAGTACAAAATATATGTGCATCATCTTGGGTAAATGCTCTTACCCTTAACAATCCATGCAATGCACCAGAGGGCTCATATCTATGAACTTTTCCAAATTCCGACATTTTTAATGGTAAGTCTCTGTAACTTTTTAGTCCTTGATTAAACACTTGAACACATCCTGGACAGTTCATTGGTTTTATTGCAAAAACTTTTTCATCAGGTGTTGTGGAGGTATACATATTTGCGCCAAATTTTTCCCAATGACCAGATTTTTCCCATAGTGAACGATCAAGAATTTCTGGTGTATTTATTTCTTTGTATCCTGCGTGATCTTGTTTAGTTCGCATATAATAGATTAATTTCTGGAATAGGTTCCATCCTTTTTCATGCCAAAATACAGACCCAGGGCTCTCTTCCCTAAAATGAAATAAGTCCATTTCTTTTCCTAACTTTCTATGATCTCTTTTTTCAGCTTCTTCAATTCTATTTAAATATTCATCAAGTTCTTTCTGTGTAGACCAACTGGTGCCATAAACTCTTTGCAACATCTCATTATTCGAGTCTCCTCTCCAATAAGCACCTGATACTTTTGTTAATTTAAAATACTTTCCAATTTTGCCTGTTGAACTTAAGTGTGGACCTCTACACAAATCATGCCATTTTCCATGAAAATATATAGATACCTCTTCATCTTCTGGGATAGAATTAATTATTTCGGCTTTGTAATGTTCTCCATTATTTTTGAAATGTTTGATAGCATCATTTCTTTTCCAAACTTCTCTATAAGTTTTTTCATTTCTATCAACAATATCTTTCATTTTATTCTCTATCTTTTCTAAATCTTCTTGAGTGAAGGGCTCTTTCCTTGCAAAGTCATAATAAAAACCATCTTCTATTACTGGACCTATTGTTACTTGCGTACCAGGAAAAAGCTCTTGAACGGCCATTGCTAAAATATGAGCGGTATCATGTCTAATTGTTTCAAGCCCTTCTTTATCTTTTGACGTAAATATTCTTACTTTGGAATCTTTTTCAATTTTAAAATTAAGGTCTTTAAGTTGACCATCTACACTAATTATTAATGCTTGCTTTGATAATGATTTACTAATTTTTTCAGCAAGCTGAAAACCAGTTACACTTTCACTAAAACTTAATTGTTTTCCGTCTGGTAGAGTAATATTTGGCATTTAATTTATTAATTTTTTGTACTCTGAATAAGTAGAAAAACACATTTTTTCAACATTAAACTTCTCAGAAACATTTTTTCTACCTTCTTTTCCCATCTGTTCAATTGTTGATTTATCAAATTTGAAAAACTCGATTATTTTTTTGCTTAAATCGTCTGAGTCTCCAGCGTCAAATAAGATGCCTGTTTTATTATTTACAATAGTTTCTTTCGAGCCACCCAGATTGCTTGCAATAATTGGTTTTTTCATTGATTGTGCTTCCACTGCTATTCTGCCAAATGCCTCGGGTTCAATTGATGCTGATACTATCAAGTCACTAATTTTATAAGCTAAAGGCATATTTTCACAATGATCAATAAATTTTATTTGATCATTCATTCGGTACTGTTCTACTAACCTTTTAAGTTTTTTCTTATACAAACCTCTTCCTTGATCGCTTCCAAGTATCACTACTTTAAACGACTTATGACCTAATTGAATATTTATTTTATTCATGGCTTCAATAAACATTTCGTGACCTTTCCACTCAGTAATTCTCCCAGGTAATAATATTGTTTTTTTTTCAACCTCAAGGCTCCATGATTTAAATAGTTTATCTTCGTCTTCAGTCAAAGTTGTTGAGGGATCAAAATAATCGATGTTTATTCCTCTAAAAATTACTAGAAATTTTTTAGAGTTATTTAAATACTCCTTATAATTTTCTTTAATATGAGAAAATATAAAATTTGATCCAGCTATAACTAAATCTGATCTTAACATTATGGAATTATAAAATTTTTTAATCTTACTTTTAAAATTATATGTACCATGAAAAGTTGTTACAAATTTTTTTCTAGTAATTTTAGAAGCTAAAAAACACGACCATGCCGGAGCCCTACTCCTGGCATGAATTATGTCTATATTATAAAAAATGATAATGACTGAAATCAAAATTGTGTTTAATAACATTATAATGGGGTTTTTAGAATTTACAGGAAGTCTTATATATTTTACTTTTTTTTTATTTATGAATTTAGTTAGTGGTCCACCATTTGTAATTAAAAATGAGCTACAATTATTTTCAAATAGATAATGTGCTATATCAAAACAACCTGTTTCAGCCCCTCCATAACCTAATTTTGGTATTACTTGTAGAACTTTTAATTTTGATGACATTAACTGTTATTATATATTAATAAATAGAGCGTATAAACTTTTATGAACAAGTATAAATTTTTGCAAATTTCTAAAAGCATTAAAATTAGATATCTGCATCATAATTCAAAGAATAATTTATATATTGTTTTTCTTCATGGATTTATGTCTGATTTAAATGGTGAGAAACCAAAGATTTTCAAAAGATTTTGTAAAAACAATAAATTAGGCTTTTTAGCAATTGAATACTCTGGACACGGAAAATCAACAGGTAAGTTTACAAAAGGGAACGTAACAAAATGGACAAATCAAGTCAAAAAAGTGATTAAAAGAGTTTTAAAAAAAAAAGATTTTATACTTATTGGTTCAAGTATGGGTTCATGGATATCTGTGAATCAATTTAAGTTTTTTTCAAAACAGATTAAAGGTTTTATAGGAATTGGATCAGCACCAGAGTTTTTGGAGAGGGTAATGTGGAAAAAATTTACCGTCAAAATGAAAAAAGAAACCATAGATAAGGGTGTATACAATCTTAAACATGGTGGTTTTGAATATCCAATCACTTACCAAATTATTAAGGATGGAAGAAAAAATTTAGTATTGAACAAAAAAATTAATGCTAAAATACCTGTAACTCTTTTTCATGGATCAAAAGATGAAGCAGTACCAGTAATTTTCTCAAAGAAACTTATTAAAATTTTTAATAACGCAAAGAAGAAACTTAATATTATTAAAGATGGAGATCACAGCCTTTTTGCAAAAAAATATCAATTAAAAATAATTGGAGAGTTAAAATCAATAATTTCTCAGTACTAATTAACTTGCAAAGCTTTTGACTGACTTCAATGTTATAGGATTATCTAATTTATCAAGCATTTCTTTTGGACAAACTTGATAAAAGTTATTTATCTCACCTTCAAAATTATCTAAAATTTTCTTTGCATACTCTGAGTGAGTTTCACTCGCGTGTTCTGAAATGATTTCCTTGAGGTAACTTTTCCAGTAATCTGTTTCTGGTATCTGCCAGATAACACTCTCAGAATTTACACGCTTCTCAAAATTATTGTTTTTGTCATATACAAAAGCCATGCCGCCAGTCATACCAGCAGCAAAATTATCTCCAACATCTCCTAAAATAATAACACTTCCTCCTGTCATATACTCGCATCCATTTGAGTCACAACCCTCAACTACGGCTGTGGCACCGGAATTTCTCACAGCAAATCTTTCTCCTGCTTGTCCAGCTGCAAACAGTTTTCCAGAGGTAGCACCATACAAAACTGTATTTCCAATTATTGTATTCTCATTTGAAATCAAATTACTCTCGTCCTGTAGTTTTATAGAAATAGATCCACCTGAAAGACCTTTACCTACATAGTCATTTGCATCACCTTTCAAATTCAATTTTAATCCCTTAATTGCAAAAGCTCCAAAGGATTGACCTGCCGAGCCTTTAAAATTTAGTGATAAATAATTTTCATCTAGTTTGTTGTTTCCAAATTTTTTATATAAGTGGTAAGAAATCCTTGTACCTACAGCCCTATCAGTGTTTTTAATTTCAAATTCAGTCTCAATTGTTTTATTTTGATCAATTAATTTTTCTATGTCTGACCATATTTTTTGATCTAAGGTATCTGGAACTTCATTGATTTTTGGATGTTCACAATATCTTTTATTTTTTCCAGGATCTGCTTGAACAAAAAGTGGATTTAAGTCTAGGTCATCTAAATTTGGAGATCCTTTGCTAACTTGTCTTAATAAGTCTGTTCTACCAATAACTTCGTTCAATGATCTAAATCCTATTTCAGATAGAATTTGTCTTACCTCCTGTGCAATAAAAGTGAATAAGTTAACAACTTTATCTGGTGTCCCTGTAAATTTTTCTCTTAATTTTTCGTCTTGGGTGCAAACTCCAACTGGACATGTATTAGAGTGACACTGTCTAACCATTATGCAACCCATAGCAACTAGAGCTGTAGTTGCAACTCCAAATTCCTCTGCTCCCATCATCGCTGCTATTACTACGTCACGACCTGTTTTAATTCCTCCATCAGTTCTAAGTGTAACTTGATGTCTTAAGTTGTTTAAAGTTAGAACTTGATTTGCTTCTGTAAGTCCCATTTCCCATGGTATTCCAACATATTTTACACTTGTTTGAGGGGTAGCCCCAGTACCTCCTGAGTGACCAGAAATTAAAATTATATCTGCTTTAGCTTTTGCTACTCCAGCTGCAATTGTTCCGATACCTGATGAAGCTACCAACTTCACACCTACTCTTGCTTTCGGATTTATTTGTTTAAGATCATAAATTAGTTGGGCCAAATCTTCTATGGAATAGATATCATGATGTGGTGGTGGTGAAATTAATGTAACTCCAGGTGTAGAATGTCTTAATCTTGCAATTTCATCAGTAACTTTAAAGCCTGGTAATTGACCACCTTCACCAGGTTTTGCACCTTGGGCAATTTTGATTTCTATCTCGTTACAATTATTTAAATAATTTATTGTTACCCCAAACCTAGCTGAAGCTATTTGTTTAACTCTTGAATTCGCACTATCTCCATTTTCTCTAATTTTAAATCTATCTTCGTCTTCGCCTCCTTCTCCACTACATGAGGCACCTTTTATTCTATTCATGCCAATCGCTAATGTTTCGTGTGCTTCTTTGGATAAAGCACCATGAGACATACTTCCACTTCCAAATCTTTTCATAATTTCTTGCACATTTTCTACTTCATCAATATTGATTGGATTTTTCGATTTAAAATCAATTAAGTCTCTTAAGCTGATTGGCTGAAGGTTATAAATTCCTTTTGTATATTTCTTGTAAACTTCAAAAGAATTATCAGCAACTGCAGTTTGTAAAAGATGAATTAATTTACCTTGGTATTGATGTGTCTCACCGTTTTTCCTGTAACGGTATATACCTCCAATTGGTAGTATATTAGATTGGTTTTCGAATGCTTGTTTGTGAATATTTCTAATTTTTTTTTCAATACCTGTTAGGCCAATTCCAGAGATTTTAGATAGCACACCAGGGAAAAAGTCTTTAACAATTGTTCTACTAAGACCTACTGTTTCAAAATTACAACCTCCTCTGTAAGAACTAAGAACAGAGATCCCCATTTTTGACATAATTTTTAATAAACCTAAATTAACAGATTTGATAAATCTGGAAACGCACTCGTCAAAACTTAGATTTCCAAATAATTTTTTTGAATATCTTTCAAATAAACTGTCAAACGCCAAATAAGGATTAACTGTAGTCGCTCCTACACCAATTAAAGTTGCAAATGAATGTGTGTCAAGAGCATCTCCAGTTTGGACGTTTATTGAAACGTATCCTCTTAAACCTAATTTTATAAGATGAGTATTGACAGCACCAATACAAAGTAGCATTGGCATTGGTAGCTTTTCACTTGAAATATTTTTATCACTTAAAATAAGCTGTGTAATTCCCTCTCTTGCTGCTTGCTCTGCTTGACTTTTTAAATTCTCTAAAGCGTTTTCTAAATCTGAATTTTTATCAAACAGACACTCTAAAGTTCTTTGATTTTTTCCGAAGAAGTCTGTAAACTTATCAAACTGAGAATTCGATAGAACTGGGCTATCTAAAACATAAATGTTTTCCTCGGTAAGATTGTCAAAATCTAATATGTTGCCAAGATTTCCAAATCTTGTTTTTAAACTCATCACCTTATTTTCTCTTAAAGAGTCGATGGGAGGATTGGTTACTTGACTAAAATTTTGTCTAAAGAAATGATACAAAGGTCTATATTTATCAGAAAGCACTGCTAAGGGAGTATCATCGCCCATAGATCCAGTTGCTTCTTTTGCATCCTCTGCCATTGGGTGTAAAATTAATTCTAAATCCTCTAAACTATATCCAAAACAATGCTGTCTAGTTCTTAGCTCTTCATTAAAAAATAAATTTTTTTCATTCTCGATAGGAAACTTTTTATCTAGATCTATTATTTGATTATTAAAACGCTTGTACTCTTTTGCTAGGTAATTTTTAATGTCACTGTTTGTAAATACTTTTCCTTTTTCAATTCTTACACCAATTATTTCTCCAGGTCCTAATCTTCCTTTTGTTACTATTTTTTTTTCATTAAGATCAACCATTCCTGTTTCTGATCCAGCAAATAATAATCTATCTCTTGTAACAGTGTATCTCATTGGCCTTAGACCATTTCTATCAGTAGCTGCAATTACCCACTCGTTGTCTGTCGCTGCTATAGCAGCAGGGCCATCCCAGGGCTCCATAGTGCTATTAAGAAAATTAAATAGTTGAAGATGGTCCTTTGGAAGAACTTTACTTTTTTTTGACCACGCATCAGGTATTAAAAGTAATTTAGCTAACGGCGCAGGTTGTCCAGAAATATTTAGCAATTCAAATACATTATCCAGTGATGCAGAATCTGAGTTTCCAGATGGGATTACAGGTTTTAAATTTTCCATATCATCAAATAATGGGCTATGCATTTCTTGCTCATGAATCTTCATCCAATTAACATTTCCTTTAAGAGTATTTATCTCTCCGTTATGAGCTATTGCTCTAAAAGGTTGTGCTAAATCCCAGCTGGGTGCTGTGTTAGTAGAAAATCTTTGATGAAAAATTGCAAATCTTGAAATAAATCTCTCATCTTTAAGATCAGTGTAAAAATCTGACAAAGCCTCAGCAAGAAACATTCCTTTATAAATAATTGATTTAGAACTAAATGAACAAATATAAAAGCCATTAAGCTGGCTGTTTAGAGCCTCCTTCTCAATTTTTCTTCTTGTTTCATATAGAACTCTCTCTAAATTTTTACCGATTAATTTTTTATCATTATGTTTGAATAAAACTTGTGTAATCTCAGGTCTTGTATTTTCAGCTTTTTCCCCGAGCACAGAAGGATTTACAGGGACCTGACGCCAACCATAAATATTGAAGTTTTTTTTTGTTAATTCACTTTCTACAATTATTCTACATTGCTCCTGGCCTTGATAATCATTTCTTGGCAAAAAAATCATTCCAATACACAAATCAGATTCGTCATGTTTGTGGCCAGTTATTTCAATTTTTTCTATAAAAAAATCTTTTGGAATCTCAATATGTATTCCTGCTCCATCACCTGTCTTACCATCTGCATCTATAGCTCCTCGATGCCAAACGGCTTTTAAGGCTTGGATTCCATACTCGACAACTTTTCTAGACTTTACTCCCTCTGTTGATGCTACCAGTCCTACACCACAAGCATCATGCTCCATAGTTTCGTTGTAAACCAAATTTTGCTTTAACTGGTTTAGATTTTTTTTATAAATGCTCATTAAGCAACTTTTTGTTTTTGTTTTAATTGAAGATAATTTGAAATTGATAAAGCTGCATCCCTACCATCTTTAATTGCCCATACAACTAACGAAGCTCCTCGCACAATATCGCCAGCCGCAAAAACACCAGGGATATTTGTTTCCATGGTATCAAAATCAGCTTTAATTGTACCCCACTTTGTAACTTGTAATCTTTCCTCTTGAAATAATTTCGGCAACTCCTCAGGATCAAATCCCAACGCTTTTATTACTAGGTCAGCTTTAATTTTAAATTCTGAATTTTCTTTTATAATTGGTTTTCTTCTTCCACTTTCGTCTGGATCGCCTAGCTCTATCTTGTCCACTAGTAAACTTTCTACTTTATTTGTTCCTTTAAATTCTTTTGGACTACTTAGCCAAATAAATTCAACTCCTTCTTCTTCTGCATTAGCAACTTCTCTTGCAGAACCTGGCATATTCGCTTTATCTCTTCTGTATAAACATTTAACAGATTTTGCATCTTGTCTAATTGAGGTTCTAACGCAGTCCATAGCAGTATCTCCACCACCAATTACAACTACATCTTTATTTTTAGCATTTAATGTTCCATCATCAAAAAGTTCAACTTTATCTCCTAACCCTTTTTTATTCGATGCAGTCAAAAATTCCATAGCAGGAAATATATTACTAAGATCGTTTCCTGGAAGATTTACTTCTCTTGCTTTATAAACTCCAGTAGCAATTAAAATTGCATCATGTTTTTCATTTAACTCTTTTAAGGTAGCATCTTTACCTACCTCAAAGTTGTTTACGAATTGAATTCCACCTTCTTTTAAAAGCTTAATTCTTCTCTCTACAACATGCTTTTCTAGTTTAAAATTAGGAATACCATAAATCAACAATCCACCAGAACGATCATAACGATCATAAATTGTAACTTGATAACCTTTTTTTCTTAATTCTTCACCGCAAGCAAGTCCTGCAGGTCCAGCACCAATAATACCAACACTTTGATTTACCTCATGAATTACTTTTATTGGCTTCACCCAGCCATTTTCCCAAGCAGTCTCTGTAATATATTTTTCAATTGATCCAATAGTTACAGTTCCGTGTCCTGATTGCTCAATAACACAATTGCCCTCGCACAACCTATCTTGGGGACATATTCTTCCACACACCTCTGGCATGTTATTAGTACTTTGAGATAGTTGATAAGCCTCTTCATGTCTACCTTCGGCTGTTAACTTAAGCCAATCAGGTATATTATTGCTTAAAGGACAGTGAACTTGACAAAATGGGACTCCACATTGTGAACATCTACTTGATTGCTCATTTGCTTTTCCTTTAATAAATTCTGAAT
This sequence comes from uncultured Pelagibacteraceae bacterium, assembly GCA_902634885.1. Classification (GTDB taxonomy): domain Bacteria; phylum Pseudomonadota; class Alphaproteobacteria; order Pelagibacterales; family Pelagibacteraceae; genus Pelagibacter. The sequence continues at coordinate 25,813 of CACPLR010000003.1, read as the reverse complement.
AAATCTCGTTAAAATCCTCTTTTCTAGAGTTTTTGTCTCTTTTAGGTGGGTTTTGTTGACCTATCTCAACAAACTTTAACATTTTTTCTGACATTGGAGAGGAGATATATACTATTGTTATAGAAGGATAAAGAAAATATAGGTCATATTTACTGACTAATAATTTCCAATTTCTTATAAATTCTACGGGTTTTTCACTTTTAACATACTTGATATGCAATTTGGTAATTGCTTTATTTTAGTTAGAATTTGATTATTTATTAATTTCTTGATGATTTCAAAATACATAGAAACTTCCATATTAGCAATTATTCAAGGTTTCTTTGAATTTATTCCAGTCAGTTCCTCTGCACACTTAATTGTAGTTACAAAATTTAATGATTTTCAGATAGCTTCACTACAATTAGATATTTGTCTTCATCTTGGTTCTTTATTAGCAATAATTTTTTATTTTAGAAAAGATTTAATAAACATGTTTGAAAATAAATCTTTAGCTGTTTTAATATTTTTAGGATCAATTCCTCTAATTTTAGTTGGTTTTATTTTACACTCAACTAGTATTATAGAAAAATTAAGATCTATAGAGGTTATTGCATGGACAACTTTGCTTTTTGGATTACTTCTTTTTTTTGCTGATAAACAGACTATTAAAAAAAAAATTGATTTAGATCTTAATTTAAAAAATGTAATTATAATTGGTTTATTTCAAGCCTTAGCCGTTATACCTGGTGTAAGTAGGTCAGGTGTGATTATAACAGCCTCACGTTTTTTAAATTTTGATAGAATTGATTCCACTAAAATCGCCTTTTACTTATCTATCCCTGCCCTTGCAGGAGCAAGTGTTCTTGGTATAAGAGATTTAATAAGCGATGAAATCAAATTTGATTTCGTTTTTTTATTATCTATTATTTTATCATTTATAATTTCTTATATAACAATTAAATATTTTCTTATTTTTGTAAGTAAATTTAGTTTAAACTTATTCGTTTATTATAGAATTTTTCTAAGTATTATTTTATTTGCACTTATTTACTTTTAAACTTTCTTAGCAGCTGAAGGAGCAATCTGTGATAAAATCACAGCAAATAATATTAGGAAGCATCCAATAATATTATCCAAATTTAAAATTTGATTAAGAATTATCCAGCCTGCAAGTGCAGCAAAAACACCTTCTAATGAATATATTATAGCTGCAGGAGCTTCATCAATATTTTTTTGTGCATACATCTGAAGAGTAAAAGCAACACCACCTGATAGAATTCCTGCATAAAGTATAGAACTGTATTCTAAAAGTATTTTTTGAATATCTATTTCCTCTAATACATAAGCAGCTATTATAGAAAGTGAAAAAACAAAAATTGACTGTAAAGAAGCATAAAATATAGGTAAATCAAATTTTTTCATAAATTTTCCTGCAAAAATTATATGCAGTGCCCAAAATAAAGAGCACAGAATTACCAATGCATCACCTAACATTATTTGTGAGTTTGAAAAATTACTAAGTAAATAAACTCCGATTATACACATTGCTATTGAGGGCCAGATACTCCAATGAACTTTGATTTTATAAAAAAAAAATAATAATATCGGGACAATTGGTACGTAAAAAATTGTAAAAAATGCTGCATTAGCAATATTGGTATATTGTAAAGCAGCTTGTTGAAGCGAAGTACCCAAAAATAGAGATACACCCATAAACATATAATATTTAAAAAATAGTTTTTTGTTTGAATTAATTTCAGGGATTATTTTTTTTCTCTCAATTATTAAAGCAACTGGAAGCATAAAAATGAAACCAACAAAAAATCTAGCAGAGTTGAAAGTCAGTGGGCCAATATTGTCCATCCCAGTATCTTGTGCAATAAAAGCTGTCCCCCAAATAAAAGTCGTTATTAGAGCACAAATTAATGATGCTGATTTATTCATTTTGATTTAAATTTAATTAATTATGCTGTTCATTCTACAACAGCTGTCAAAGTCTTCCTTATTGATATAACAGCCAGCCATTTTTCTCTTTCCACTAAAAGACCCTCTTCCATGCATAACTCTCCAATTATTAAATATCAAAAGTTCTCCTGGTCGTAATATATGTCTCCACTGATATTTTTTACTGTTGGCTAGTTGGTCGAATTTTTTAATTGCATTATAAAATTCTAATATTGATTTATATGGTAAGTCGATGGGAGCTCTATCATAATTATTAAAACTCACTTGTACAATTTCTTTATGATTATTTAATCTAAAAACTGGTCTCTCCGCCTCAAGATCGACACCATCCCCTAAATATTTACCTTTTACTTTTATTTCAGTGAGAGTTTTAAATAATTTTTGATGATTTTTTTTTAATTCTCTTGCTATAGATAAACCATCAACCATAATTGATGCTCCTCCTTTTGCATTATACTTACAACAAAGTAGTAATTGTAATCCAGGGGCATCATTACTGTATGTTGAGTCAGTATGTGGTCTTAATTCCTCCTGTGAATATGCGCTGTCGGCTTTTTTATTATCTGATTCAAAAGTCCAAAGACCACCAAAAATTGAATTTCTTACATAACCTATTTTATTAGCGATTTTATTTACTGATTTAAGATTTGGCTTACAATTTTTTATAACTGCAAAACCGTAAATATGTAAACTCTCAAGCAAGTTTATGAAATTTTTATTTTCATCTATTTTATTATAATCAATGTAAATCTGGTTTTTGATATTTCGAGCTATCCATGGTTTAATATTTTTCTTTATTTGCTTTTTCTCTGAATTACTCAACAAAAATTTATGGGAATATTTTGCTGGCGAAGATGAGTCTGACCAAGTTATACTGAGAAGTTTTCCATTTTCTAAAATTTTGCCCTTAACTGCCTTTAAATCTGGCATTAGATTAGCTGTAAAAGTCTTTCTTTGGTTTGTTCTAAAATCCCAATTTTCAGTATTTTTGATATGATCACGCAACCATATATTCGGATATATTTTTGATTTTCTGTTCGCAAAAAAAATTTCAACATTATTTTTTTTTATTTTGAAATTTTTAATCATATTTTTTTATATTAGATCGCCAATTTGTAAGCAAAATTTTTCCCTAAATTATCCTTCAGTTCGTTATTAAATCTAGCCGCTTCTGCACCATCAATTATTCTATGATCATATGATAAAGATAAAGGTAAAACAGTTCTAGTCATAAATTTATTATTAATATATGTTTGTCTCTTATAAGATCTACCAATACCGAGAATAGCTACCTCTGGTAAATTGATTATAGGTGTAAAAAAAGATCCACCTATTCCTCCAAGGCTTGTAATTGTCATAGAACCTCCAAAAAATTCTTTTTTATTAATTTTTAATTCTCTGCAATCATTACTTATTTTTTTTAATTCATCCCCTAGCTGGGCAATATTTTTTATGTCAGCATTTCTAATTTTTGGAACCATAAGTCCATTAGGGGTATCTACTGCAATACCTATATGAAAATATTTTTTAAGTGTAATTTTTCCCTCCTCAATATTGTCTATGGAAGCGTTAAAATGTGGGAACTTTTTTAAGCCAGAAACCAAAGCTTTTATGATGAATGCTAAAGGTGTTATTTTCTTTTTTTTACCTGTGTAAATATCTGTTAAAGACTTCCTGAATTCATCCATTTCAGTTATATCAGCTTCATCGTGGTTCGTTACATGAGGTATTTTATTCCAAGAATTTGTTAAATGAGGAGCTGCTATTTTTTTTATCCTAGTAAGATATTTTGTCTCTACAGCTCCAAATTCTGAATGTTGATATTCATCTATAATCTCACCTCTTTTTTCATACTTCGCAAACTTAGTAGGTTTGCTAATTCTATCAGCAACAAATTTTTTAACATCGCTTTCTACAACTCTGCCCAATCTCTCTGATCCCTTAATTTCTGATACATCTACTCCTAATTCACGGGCAAATTTTCTTGCTTTTGGACTAGCAAGGGTTGCTGAGTTTTGATTATTCGAGGAAATATTTACTTCTTCACTTTTATTTATATTTAAAGGAGCTTGTATTTCTTTTTTATTTTCATTTTTAATTTCAGAAATATTTTCAATTATTTTTTGTTTTTGTTCGTCAGACGCGATGATAGCTATTAAACTTCCTTCTGATACTTTATCTCCGATTTTCACATTTAATTTTTGAATTTTGCCAGAAAGTAAACTGGGTATCTCAACACTTGATTTATCACTTTCAATTGTGATCAAAGGATCATTTTTGTTAATAGTGTCACCCTCATTTACTAGGACTTCAATTACCTCAACATCTTTGAATTCTCCAATATTTGGAACAATAAGATTTTTATTTTCCATTATAATTTGGTTGGCATTGGTTTTGCCTGATCAATTTTATATTTTTTAATTGCATCCTTGACATATTTTGATGCAATTAATTGCTCATTAGCTAAAATGCTTAACCCATATGTAACTATATGCTCTTTATCTACTTCAAAAAATTTTCTTAAATTTTTTCTCGTATCACTTCTTCCAAACCCATCTGTGCCGAGTGAGTAAAAGCTTTTCGATACATAAGGTCTGATTTGATCAGAATTCATCCTCATATAATCTGAAGCCGCAAGTATAGGTCCTTCGGTTTTACCAAGACACTTTTCAAGATAGGTTATTTTTTTTTCTTTATCAGGGTTCAACAAATTATATCTTTCTACCTCTAATCCATCTCTTCTAAGTTCATTAAAACTAGTAACACTCCAAATTTCACTGTCTATTTCGTAATTATTTTGAAGAATTTCTGCAGCAGAAATCATTTCTCTTAAAATAGCTCCTGAACCGAGAAGTTGAATTTTATTTTTTTTGTGTTTTGTAAAATCCTTTATCCTATACATACCTTTTAAAATTCCATCTTCACACCCTTTTGGCATTTCAGGATGAGAGTAATTTTCATTCATAGTAGTTATGTAATAAAATATATTCTCATTATTCTCATGCATTCTTTGCAGGCCTTCTCTAAATATGACTGCTAACTCATAATGAAATGTTGGGTCATATGAAACACAGTTGGGAATAGTGGAAGCCAATAAATGACTGTGTCCATCTTGATGCTGCAAACCTTCACCAGCTAAAGTTGTTCTACCTGCTGTAGCACCAATTAAAAATCCTCTAGCCTGACTATCTCCAGCTGCCCAAGCAAAATCTCCTATTCTCTGAAATCCAAACATTGAATAGAATAGATATATTGGAATCATCTCAATATCATGATTTGTGTAAGATGTTCCTGCTGCTATCCATGAAGACATTGCACCTGCCTCATTAATACCTTCCTCTAAAACTTGACCACTTTTTTCCTCTCTGTAAGAGCTCAGTTGAGCTGCATCCTCTGGTTCATATTTTTGGCCTTCGTGTGCATAGATACCAATTTTTTGAAAGAACCCTTCCATTCCAAACGTTCTTGCTTCATCAGGAATTATTGGAACTAATTTTTTTGCAACGTGTTTATCTCTTAATAAACTTGTTAACATTCTGACTAATGCCATTGTCGTAGACATTTCTTTTTCTCCAGTTGATTTTGTCATAGTGTCAAAAATATTTTTTTCTGGCGTTTTAATTGGTTTAGAAAAAGTTGTTCTCTCTGGGATAAAGCCTCCTAAATCATATCTACGCTGTTTTAAGTATTTTATTTCAGGTGAATTTTCGTCAGGTTTAAAATATTCTATATTTTTAACCTGTTGATCGGTTAAAGGGACATCAAACCTATCTCTGTAATACATTAAGTCATCAACATCTAATTTTTTTTGTTGATGTGTAGTATTTACACTTTCACCAGATTTACCCATGCCATATCCTTTTATTGTTTTTGCAATAATAACAGTTGGGCTGCCTATATTTTTTACAGCTTTATCGTAAGCTGCATAAACTTTATGGGGATCGTGACCACCTCTGTTTAGTCTCCAAATATCTTTATCTGACATTGCAGATACCATTTGAAAAGTCTCTGGAAATTTTCCAAAAAATTTCTCTCTAACATACAAACCATCTCTTGCCTTAAATGCCTGATATTCACCATCAACAGTTTCATTCATTAATTTAACAAGATGACCAGATTTATCATTGGCTAATAAAGAATCCCAATAAGATCCCCAGATAACTTTAATAACATTCCAGCCTGCACCTCTAAATATTCCCTCTAGCTCTTGGATAATTTTACCATTTCCCCTGACTGGTCCGTCAAGTCTTTGAAGATTACAATTCACTACGAATATTAAGTTATCTAATTTTTCTCGAGCTGCTAAACCAATTGCACCTAATGATTCTGGTTCATCCATTTCACCATCACCAAGAAAAGCCCAAACTTTTCTTCCCTCGTCTTTGATTAAACCTCTATTAATTAGATATTTCATAAAACGAGCTTGGTATATTGCTAGCATAGGACCTAATCCCATTGAAACAGTTGGGAATTGCCAAAAATTAGGCATTAGCCAAGGATGAGGGTATGAAGACAGTCCACCTTTATTTACTTCTTGTCTAAAACTGTCTAATTGTTTTTCGTTAAGTCTACCCTCTAGAAAAGCTCTTGCATACATGCCTGGTGCACTGTGACCTTGAAAATAGATTAAGTCTCCTCCAAAATTATCACTTTTTGCTTTCCAAAAGTGATTCATCCCAACATCATATAAGGTTGCAGCTGATGCAAAAGTTCCAATGTGGCCACCTAGTTCAGGAAATTTTTTGTTAGCTCTGACAACCATCGCTGCTGCATTCCATCTAATTAATGATCTTAACCTCCTCTCAATGTTTTGGTCACCAGGAGATTTCGTTTCTTCCTCAGGAGGAATTGTATTTATATATGGAGTGCTTTGGGTGTAAGGAATTTTTGACCCCTGTCTGTATGCGTGATCAATTAGTTGCTTAATTAAAAAATTTGCTCTCTCAGATCCTTCTTGTTGAACAACAGCTGTAAGTGATTCCACCCATTCTTTAGTTTCTACAGGGTCAATATCATCTTTACTTGAGACAAACTCTATATTAGTTTTTTTTGTATTCTCAATTGGCTCAGATTTTTTTATTTGATTTAAATTGTCGTTGTATTGAATTGTATTTTCAGCCTCTTTAATAATTTTTTCAGTAAGTGGGGGTATTTTTTCATCTTTATTTTCAGTTCCAACTACCGACAAAATTACATCTCCTTTTGAAACTTTATCGCCAACTTTAACAATTATATCTTTTATGAAACCTTCAATTGTTGATGGAACCTCTACACTAGATTTATCACTCTCAAGGGTAATTACTGCATCTTGTTTTTTTAAATGATCACCTTTTTTGACAAGAACTTCTATTACTTCTACTTGATCAAAATCTCCAATATCTGGAACTAGCAATTCTAAGTTCATTTTGAAATATTATATATACCTTTTATTCTAAAATAGATGATTATTTCCAAAAATAAATAATCAATATTTGAATAATCACAAATATAGATTAAAAATTAAACTAAAATACTTTAATAAGTCGCGCCTGTAGCTCAATTGGATAGAGCGCTTGGCTACGGACCAGGAGGTTCTGGGTTCAACTCCTAGCAGGCGCACCAAAATTGGAAAGGAATAAATTTGTCGCTTCAAAAATCAGTTATTTATTTTTTTTTAATTGTGATAGTTATTCTTGTTATGATTAGTGTATTTATTTAATGAGTAAAATTTATCACCAAATAAGCAAAAAACCTGGTTTTATGAAACATAACGGTGGTTTATTTTTCAGAGATTTAACAAAAGATAGATATCGATTTAAAACAAAAGTAAAAAAAAATCATATTAATAAAGTTGGAATTACTCACGGTGGGTATATTGCATCAATAATTGATGCTGGTGCAGGTACTGCAGTATATCGATCTGCAGGAAATAAAGTCTGTGTAACTATTTCATTAGATATTAAATATATTGGTTCCTCAAAGATTGGTGATGAAATTATAGGTGAAGTAAAAATTCAAAAAGTAACTAACACATTAGTTTTTATGAATTGTGAATTGAGATCAAAAAAAAATAAAATCGCTATAGCTTCAGGGGTGTGGAAAAAATTAAAAAAGAAGTTATAAAAAATTTTAAAATTTAAGCTGCTTTATATTTTTAAACTCATTTAAAACGTTTGGATTAGCTAAAGCTTGAACATTTCTAATTTTACTTCCTTCAATTGTATTTTTTACTGCTAATTCAACAATCTTTCCATTCTTTGTTCGAGGTATATCTGAAACTTGAATTATTTTTGATGGAACATGTCTTGGTGATGCCTCACTTCTTATTCTTTTTTTTAATCTTGAAATTAAATCATCATTTAAAGTAAAAGATTTGCTCATAACAACAAAGAGAATTATTCTTATGTCGTTATCCCATTTTTGTCCTACAACTATAGATTCTTTAACTTCTTTAAAATTTTCGATAACTGAGTATATCTCAGCAGTCCCTAGTCTAACACCCCCAGGATTTAGTGTTGCGTCTGATCGACCGTAAATTATATAACCTCCATTTTTTTTTCGCTCAGCATAATCTCCGTGATGCCAGATATTTTTAAATTTTAAGAAGTATGCTCTTTGATATTTTTTGCCTCCTGGATCATTCCAAAATTTGTTTGGCATTGATGGAAATGGAGATTTGCAGACAAGTTCACCCTTTTGATTAAGTATTGTTTTCCCTCTTTCTGAGAAAACATCAACATCCATACCTAGTCCATTATTTTGAATCTCACCACTAAAAACTGGAGAAAATATATTTCCTAAAACAAAACACGATACAATATCTGTTCCCCCAGAGATGGAAGACAAATGCACATTTTTTTTTACATTTCTATAAATATATTCAAAACCTTCAGATGATAGTGGTGAACCGGTTGAACATATAGTTTTAAGATATTTTAGTTTAAATTTAGACTTAATATTTAATTTTAATTTTTTAAGTTGATCAATAAATTTCGCACTAACACCCAATAGTGATATTTTTTCGTTTTCAGCTATTTTAAATAAAAGATCTTTATTTTTGTGCATTGGAAAACCATCAAATAAAACAATTGAAGCTTCACTGGCCAGTGCACTTACAAGCCAATTCCACATCATCCATCCACAAGTAGTAAAATAAAATATATTATCTCCTGGTTTAATTTCACAATGAAGTTTATGTTCTTTCAAGTGTTGAAGTAGGACTCCTCCAAGTCGGTGGCAAATACACTTTGGTTTTCCTGTTGTTCCACTTGAATATAAAATAGCTAAGTCATCATTAAAATCGAACTTTTCATACTTAAAAATTTTGTTTTTTGAATGAAGAATATTTTTTTTTGTAAAAATATTTACTTTTTTTAAATTGCTAATTTTAATTAATTTTTTTCCGGGGTATGAAAATATAAGAACATGTTTTATGGATTTTATCTTATGAACAATTGATGACAATCTTTCTAGAATACTTATTTCTTTTCCATTGTAATAATACCTGTCAGTTATTATTAAAATTTTTGGTTTTATCTGTGAAAATCTCTCAATTAGTCCTGGTGTTCCAAAATCAGGTGAGCAAGATGACCAGATAGCACCAATAGCTGCAGTTGCTAAGAAACATTCAACTGTCTCAATTTGGTTTGGCATGTAAGCAGCAATTCGGGTACCCTTTTTTATTTTATGTTTTTTAAAAAATGTTGCTAAATCTTCAACATTCTCTTTAAGGTTAATCCAAGATCTAGTTTCTTTAAAACCATTTTCGCTGATAAAAGTAATGGCTTTTTGATTATTGTCTCTCACTAGAAGATTTTCTGCAAAATTTAATTTTGAGTTAACTAAAAATTGATTTTTAGTAAATTTTTTATGGGTTTTATATTTTAATGATTTAATTCCTTTAACTTTTGCAAAGTCCCAAATATCACTCCAAAAAGAACTTTGGTTTTGTAAACTCCATTTTAGTAGTTTGTTATAATCTTTATTACTTTTAAAATTATATTTATTAGTTAAAAATTTTTCAAAACCACGTAAGTTTGAGTTTTCTTTTTGGGATATAGTAGCTTCCCATAATTTTTTTTGCATCGAAAAAAATATATTGAATTTTTGTTAATTGTGATAACTTTATCCAATAATAATTTAAAATGAGAACTTTTTCACCTCTGATTCGGACTAGTTTTAGACTATATTTGTTCTTTTCAGGCAACAAAATATAGTAGGCAAAAAAAAGATCATACCAAAAGTAGAAATGTCAAAAAATAAAATTACAGCTGTTCTTGGTCCAACAAATACTGGAAAAACCTTTCTAGCAATAGAAACTATGCTTTCCTTTCAGTCAGGAATGATTGGTTTCCCATTAAGATTATTGGCAAGAGAGGTCTATGACAAAATTATAAAAAAAATTGATCCATCAAAAGTTGCTCTAATAACAGGAGAGGAAAAAATTATACCAATTAATGCAAAATATTTTCTTTGCACAGTAGAATCGATGCCTATTGATAAAAATCTTGAGTTTGTAGGGGTAGATGAAATTCAAATGTGCAGCGATAATGAAAGAGGTCATATTTTTACAGATAGATTATTAAATCTACGAGGTGAAAAATTAACAATGCTAATGGGGTCTAATACAATAAAACCCATTATACAAAAATTGAGTGATGATATTGAATTTATTAATAAAGAAAGATTTTCAAAACTTTCATTTGGGGGACATAAAAAAATATCAAGAATAGAAAGAAAAAGTGCTGTAATAGCTTTTTCAGCTGAAGAAGTTTATGCAATTGCTGAGCTCATCAGAAGACAAAAAGGTGGGGCTGCTATTGTTATGGGTTCACTTAGTCCAAAGACTCGTAATGCTCAAGTTAGTTTGTATCAATCTGGGGACGTAGACTATTTAGTTGCAACTGATGCAATAGGAATGGGTATAAATATGGACTTAGATCAAGTTTTTTTTTCAAATATTAAAAAATTTGATGGAAAAAAATTAAGAAGACTTAATATTTCTGAAATAGGACAAATCGCTGGACGAGCTGGGAGATACTTAAACGATGGTTTGTTTGGAATAACTGGTGAATGCGGGGAGATTAATCCTGAAGAGATTGAAGCATTAGAACAACATAAATTTCCACAAATAAATCAAATATTTTGGAGGAATTCAAAATTAAACTTTAGTAGTAAATTAAATCTAATTAAATCTCTTGAAGAGAAACCAGATAAAGAATGGCTTAGAAGAATTTATGAATGTGAAGATGAAAAAGCCTTAAAATATTTTTTAAAAGATGCAAATGATTTTCAAATTCTGGGAAATTCATATAATTTAAAGATTCTATGGGAATGCTGCCAAATACCTGATTTTGTAAAGAAAACATATGGACATCATTTAGAAATTATTAGTAAAGTTTTTAAATTCCTAACCAGTGAAAATAAAAGAATTCCAAATCAATATATGAAAGAACAGCTAAATTCGTTAGATAAAATTGAGGGAAACGTCGACTCTATATCAAATAGAATTGCAAATGTTAGAACATGGTCTTACGTTGCAAATAAAGCAAATTGGGTAGAAAATCAAGATTACTGGGTTGAAAGAGCAAAAAATCTTGAAGATAAACTATCTGATAAATTACATGAAGAATTAACAAAAACTTTTATTGACAAAAGAGCAAGTGTGCTAGCTAGAGGGTTAAAACAAGATATCACTTTTAGTACGGAAATTATAGAAGATGAAAAAGTGATGATTAATAGGCAGTATATTGGAAATTTAAAAGCTTTAAAATTGCATTTAGATTTAAAGGTTGATGCTTTAGATGCTGATATAAAATCACTTAAAAAAGCGGCTAGGCAAAATGTAAGTCCGGAAATTATAAAAAGAATAAAGCAGATAATTGACACTGGATTAATAGAATTAAAAGAAGATTTTAAAATTTATTGGAAAAATAATCAAATAGCTAAATTATTACCAGGTGAGGATTATTTAAATCCAAAAATACATTTATTTATAGATGAAATGATTGAAAATGAGGAGAAAAGTAAACTTGATTTATTTATTCAAGGATGGATACAAAAAAAAATAAACACGGAATTAAAAAGCTTGGTTGATTTAAAAAATACTCAAGAAAAAAACTCAGACCTTAGGGCCTTAGCATATCACCTATATGAAAATAATGGGGTTGTGAAGAGGGAAGATGTTTTATCATATCTTAAAAAGCTTGATCAAAATGAGAGAAAAAAACTAAGAAATTTGGGAGTAAGATTTGGACGCTATCATATTTTTTTATTTAAATTATTTAAACCAAGTGCAGTCGCATTAAGAACTCTGTTGTGGAAAAATTATAATGAAAAAAATGAAAAATTAGAACCTCCAATGTTTGGGTTAAACTTTTTAGAGCAAGACAAACCATCTAATAGAGAATTTATGCTTTTATGTGGATTTGAAAAATTTGATAGGTTTTATATAAGAATTGATATTCTAGAAAGGCTATTTCTTATGATTTTTAATTCAAAAAACAAAAACAATGACACTGAGATAAAACTAATACCTGACATGTTAAATTTATTAGGTTGTAATAAGGAAAATTTTATAAAAATATTAAATAAAATGAATTATAAAACATTCGAAAAAGAAAAAGATCTTTACTTCAAGTATTTACCGTCTAAAAAAGTGTTTAAGAATAAGAATGTAAATAAAGAAATTAAAGACAATCCTTTTCAAGTTTTAAAGCAACTTAATTTAGATTAATGTTCAACCTTTTTAAAAAAAATGAGAGTAACAAAGAAAATAATGTTTCTTTAATTGCCATTTGCTCTTTATTAATTCATTCAGCAAAAATTGATGAAAACTACACAGAAAAGGAAAAAAATATAATCATCAAAGCATTAATTGAAATGGGTGCAAAAGATGAAAATTTAGAGGAGATAATTCAAGAAGCTGAAAAAAAAGAACAGGATTCAAATCAAATATTAGATTTTACAAAAAAGGTTAAAAACATAAGTGAAGATAAAAAAAAAATTATAATAGAAGCGCTATGGAAGATTATTTATTCTGATGAAAATGCGGATGTTTATGAAACCAATTTAATGAGACGTTTATCAGGCTTGATGTATTTAGATAATAAAGTAGTTGGGGATATCAAAGAAAAAATTAAAAAAAAGTTGTAATGACATATCTTGTTAATGAAAAATGTATTAAATGTAAATTGATGGATTGTGTTGAAGTTTGTCCAGTTGATTGTTTTTATGAAGGTAAAAATATGCTTGTAATTAAACCTGATGAGTGTATAGATTGTGGCGTTTGCGAGCCTGAGTGTCCAGTCGATGCTATAGTTTCAGATACAGAGCCAGGTAGTGAGAAATGGCTTGAGATGAATACAAAGTACTCTGAAATTTGGCCAAACATAAACGAAAAAAAAGATCCCCCTGAGGATCATGAAAAATTTAAAAACGAAGATGATAAATTTGAAAAATATTTTAAAGAAAACACCCAATAAGAAAACTAAAGTAAAAGTAAATAAAGTAATTAAAAAAAAAACAAAACTAGCAAAAACAAAAAAAATTCCAAAAAAAAAAGTTCTTAAAAAAACTAAAACAAGTAAAATATTTAAAAATTCATCTAAACCAAAAAAGATAGAAAAAGCCCAGGTAAAAACTGAGACTTTAAGAATTCCTAAAAATAATGAGCAAAAGCCAGAGATTAAAAAAGTAAAAAAACAAGAGACTGAAAAAAGGGAGTATAAAGTTAAAGATTATGTAGTTTACCCGAAACACGGTGTTGGTCAGATTACTGAATTCAAAAAGATTAACATCGGTGGAATTGATGTAGAAACATATATTTTAAAATTTGAAAAAGATAAAGCTAGTGGGATGGTCCCAGTAAATAAACAATCGCATTTGAGGCCACTTGCAACAATAAATCAAGTAAACAAATGTATTAGTATTTTAAAAAGTAAACCTAAAATCAAAAGATCAATGTGGAGCAGAAGGGCACAGGAGTACGAAGCAAAAATATCATCGGGTAAAATATATGAGCTTGCCGAAGTAGTAAGAGATCTAAACAAAGGAGACGATTTGATGATAGATCAATCATATAGTGAAAGACAACTTTTTGAAAAAGCTTACGACAGGTTACTAACAGAATTTCAAATTGTAATGGGAACTAATCTAGAAGATACTCAAAAGAAACTTGATAAAGCTCTTAAGAGAAATTTAGAAAAACAAATTCAAAAAATTGAATCTAAGCCTGCACCAGAAGAAATCTCTGAAGAAGTTGTAACAGAATAAAAAAAAACGCTTCCCACGCAAGCGCCATGAGAAGCGTAATCAATTAAAAAGAATACTAAACTATTTTCTTCTTCTCTTCTTAGCTTTTTTCTTAGCTTTTTTCTTAGTTTTCTTTTTAGCAGCTTTTTTTCTTCTTTTAGCCATCTTTAGCTCCCTTTTTTTTAACGAATCTTTTTGATTCGTTTAGTTATTCTTTTTTTATTTTTTTTGAATAGTTATGTCAAATCTTTATTTGTTTTACAAAAAAAATAAACTTTGGAAATTTTTTTTTAAATTTTATTTAAAAAAAGTTAAGTAAATTGCGATAAATAATCAGTATAATTTTTTTACAAATATAAATTTTCAAACTTATTTTTAAACTTTTGAATTATTTTATATCTTTTTAACTTCATTGTTGGTGTTTGCATTCCATTTTCAATTGAAAATTTTTCTTTTGAAATAAAAAATTTTTTTATTTTTTCAACTTTTGTAAGATTTTTATTTATTTTTTCTATTTCTTTTTGAATTTCATCTATATTTATATTTTTTTTTTCTTCACTGAGAACTAACATTGAAACTAAATAAGGTTTATTATCACCGTAAACGATTGCTTGATCAATAAATTCTGAATTTACTAATTCATTTTCAATTTTTAATGGGGAAATATTATCTCCACCAGGTGTAACTAATATATCTTTTTTTCTATCCGTAATCTTGAGATAGCCATTTTCAAATAAACCAATATCTCCTGTATATAACCATCCATCTTTTAATACCTTATCTGTCTCCTCTTTATTATTCCAGTAACCAAGCATAACGTTTTCCCCTTTAACTAATATCTCTCCATCTTGAGCAATTTTAACTTCATTTCCTTTAAAAGGTGGTCCTACAGTCTCTACTCTAATATCGTGAAATGGATTACAACTCACAACAGGGGATGTTTCTGTTAGTCCATAACCTTGCAATGTTGGTAGTCCGATAGCGTTAAGAAATGTTCCAACATCTTTATCTAAAGGACCTCCTCCAGAAACAAAAGCTTTCAGATTTCCTCCAAACTGAGACTTTATTTTTTTTCTAACAATAATTTCTAGGATAAAATCAAAAACATTATCGACTAAAGAAAGTTGTTGTTTATTGATTTTCTTTTTTCCAATTTGTAACATTTTAGAAATTAATTTCTTTTTCAAGCCTGTTGCTTTATTAAATGCCGAATTAATTTTTTGATATAAGTTCTGATAAAATCTTGGTACAGCTGTCATTATATGTGGTTTACAATCATTTATATTTTTAATTAATTTCTCAATATTTTCGGCGTAGAATACTTTTGCGCCTATACAAATTTGAACAAATTGAACCGCATGCTCATAAGAATGTGACAAAGGTAACCATGTTAAGAATCTAGAATTTTTAGAAATAATAGGTTCCAATATTTCCATTGCTCCCTCACAATTGTTAAGTATACCTCCATGACTTAAAATGACTCCTTTTGGATTTCCTTGTGTTCCTGAAGTATAAATTATACAAGCAGGGTCCTTTCTTGTAATATCTATTTTAAATACTGGAGAGTTAGAAACATTATTTCTAAAATTTAAATTTTTAAAATTAAGATATTTATCTTGATCAATATTAAGTTCTTCAAATGAAATAATTTTTTTAATTGTATTATTATTTTTAAGTATGTTTTCAAGTTTAGAATATTGATCTTGATTAGAAACAATTAAAACTTTTGGCTGGCAATTATTAATAATATATTCGTAATCTTTCTCAACATATGTAGTGTAGGCTGGAACCGTAATTGAACCAGACAACATTATCGAAAGATCAGAAATCATCCACTCTGGTCTATTTTCAGAAATTAGTAAGCATCTATCTCCCTTTTGATTAATATTACTTATCTCTTCTGAGAGTGTTAAAATCTTATTTTTTGTTTCCTCCCACGTAAAAGATCTTTGATTATTATTAAGAGGTGTTAAAAAAATACTATTCTTATCTTGTAATTTGTATCTTTCAAAAAAGAGCTCTAATAAATTATTTATTTCACTTACTTTCATAAATTTTTGGTGGGCAAAGAGAGAATCGAACTCTCACAGTATTGCTACTATTGGATTTTGAGTCCAACGCGTCTACCAGTTCCGCCATTCGCCCTCGGTCTAAAGACTGCATAGATTTTAACAATAGTATTAAAACATTTATTATAATAAAAGAAAATATGTTAAAAGAGCTATATAGGAAATCAATTAAATTAGCTGCACATAAAAGTTCAAAATTTTTTCTAGCTATAATATCATTTATAGAAAGTTTTATTTTTCCAATACCTCCAGATGTATTAATCATTCCAATGACAATTGCTAAAAGACATGAATGGTACAGAATAGCTCTGATCGCAACAATATCATCGGTGCTGGGTGCATGCTTAGGTTATTTAATTGGCTACGTTTTTTTTAACGAAATAGGTTTAAAAATATTTGAATTATATGGTGTTGATAATGCATCTTTTTTGAAAGATAAAGTTTCTAGTGAAGGGGGTGTAATCGCATGGATGACTTTACTTGCTATTGCAGGGTTTACACCAATCCCTTTCAAACTATTAACAATAACAAGTGGATTTGTGAATTTTAATATTTTTTATTTTATTATTATTTCCTTTTTAACCAGAGGATCTAGATTTTTTTTAATTGCTTTTCTAATAGGAAATTTTGGTTCTACTATGCGTAAAATTATTGAAAAAAAATTGTTAAAAGTTTCAATAATTGCATCTATTGTAATAATTATTTTCGCTTTATTAATATACAATTTTTTAGAAAATTTTATAGATTAATGAATATTTTTTTGAGCAGAAAAAGTTTATATTTAGTAATTTTAGGATATTCTATTTTTGCAATTATCTATGCCTTATACGTAGAGTATTATTTGAACTATCAGCCATGTCGATTATGTCTTTATCAGAGAGTTCCTTTTATTTTAGCAATTTTTGTGAGTTTTGTTGGATTTAATTTTCCAAAAAAAGATGAGGTGTTGATTTTACTAATAACAACATTTGCTGTTGGTATGATAATTTCTGGATACCATTTTGGTATAGAAAATAATATTTTTGAAGAATTTAAGGGTTGCAGTAACAATTCTTTGAATATTACAGATAAAGCTGATTTATTAAAAAGTTTAAATCAGACTTTACCGATTTGTAAAGATATATCTTTTACTTTATTTGGTATATCACTAGCAGGATTAAACTTTTTGTCCTCTTTATTAATTCTTATTTATTCAGTAAGAACCCTTGTTTATGAAAAAAACTAATTCAAAAAAAGTAGAAGAGTTCATTCGTGTAGATCATGCCGGGGAAAGAGGTGCAGTAAAAATTTATGAGGGACAACTCTTAGCTTTAAAAACAATCTGTAAAGATAGCAAGCTTGAAAAAACAATTGAAGAAATGAAAGTTCATGAACTAGAGCATAAAAATTATTTCGAAGCCGAGATAAAAAAAAGGGATATTTCTCCAACAAAACTATTACCACTCTGGGATTTGTTAGGTGTGGGTCTAGGATTTGGATCAACAATTTTAGGTAGAAAAGCTGCTATGTTGTGCACTGCATCTGTTGAAGAAGTAATTGATGGACATTATAAAGATCAAATTGATCAACTTGGATCAGATGAAGAAGAGCTAAAAAATAAAATTATTAAATTTAGACAGGATGAACTTCACCATAAAGATATTGCTTATGAAAAAGGTGCTACCAAAAAAGGTTTATACTCCATATTGGACAAGATAATTAAAACTGGCTCTAAAGCTGCAATTAAAATTTCTGAAAAAATATAATTAAGGCTCTAATTCTACGTCCCAGTATAGATAATCCATCCAGCTTTTATGCAAAAAGTTAGGTGGGAAATTTTTTCCATTTTTATGAAGATCTTCTGTAGTTGGTTCGTATGGCCATTGAAAAAGAGACATTCCAGAACTTTTAAGTAGTCTACCTCCTTTCTTTACATTGCATGAAGAGCATGCAGTTACCACATTATTCCAATCAGTTTTTCCACCTTTAGACCTTGGTAGCAAATGGTCAAAGGTTAGTTCATTTTTACTTCCACAATATTGACATCTAAACTTATCTCTTAAAAACACGTTAAACCTTGTAAAATTTGGATTTGCTTGGGGTTTAATAAATGATTTTAAAGCTATTACACTGGGCAGTTTCATACTGTAAGAAGGACTTCTTACAGTTCGATCATAATAGCTTACAATAGAAACTCTATCTAAAAAAACAGACTTAATAGAATCTTGCCAGCTCCATAATGATAATGGATAATAACTTAATGGTCGGTAATCAGCATTTAAGACTAATGCTGGACATTTTTCTAATGATAGATTTTGATCAGAATTAAAAACCATACTAAAGTTTATCTTATATAAATTTATATTTCAATCCAGGATGTTTTAATTAGAAATATTTAATATATCTCAAGATTCTTTTTTATAAAATTTAATGCCGCACTTGATGCTTCAATTGGGATATGATGGCCACAATTTTCTATCATTAAAGTTTGAATATTTAATTTATTTCTAATTAAAAAGTCTTTTGCATCTAATAAGTAATTTGGAGATACTACTTCATCTAAATTTCCGTGAATGAGCATAATATTTGGTTTTGATTTTAATCTTAATGATATATCATCTTTACTAATAATTTTTCCTGAAAAACCAACTACACAATTGAAACTTTCTTCACATGTTAGTCCGATATTTAATGACATCATGCAGCCTTGACTAAAACCAGAAATACAGATTTGAGAATTTTTTAGATTATATTCATACTTAATTTCTTCGATGAATTTATTAATTTTTTTTTCTGCTTTATGAGCTTCATTAAGAACATACTCTTCATCCTCTTTTGATAAATCAAACCACTGAAAACCAACCGGATTTATAGGGCAGGTCTCGTGACCATCTGGGCATAAGAATACAGTATTTTTTAAAAACCTTTTCCAATTGAGAGTTAGCATGCTAATGTCTTTACCATCACCACCATAGCCATGAAGTAAAATAACTGCATTTTTAATTTCCTCACCTTCTTCTGGTTTTATAATTGTTGTATTAAGGCAAAATGTCATAGAGAATTAATTATGTTTTTTTATTTTAAAAAGAAACTACAATCAAATAATGGTTTCAGAAATTTTAGTAAAAATCGTAGCAGTTATTTTACTCATTTCAGTAGCAGTTGTTTTGATTTTAGGGATCAAAACTTTATTTAAAGGAAATGAAGATAAAAAATATTCAAATAAACTTATGCAATTAAGAGTTTTACTTCAGTTCATTGCTATCATTGTCTTAGTAGGTTTAGCTTACTTTTTTAAAAATTAACTATACTCTTTAACCATTCTAAAAATTGTTTATCTAAGAAATCAATTGATCCAATTATTCTAGATATCTCATGTCCTTCTTTATCTATTATAATAGTTGTTGGTACGCCTCTTAGTTTAAATTTTTTTGCAAGATCTCCGCTTGGGCCACTATATATTTCTAAATTGTCTATGCCAAGTTCATCAAAAAAAGTTTTAGATTTTTCATATTCCTCCTCACCAATATTTATAGGAATTATATTTATTTTTTTTAACTCAGAAATATTTTTAATATTATTCAGTGATGGCATTTCCTCCTTACAAGGTGCACACCAAGTTGCCCAAAAATTAATTAAACTTATATTATTGTTAAACTCTTCTAGAGTTTTTTTGTTATTAAGTGAGTCAAAAAAGTAAACTCCGTTAATTATTTTTTTTTCTTTATGAATTATCAAGTTTTTAATATCAGGTTGCTCTATTGAATATGAAGTTCCAGATGATATTAAGTATATAAAAATAGTAAAATAATAAAAATTTTTAAATTTCATTTAATAAGAATGATTAATTATCATGACTAAAAATAAAAACAATCAGCCAATTTGGAGTTCTAGAATAAAAAAAAACTCTAATAACCTATTCAGAAAAGTTGGAGGATCACTAGATATAGATAAAAGATTATTTAATGAAGATATATCTGTATCTATTGTTCATACAGAAATGCTATTTAAGCAAAAAATAATAAACTTTAAAATTAAAAATAAGATTGTGTGGGGTTTGAATAGAATAAAAAATGAAATTATTAAAAAAAAATTTCCCTTTGATAAAAATCTTGAAGATATTCATATGAATATTGAAAAAAGATTGTTTGATTTGATTGGTGAAGATGCTGGATTTATACATACCGCAAGATCTAGAAATGATCAGGTAATCACTGATTTTAAAATATGGTTAAAAAAATCAACTTATCAAATAACCAAAACACTTGATAGTCTTATAAATACAATTCTGAAAGTTGCAGATAAAAATATAAAAACAGTCATGCCTGGTTTTACTCATTTAAAAAATGCTCAACCAATTTCATTTGCACATTATATGATGGCTTACGTTGAAATGTTCAAAAGAGATATAAAAAGATTTAAGAATAATTTAGACGCCCTAAATGAAAATCCACTTGGTGTGGCTGCTCTATCAGGTACTTCATTTAACATTGATAGAAACTTCACAACAAAAAAGCTCAACTTTTCAAAACCAACGGATAATTCTATAGATACTGTTTCTGATAGAGATTTTGTTTTAGATTTTCTCTATGCATGTTCAGCCTGTTCAATACACATATCAAGAATTGCTGAAGAATTTATAATTTGGAACTCTGATGCTTATAATCTAATTCATTTAAATGATAAAATTGTAACTGGATCTTCAATTATGCCTCAAAAAAAAAACCCAGATCCACTTGAATATTTAAGAGGTAAGACAGGATCATCTTTCGGGAATTTTTTTTCAATGCTAACGATTTTAAAAGGGCTTCCTTTGTCTTACTTTAAGGACTTACAAGATGATAAAGAATTAGTTTTTAAATCATATGATCAACTCAAAATATCCTTAACTCTTTTAAATGATATATTTAAAAATTTTTCAGTTAATAAAAAAGAAATGCTTAGTCTCGCAAATAAAGGTTACTTAACAGCTACAGACCTAGCAGATTACATGGTCAGAGAGTTAAACTATCCTTTTAGAAAATCATATTTACAAACAGCGAAAATTATAAACTTTGCAGAAAAAAATGGCAAATCTCTAGGTGATCTTACAATAAATGAAATAAACAAAGTTGAACCAAAACTTAAAAGTGATGTTCTTAAAATATTTGAACTGAATTACTCAATAAATTCGAAAACTTCTCATGGTGGAACATCTTTTGGTAATATAAAGAAGATGATAAGAAGATATAAAAAAAATAATGAAAAATAAAATAATTATAATTTTAATGTGCTTAGTGATTCTGACAGCATGTGGTAGAAAGGGAGATCCTGAATATCAAGCGAATGATACTAGAACTGTCACTAATAACTTCTAATGAGGTATAAAAATAATAATTATTTTATCGAAAATATAAGTCTTGATAAACTTGCAATAAAATATTCCACACCTTTATATTGTTATTCATATAATAAATTAAAAATTAATATAATAAATTTCTTTAAATATTTTAAAAAGTTTTCTCCATTAGTTTGTTTTGCAATTAAATCCAATACAAATCTTAATTTAATTAGGGAGATAAAAAATTTTGGACTTGGTGCAGATGTAGTATCAAAAGGAGAACTTATGCTAGCGCTTAAGGCAGGAATCAACAAAAAAAAGATAGTATTTTCTGGAGTTGGCAAAACTGAGAGTGAACTCAAATTTGCAATAGAAAAAAAAATATTACTGATAAATTCTGAGTCTGAAAGTGAGATAAAAATAATTGAAAAAATAGCCAAGAAAAAAAATGTGGTTGTAAATATTGGAATTAGATTAAATCCAAATACTGATGCAAATACCTTGAAACAAATTTCAACTGGAAAAAGAGAAAATAAATTTGGAGTGGATGAGAAAACATTTTTAAAATTAGTCTCTGTTTTAAGAACATCAAGAAATATCAAATTAAAATGCCTAAGTGTACATATTGGTAGTCAAATTACTGATCACAAACCATATGAGAAAATGCTTAAAGCTGTTGATAAAATAATTAATAAATCAAAATTTAATTTTGAATATATTGATTTAGGTGGTGGCATGGGAATATCGTATGAAAAAAATCAAAAAAAACTAAATTATAAAAAATATAAATCAGCAATCGAAAAATTTTTAAGAAAAAATAATTCAAAACTTATTTTTGAACCTGGCAGATCAATAATCGGGAACACTGCAATTCTGATATCTAGGGTAATATATTTAAAAGAAACTAGTAAAAAAATTTTTGTAATTTTAGATGCTGGAATGAACGATATGATGAGACCAGCTTTATATGGTGCTAAACATCAAATATTGCCTGCTTTTAAAAATAAAATAAAATCACAAAAAAGTTATGAGTTCGTTGGTCCAATTTGCGAAACCACAGATAAATTCTTATCTGTAAGCAATTTTAATAAATTAAAAGAAAGAGATTTAATTTTTATAAGTGATGTGGGTGCATATGGTTCATCTTTAAGCTCAAATTATAATATAAGGCCTAAACCAAGCGAAATATTAATAAATAAATCCAAAATAACTATTTTAAAAAAAAGACAAAAATTAGAAGATATAATCTAATTTTTGGACAAAATGATAAGAAATACATTATTTTCATTTTTTTTCTTTACTGGAATAGTAGTTATATCAATTCTCTTTCTTCCCTCTCTAATATTTCCTCAAAAAATTGTATTATTTGGTGGTAAATTATTTGGATATTGGTCAAGTTTTTGTCTGAAATTTTTCTTGAATACTAAAATTAATATCATAGGAAAAGAAAACATTATTAATGATACAAAATTTTTCATTGCTTCGTCTCATCAATCGATGTTTGAAACTTTTTTTTTACAAACTATTTTCAACTCACCAAAATTCATACTTAAATATGAATTATTAAAAATACCAGTATTTGGTTGGTATTTAAGTAAAATTGGATCAATTTCTGTAAACAGAAATAAAATATCCAAAGATAATTTTGGTCTTATAGATAAGATTAAAAATGCTGTAATTACTTCAGATAGACCAATTATTATATTTCCTCAAGGAACTAGGGTATTACCAGATGAAAGAGTTCCATTTAAAAAAGGTGTTGGAAGAATTTACACTGAATTAAATATAAAGTGTCAGCCCATAGCAATAAACTCTGGGACTGTGTGGCCAAAAAAGGGAAGTTTAATTAAAAATAAAACTATAACAATTTCAATACTAAAGGCTATTGAACCAGGACTAGATTCTAAAGAATTCACTGACTTAATTGAAAAAAAAATATACTCTGAATTAGATAATATTGATTAGCCTTTCATTGGCATAACTACATAAATACTGTCAAAATCAGCTGGGTCTCTAATTAAAGCTGGAGAACCAGTATCTTTTAAATAAATCTCAATTTGATCCCCGTCTAACTGAGAAGCTACATCAATTAAATATCTTGAATTAAAACTAATATCTAATTCGTGATCAAATTTAACAGATAAACTTTCTTTTCCATCTCCACTATTTGTATTGTTTACAGACATATCAAGCATATTTTTCTTTAAATTAAATTTCACTCCGTCTTTTTTGTCTAAAGAAACTGATGCTACTCTATCAACTGAATTGAGGAACGATTTGAGTTCTATCTCTAATTTTTTCTGGTTCTCTTTTGGTATAACCTGAATATAATTAGGAAACTTTCCATCAATAAGTTTCGAAATTAATATACTATTGTTTAATTCAAATTTTATTTTAGATTTTATATTTGAAATTTTTACATCACCCTCAAAATCTTCTAATAAAGAACAGAGTTGAAAAATAGTTTTTTTTGGAAGAATCACAGGCTCAAATTCAATTTTATTATTTAATCTAATTTTTGATACTGACATACGATGACTGTCTGTTGCAGCGGCTGTTAAGTAAGCTTTGCCTTCAACTTGTGTCTGGTGGAAAAAAATCCCACTCAAATAATGCCTAGTTTCGTCGTTAGATATTGAAAATTTACATTTATTTAATAGCTTCAATAATTCTTTTGAATTCATTGAAAATTCGTTTTGATTAAAATTTTCATCTGTTAAAGGAAATTCTGAGGCACTTATACAATTTAAATTAAATATTGATTTTTCAGATTCTAGTTGGAGTTTACTTTTACTAGGATTTGAAAAACTTATTTTGCTTCCAGAGGATATTTTTCTTACAATATCATACATAATTGATGATGACGTAGTTGTTTTGCCTTCTTCTAAAATCTCAACATCAGAAATTTTATGGACAAAAATTAAATCTAAATCCGTTGCAGTAATTATTAAATGTCCACTGTTAATTTCGAGTAGCACATTCGATAAGATTGGAAGAGTGCTTCTTTTTTCAATTACGCCTTGGCAATAGCCTAAGGATTTTTGAAGATCTTGTTGGTTTACACTAAATTTCATTATTTTGGTTATACAAAATTTTGTTCTTCAAACTATCAATGTTTATATTTAATTCATTGTCCTCTTTTCTCAGCTTTTCAATGGTTTTTACTGAATGAATAACTGTAGTGTGATCTCTATTTGAAAACGCCCTTCCAATCTCAGGTAAAGATTTTGAAGTTAACATTTTTGCAAGGTATATGGCTGTTTGTCTAGGTCTTACAAGATATCTTGATCTTCTTGGTGAAAGCATTTCATTTTTACTTATTTTAAAAAACTTGCACACAGTTGTTTGTATTGTATCTATTGTCACTTTATTTTCAGATAAGTTAAGTAAATCTTTCAGAATAACTCTTACCTCAGATAAATTTGGTATTTTGTTATAAATTCTTGAAAAAGATACTATTCTATTTAAAGCACCAACTAATTCTCTTATACTTGTTCTGACTTCAGTGCTTATAAATTTTTGAATTTCCTCATTGATATTTACTTGATTAGAGTAAAATAATTTTAGCTCTTCTGTTTTTGATTTAATAATTTTAGATCTTAATTCAAAATCAGGATTTTGAATATCTACAACTAATCCACCAGAAAATCTTGATTTAATTCTGTCCTGGATTCTTGTAAGTTTATTTGGAGGTCTATCTGCAGACACAATAATTTGAGAACCTTTGTCAAACAATGCATTGAATGTGTGAAAAAACTCTTCTTGCATTGCTTCTTTTCCATTCATAAATTGAATATCATCAATTAAAAGAATATCTGTATTCCTAAAATATTCTTTAAATTTAACCATATCATTAGATTTTATTGATTTTACAAATTGGTACATAAATCTTTCAGCAGAAATAAACATAACCTTATTTTTATCTTTAAGTTCAAGACCTATAGCATTAAGTAAGTGTGTTTTTCCCATTCCAACACCACCGTATAAATATAACGGATTATAATGGGCAATTTCTTGAGATACCTTTTTTGAAGCTTCAAAAGCTAATTTATTACTTTGTCCTGTAATAAAATTATTAAAATTTTTGTTTGGATCTATTCTGTTATATTGAAGGTAAGAGTCTTTTATAAAAGAGATATTATTATTAATTTCAGTATTATTTAAATTTTGTTTATCTTGAGAATTATTTTTGATTGCTAAATTTTTTTTATCGTCAACTAGAAACTCTATTCTTATGATGTCTTTTTTAAAACTCCTAACTATTTGT
>CACPLR010000002.1 GCA_902634885.1 uncultured Pelagibacteraceae bacterium | reverse complement strand
GTCAAAAAATAATTCTAATCTAACTGCAGAACAAAAACTTATTTTATTTGAAGAGGGAACAGAAAGACCTGGTTCTAGTGAATTAAATTATGAAAAAAGAAAAGGTAATTATTATTGTGCAAATTGTGGGGTAAAGTTATTTAGTTCTGATACCAAATATGAAAGTGGATCAGGTTGGCCATCATTTTATAAATCTTTACCTGATGTTTTTGAAACAAAAACTGATTATCATTTAGGTTATGCTAGAACAGAATACCATTGTAAAAATTGTGGGGGTCATCATGGTCATATCTTTGAGGATGGCCCTAAACCAACTGGGAAAAGATACTGTAATAACGGTGTATGCTTGGTTTTTAAACCAAAATAAAGTTTTAAATCTTAATTAGTTTTTTAATAATTCTTATATAAATTTTATATTTTTTTTGTTAATTTAGAATAATGAAAATTTTAATTAGTATATTTATTTCTAGTTTAATTGCTTTTAACGTTAATGCAGAAAATATTTCTCAGAAATTGTCAAATTTTCTTGATGAATTAATTCCCGGAGAAGGTGTGACTGACGTATCTATTCAAGTACATGAAGAAGATAATCCAGATATAGAAATTTTAACTAATAGAAGTTTAGATAAGACTGATGATTCTAATAGATTTATTCAGATGAGTTTACATACTCAAGAGACAAATAATAAAGATAGATTTATAACAAATCTTGGTTATGGATATAGAGAATTAACTGATGACAATTCTTTAATGTACGGAGCTAATGCCTTTATAGATATTGAGTCTGAAGGACATATGAGAGCTAGTTTAGGATTAGAGGCAAAAGGTAAAATACTGGATCTTAATGCAAATTTTTATGAAGCAATATCAGGAAAAGAAAATATAGATGGCATGGATGAAGAGGTACTATCTGGTTATCAATTTAATTTAACAACTCAAATGCCATATATGCCATGGTCGACCTTAAATATTCAAAATTATTATTTTGAAAATATTAAAGCTTCTAATGATACAGAGGGTAATAAAATATCTTTAGAGATGAATTTAACCCCAACTTTACAATTTGACATTTCTCAAGATTTCTCAGATACAACAGGTGTCGATGATGAGACAGATTTTAAATTGTCCTTGAGATATCCGCCAACAGAAAATAAACCAAACTTACAAGATGGATTTATTTCAAATGTTGCTTTTGAAAAGGCGAATATGAAAGATAAATTGGTTCAAAAAGTGAGAAGAGACAATAATTTAACAGTTGAAATTCAAGGTGCAGTAATTTTAACAAAAAAATAATTTTATGATAAAAATTTTAAATACTTTCATTGCCCTTATATTTTTGTTTGGTGCATTTAATGCTTTTGCTGGGACTGGTCCTGCTACAGAGTACAAAGTTACTATGACAAAATTAGAATTATGTGAAACAGGAAGTACTACTGCAAATTGTCTAAATCCTTTAACAATATCTCCATCAACCACATCTGGAGAAGTTGATATTGCTGCTGTTGATGCAGGAGCTGCTGCTGGATCTTATGGCAATATAGCAAAAGCTAAAATAGGAACTTTATATACTTATCTACAAATTACTATGAGCAGACAATTTATAATAACTGGGACTGCAGGAAATAATTGTGCAACAAAAGCTGGAGAGTCAGGAACTAAAACTACAGACGCTGCAGGGCAAACAGGAGGAACACCTGGATCATCCACATTATATGTACCTGATGGTAGCAGTTATAATGATCACATGAATGGATCAGTTGACTCTTTGGGTGCATCTGTTTCAAACGATGGTGTAATAGGAACAAGTGATGAATATTTTCAATATAGAAAAATTATATCAGGAGGTGGTTTAAAAGTTAAAGCAGGCGATTTTCCAACAGTAAAAATCGCATTTGATGTTTCAAATGCAGTTGGTAACAGCGGAGGTACTTGTACTAATGACGTTATGTATGCTGAAGAGCCAGGAATGACAATATCTTTTGTTGATTAAATATTACTCTAAAGAGCTTAAAAGCTTTCCAGATTTTTCTAATTCTCTTAATTCCTGATAACCACCTACGTGATGATCTTCAAAAAAAATTTGAGGAATCGTTCTTTTACCACCAGCTTTTTTAATCATTTCATCCATTAAGTTAGGATTTGTTGATATATCTATTTCTTTAAATCCTAAATTATTTCTACCCAATAATCTTTTTGCTGCATCACAAAAAGCACATAGAGGTCCCGAGTAAACTGTGATATTTTTCATAATCTTTATATAATTCTATTATCTTTAATTACTAGTCTAAATATTCATCTTTTTTTATCTTTAACCTTATAAGTTTTCTGGAATACTCAAATTTTTTTCTATGTTTTATACTTTGAGAATTTACTCTTTTTCTCCACAATCTAAATGATGAAGGTTTTAAAGATCTTCTCATTATCTTAATGACTTCACTTTCAGTTTTCCCAGTTTTTTTTTCTATATCTTCAAAAGTAACACGGTCTGCCCAGGCCGCCCATATCACCCAGTCAGCACTGCCCATTTTGGGTTCTGGATTTTTAACTCTTGTAATTGGTCTGTGACTTTTTTTCATAAAAAAATTCAATAAATCTTAAAAAAAATTTTAATGCAATTCATCTAAGCTATGATATTATCATTTTTAGATAGTCCTATCTAGCCATCTTTAGCTCCCGGTTTTTTAGGGCTATCCTTTTATGCTTCCCCAAGATTTTGTTCTGTTTCTTCAGATCATAATATTTCTTTTTATAACACCAGGCACTCCTCGAATAGTAATTGTTTCTTATTCAATGAATTATGGAGTTAAAAAATGTTTGTGGTCAGCTTTTGGAGATGTAACGGCTAATTTTATTCAGGCAACATTAGTAATATTTGTAATTGGTTCCTTTTTTTCTGAACATCAAACAATATTAAATTTATTTAAATGGGCTGGTATAATTTATTTACTTTATTTAGCTTATGACATCCATAAATCTAAACCTAAAGGTTTGTCAGACATAAATAATAATTCAAAAAGCAATTTTTCTTTTTTTAAAGATGGATTTTTAGTTGCAGGGACAAGTCCAAAAGCTTGGATGTTTTTTCCATTTATATTTCCACAATTTATAGATTTTGGCTCAAATTATATAATCCAATTTATAATATTAATTTTTACTTATATGATTTTAGATTTCTTATCATTAATTGGTTATGCGTTGCTCGCTAATAAATTAGTTGCTTGGATAAAAACAAATCCAAGAGTCATTAACACAATTTCAGCGTGTGTTTTAATTATAATAGCAATCATAATCGCAGTAACTCAAAAATATTAAATTATAACAGCGGTTATATGTCTTTGTGATGCTTCAATAACTTGAAATTAAATTATTTTTATTATTAATTTACATTTATTAATTTAATTAAAGGGGAATAAATGAAAATAAAAAACATTATAATTACATTTGTTTCTGCAATTGCCATTTTATTTTCAACATCAGTTGTATCGTTTGCAAAAGTTGTTGGTGATAAAATAATTTTAGGCGCTGCAATTTCTCTAACGGGTAAATATTCATCTAATGGTGTTCATACTCAAAATGGCTATAACATGGCTGTAGACAGAATTAACAGCATGGGTGGTGTAAAAGTTGGAGGAAAAACTTACAAGTTTGACATTATCTATTATGACGATGAGTCAAATCCAAAAAGAGCAGCTCAACTTGCAGAAAGATTAATATCACAAGATGGTGTTGAGTTCATGCTTGGGCCTTACAGCTCGGGTCTAACTAAAGCAATCGCGCCAGTGACAGAGAAATATGGTGTTCCAATGGTAGAAGCAAATGGTGCGTCTAGATCTTTGTTTACTAAAGGTTACAAATATCTTTTTGCAGTGTTAGCTCCAGCTAACTTATATCTTGATGTAGCTATCAGAACGGCAGTTGAGTTAAATGGTGGAAAAGGTGTAAGGATTGCACAAGCATTTGAACAAGATGCTTTTTCACAAGACGTAAGATTAGGTATTTTAGATGCAGCGAAAGAAACTGGATCTGAAATTATTATCGACGATAAGCTTCCAAAAGAGCTTAACGATATGGCTGCAACATTGGTTAAAGTAAAACAAATGAAGCCAGATGTTCTTGTGGTATCTGGACATACAAAAGGCGCATTAACTGCAATTAGACAAATTGCAGAAATGAAGGTTGATGTTCCAATGTTAGCAATGACACATTGTGATGCTGCGAAATTATCAAAACAACATGGTAAAAACTCTCAGTACGCACTTTGTGCTTCTCAATGGCATAAAACATTAACATATAAAGATGATTTCTTTAAAGATGGTATGACTTATGCAGCAGATTTTGATAAAGAGTTCGGTTATGATCCGCCATATCAATCTGCAGAGTCTTCTGCTGCATTGTTAGTGTTCAAGGATGCATTTGAAAGAGCAAATTCTTTTGATCAAAAGAAAGTAAGAGATGCTCTTGCAGCTACTAATATGCAAACATTTTACGGAAATATTAAGTTCGCACCGGGTGGTCAAAATGTTGACAAGCCTATGGTACTTTTCCAAGTAATGTGTGATGGCGCTGGGAAATGTGAAAATAAAGTTGTAGCTCCACTTAAGTGGGCGTCGGCTGAATTGATTCACCCAATTCCTAAGTGGTCTGACAGATAATAACAAATCTTTAAATACCCCCTAAACTCTAGGGGGTATTTTTTTTAGAGGCAAATATGGACTTCATGGTTTTTCAGTACCCGATGATAACAGTTCAAGCTTGCTTGGACGGG
The DNA here is from genome assembly GCA_902634885.1 of uncultured Pelagibacteraceae bacterium. Classification (GTDB taxonomy): domain Bacteria; phylum Pseudomonadota; class Alphaproteobacteria; order Pelagibacterales; family Pelagibacteraceae; genus Pelagibacter. The sequence continues at coordinate 154,777 of CACPLR010000002.1, read as the reverse complement.
ATACTGCTTGGAATTTTATTTGCATTAATTGCCTATGGTATGGCTTTGCAATGGGGAGTAATGAATATTATAAACATTGCACAAGGTGATTTAGTTATTCTTGGTGGATATATTGCATACTTTATGTATCTTTATGGAATTCATCCAGCCTGGGGCGTAATAGTGTCACCAATTATAATGTATTTTGTTGGTGTTGGAATTTATAAATTAGTAATTAATAAAGTGGTTGATAGAGATTTATTTATCTCAATCCTCGCAACATTCGGTATAAGCATTCTTTTTATGCAACTAATGAACTTTGCATTTGGTGCAGATGTTGTCTTGGCTAATTCAGGTTATGGAACAACATTTTTATTTGATAGTGCAGTAGTTTTACCAAATTCAAAAATATTTTCTGCATTCGTTAGTATTGTTTTTGCTATTTGTTTAGTAATTTATATGAAAAAATCAAAACTTGGACGAGCAATCAGAGCAACTGCACAAAACGCACGAGCTGCAAAGATTTTAGGTGTAGATACAGAAAAAGTTTATGCAGCTACTTTTGGATTAAATGCTGCTCTTTGTGGTGTTGCGGGGGCATTAATTTCAATTACTTTTACAATTCATCCTTATATGGGATTACCATATACTATTAGATCATTCATGATTGTTATTGTTGCGGGTCTTGGCAATTTACCTGGTGTTGCAATGTCAGGGATGGGCCTTGGTGTATTTGAAGAGTTTGCTGACTATATATTAGGTACAGAATTTAGAATAGGTTCAGTGTTTTTATTGTTAGTTTTAATTCTCGTTTATAGAAGATTTAAACTTTCGAGAAAAAGAGAGTATTTAAAATAATGAATAAAAACGTGTTATTATATGCTGTAATTATAATATTTGGGCTCGCTGCACCTTTTGTATTTCCGGCATTTAAAGTTCAATTGTCTATTTTATGTGTATTAATTGTTTTAGCTACTACTTGGAATATTCAAGGTGGTGAAATGGGATATAACACATTTGGAAATATTTTATTCTATGGTTTAGGAATGTATTTATGTGCTTCTGTGCAAGTTGGCATGTTTTTTCCTTTAGCAGAGTGGACAGAAAGTGGAGGAGAAAAAACATTTGTACATACGCCCACACAATTCTTTCAAGGAATGGCAGTTGGTTTGGTGGTAGCTGCAGTTGTTCCAACTATTGTTGCAGGATTAATTGGTTATGCCATCTTAGGACTCAGAGGACATTATTTTGCAATTTGTACTTTAGGTTTAGGTGTGGCTGCAGGAGAAATTTCTGGAGGTATAGAAATTATTGGAGCAGGACAAGGTTTTACAACTCCACCTTTTCCAAATGTTGGTGGTTTAGAAGCAAGAGGAGAATTCTTTTATTTTTTAAGTTTTGGTGCTCTCGTACTTACTTTCATAGCAGTGAGAGCAATTTATTCAACACGATTTAGATTAATTCTTAATGCGATCAGGGATAATGAAGACAAAGCAGAGGCAATGGGAATTGAGACAATGAAATATAAAATAATTGGTTGGATGGTATCAGCGTTTTTCTGCGGTTTAGCAGGTGGTATTATGGGAGGACTTGTTGGTTACATAGACTCTACTGATGTTGCATTTGATGGAAGAGAAATGGGTGTATTTATGGTCTTGATGGCGATCCTCGGTGGTAAGGGAACTTTATGGGGTCCAGTGATTGGAGCTACCGCATTTCATATTTTTAAAGAAGGATTTTGGACATTCTTTTTAGGTTGGCAGTATGTGGCCTTAGGAGTTTTAATAGTTGTGATTGTTATTTATTTCCCAGAAGGAATAATGGGATGGTTAAGAGAAAAATATCCTGAAAGATTTGGCGAAGTTGTTGATGAGGCAGATCGAAAAGCGCAAGTAGAATTGAAATGAGTATTTTAGAAGTAAATAATGTTAGTAAATCTTTTGGTGGTGTTAAAGCAAATGTTGACATTTCAATGACAGTTGAAAAAGGAAAAATATTTGGATTAATTGGTCCAAACGGTTCAGGAAAAACAACTTTATTTAACTCAATAGTTGGAACTTATCCAATAGATCAAGGTTCAATCAAATTTAATGGTAAAGAAGTATCTGAATTACCCGTTCCTGTAATTGCTAAACTTGGATTACTGAGAACGTTTCAACAGACTAGAATTTATGGAAAATTAAATTGTGTAGATAATATGTTAATTAGTCACAAAGGAAGCGATGAAAGTATATTAAAGATATTCTCAAAAATTCCTCAAGATTTAACTGAAAAAGCAGAAAATCTTTTAAATTTTGTAGGTCTTTATCAAAAAAGAAAACTAAGAGCTGGTGATTTATCATTTGGCCAACAAAAATTATTAGAATTAGCAATGGCTTTAATGAATGAACCAGAAATGCTTTTACTAGATGAACCAACAGCGGGTATTAATCCAACATTAATTAATGGAATTATTGATAGATTGATCAAAGTAAATCAAGATTTTGGAATAACGCTTTTAGTAATTGAACACAATATGAGAGTTATTATGCAATTAGCAGAGAATATTTATTGTTTAGCCCATGGAAAGATGCTTGCTAATGGAGCACCTGACGAAATTAAAAATGATAAACGTGTAATAGATGCATATTTAGGAGCACAATAATGTCTAATCAATATGAAGTTTTAGGAAAAGCTCCAGTCGCAGAAGATTTAAAAAAACTATCTCCTAATAATATTCATCTTACTATTAAAAATATGAATGCTGGTTATGGCAAAATGGAAATTCTTCATAATTTCGATCTTTTCGTTAGTAAAGCTCAATCTTTATGCTTGATTGGACCAAACGGAGCTGGCAAATCTACTATTCTTCACTCGATTTATGGATTTACAAATATTTTTTCAGGTCAAATAGAAATAGATGGAAAGGAAATCACAAGTTTAACCCCAGCTGAAAAATTAAAAACTGTGGGAATAGCATACATACTCCAGGATAATTCTGTATTTCCAGATATGACTGTAGAAGAAAATTTATTAATGGGTGGATTTATTAAAGAAAAAACAGAGGAGTCTTATGCAGAAGCTGAGCGAATTTTTGAAAAATATGAAAGATTAAGAAATAGAAGAAACCAACCTGCAAAAGTTTTATCAGGGGGAGAAAGAAGATTGTTAGAGATATCAAGAGCATTAGTGATGAAGCCTTCAGTCCTTCTAGTAGATGAACCATCCATTGGCTTAGAGCCTAGATATATTGATATGGTTTTTGAGATACTTAGAGATCTTCAAGAAAATGAAAAAAAAACAATAATACTTGTTGAACAAAACGCTAAAAAAGGTTTAGAATTTTCTGATATTGGATATGTGCTTGTGTCCGGACAAACCGCAATAGCAGGAAAAGGAGATGAGCTTTTAGACAACCCCGACGTTGGCCGTTTATTTCTTGGTGGCTAATGATAAACCTAAAATTTTTTTTTAAAGGGTTTTTGTGTATTAAAAGATTTGATAGTCCTGCAATAGCTCTCTCAGCTAGCTTCATTGCTATAGGAGCGCTATTGAAAAATTTGGGTTTTACTCTTCAAGAAAGTATTTTTTCTACATTATTAACTTATGCTCAACCTGGATCCTTAGTTATGGCAGAGTCTATGTTTGTAGGAGCTTCTTTAATTAACATATTTTTAGCAGTATGGTTAGTGAATGCTCGACTATATCCTATGACAGTATCTTTGATGCCTTTAATAAAAGATAAAAGTCAGCCAAGATGGAAGTACTATTTGTCTTGTCACTTCGTTGCTGTATCCTCATGGTTAATTGTAAAAGATAATTATCACAAAATTAATAGAAAAAATCGTACTGATTTTTGGATTGGAATAGGAACCTCCACCTGGCTAGTTGCAATTATTTCAACACTGATAGGTTTTGTATCTGCAGATTACTTAAATAAAAATATGATGATAGGCTTGGCAGTTATAAATCCTATTTACTTCATGTGCGCAATGATTAGTGCAATGAACAACAAAACTATAAGTTCAGCCATAATACTTGGAGCTGTATTAGGTCCAGGCTTACATTTAATTTCATCTCAATGGAGTATCTTACTAGGAGGTATTTTAGCTGGGACGATTGCATTTTTTATTGGAGAAATAAATGACAACTAAAATTATTTTAGTAATATTAATAACATCACTAGCAACATATATATCAAGATTCTTTGGGGTATTTACATCAGAGAAAATAAACGAAAAATCAAGGATATACAGATGGTTTAATTGTTTAGCATACTCAACTTTAGCAGCATTGATATCAAGAATGTTATTATTTCCCTCAGGAGATCTGAGTGAAACGACCTTATTATTGAGAGTAATTATAATCCTCATATCTATATCAATTTTTTATTTAACAAAAAGAAATTTAGTTTATCCAACGATTTTTTCTGCTATCATTATGGCTGCATTAATTAACTAGTTTGTATGAAAAAGTTTTTTTTTCTAATATTAATTTGTTTATTTTCATCATATGCGAATGCCGGTTGTGATGATCCATTAACAGATAGCGTTGATTATACAAATTGTAGGTTTTCTGATGGGCAAGATTTACAAGGTAGTTACCTTCCAAATTCAAAATTGTCGTTTGCAAGTTTTATTCAGGTAATTTTCGACAAAAGTATTATGATGAATTCAAATTTGTCTTTTGGCACTTTCCCAGAGTCCAGTTTTGTTAGAGCTAATTTATATGAGTCAATTTTAGTAGGTGCTAACTTTGAAAAGGCTAATTTTACAGGTGCTAATTTAACTAGAGCTGATTTTATGGGCTCAACACTTATAGAGGCAAATTTTCAAAACTCAAATTTAATGGAAGCTAATTTAACATCATCAAATATTAAAAATGCAAATTTTGATGGAGCAAATCTAATTGGCGCTACATGGACCAACGGTGAAACTTGTGGACCAAATTCCATAGGAGTTTGTAATAAATAATTTTAAAATATTAAAAATCTTTATATAATACCCAAAATTTAATGATTAAAAATTTTGAAAATTTTGATGGTTTTGCAATAAACTTTCACGAAAAATCCGAAAGAATAATAAATATCCAGATTTTAGATGAAATTATTGACCGTTTAATATTTCCATTTAAAAAATTTGATATCACAACACTTGAGTATAAACCATTTACAAGATTTACAATAGCTCAAAGCTTAGATGATACTACATCAGGGAAATTAAGTAGTTTTCTAAATTTAATTTTGAGGGATAGGGACACTGGTTGTTTTATAATTGGTCCAAAAAATTACTCATCTAAAACTGATAATAATTTTTTAATTAAGTTAGCAACTGCAGTGACACACTTAATTGGCAATCCAAATCATGACGCAATGGCTGGAAAATATTATGCAAGATTTCATGTAAAACACGAAGATAATAGTGACTCTTATTTAAGGAAAGCTTACGTAAATATGGATCTTCACACTGATGGTACATATGTAAGAGAAAAAACCGATTGGTTGCTTATGCAAAAAATGGAGGAAAAAAATGTCGATGGAGGAGAAACAGCCTTGTTACATCTAGACGATTGGGAACATCTTGAGGAATTATCTAACGATCCAGTTGGAAAAGAAAGTTTTATTTGGGGTTCTCCAAAAAGTAAAAATATTAATTACAAAGTTGAACATCCTGTATTCTCACAAGATAAAAACGGAAAACCTGAAATATCGTATATTGACCAATTTCCAGAGCCAAAAAATATGAAACAAGGACTATTTTTGCAAAAATTATCGGATGCACTTGAGGGAAGTAAAAAAATAATAGTTACCCCTTTACAGGTTGGTTGCTCAGTAGTAGCAAATAATTATTTTTGGCTGCATGGAAGAAAACCGTTTGTTGAAAACAAAAATTTAAGTAGAGAATTACTTAGAATAAGAGGTTCTTTTTTTACTAATTAATTTAAATTAGTGATAATAATTACCATAAATTGTCATGAAAATTGGATTTATTGGGACTGGTCATATTACAAAATCAGTAATTCATGGTATTTTAGGATCAAAACTCAAAATAAGAAAAATTATAGTTTCAAGAAGAAATAATAAAATTTCATCGAATTTAAAAAGAAAAAGTAAAAAAATTCTAATTTTAAATAATAATCAAGATATAATAAATATGAGTGATTGGGTTTTTTTATCAGTCACACCAGAAGTAGGTTACAAAATTTTACCCCAACTCAAATTTAAAAAAAATCAAACTATAATTAGTTTTATCTCAACAATAAAAATGAAAGAGCTAAAAAAATATATAAATATTAAATCTAAAATTTTCAGGGCTATACCATTGCCTCCTATTTCAATAAGAAAAGGACCCATACCTTTATATCCACCCAATAAAAGTGTTAAAAATTTCTTTGATCATTTGGGAACAACTGTAGAGATAGAAAATGAGAATTTATCTTTAAATTTTTGGTCTACTTCGTCAATGATGGCACCTTTTTATGAGTTATTAAATACATTGTCGATATGGCTTAATCAAAAAGGAATTAATAAATCAGATTCTCAAAAATATATTACTTCACTTTTTATAGCCCTTTCTGAGGATGCAAAAATTAATTCAAAAAATGATTTAAAATTGTTGGTCCAAAACTCACAAACCCCAAAAGGTTTAAATGAGCAAGCTGTTAATGAGCTAAGAAAATCTGGTTTTTATAAATCTTTAAACAGAACTACAAATAGTATTCTTAAGCGTCTTAAGAAATAAATTTAATGTCTGAAAGTATTTTAAAGGTAGAAAATCTATCGAAATATTTTGGCGGATTGGCGGCCGTATCTAATTGTTCTCTTAAAATTAAAAAAGGTTCTATAACTGGAATAATTGGTCCAAATGGCTCAGGAAAAACCACTCTTTTTAATTTAATCGCAGGAAATTTAAAATCTTCTCAGGGTAGTGTTATTTTTGATAACGAAAATATTACTGACATGCCCTCGTATGAATTATTTTCAAAAGGACTTTTAAGAACTTTTCAAATTGCACATGAATTTTCGAATTTAAGTGTTCTTGAAAATTTGATGATGGTTCCCCCTGATCAATCTGGTGAAAATCTATTGAATGCACTTTTAAAACCTGGTCGAGTAAAACAAGAAGAGGAAGTTAATAGATCAAAAGCATATGAAGTTATTGAATTTTTAAATTTAAATCATTTATCAAACGAGAGAGCAGGAAATCTTTCTGGAGGTCAAAAAAAACTTCTCGAATTAGGCAGAACAATGATGGTAGACGCAAAGCTGGTTTTATTAGATGAAGTCGGAGCTGGAGTAAACAGGTCACTACTCAAAGATTTAGGAGCTGCAATTATAAAACTGAATAAAGAAAAAAATTATACTTTTTGTATGATTGAACATGATATGGATTTTATAAGCAGAATGTGCGATCCAGTTATTGTGATGGCAGAAGGCTCAGTGCTATTTGAAGGTAAATCAGAAGAAGTAAAAAAAAATGATAAGGTAATAGAGAGTTATCTTGGAAATTCTAAAATTTCAAATGGGAATTAATGGCTTTTTTTGAGGGAATAAAAATGACTGCTGGTTATGGAGATGGACCAGATATTATTAGCTCTTGCAATATAAATGTTAATAGAGGAGAGATAGTAGCCATACTTGGCCCAAACGGAGCAGGAAAATCTACAGCAATGAAGGCTATGTTAGGTCTTATTACTTTGAAATCAGGAAGTGTTTGTTTGGATGGTGAGGATATTTCAAAAACATCTCCACAAGATAGAGTAAAGAAAGGAATTTCTTTTGTACCTCAAACAAGAAATGTTTTTGCAGAGCTAACAGTAAGAGAAAATTTAGAAATCGGAGGTTTTCTTAGAGAAGATGGGTTAGAAGAAATGATTAAAAATATCTATGAGCTGTTTCCATTATTAAATGAAAAACAATCACAAATTGTTGGTCAATTATCAGGTGGTCAAAGACAACAAGTGGCACTTGGAAGAGCTTTGATGAGTGAGCCATCTGTGTTGATGTTAGATGAACCAACAGCTGGAGTTTCGCCAATAGTAATGGATGAATTATTTGAGCATATTATTAAAGTAAAAAAAACTAATGTTGCCATAATTATGGTTGAACAGAATGCAAAACAAGCACTTAATATCTCGGATAGGGGATATGTACTTGTTACTGGAAAAAATAAATTTGAGGGGTCAGGCAACCAACTTCTTACAGACCCTGAGGTGAGAAGGTCTTTCTTAGGTGGATGATGGATATATTAAACGCTTTAACAGTTTTAATAAATTTCACAGTTATACCTGCCTTAACTTATGGATCTCAACTTGCGTTAGGTGCAATATTTGTAACATTAATTTACGCGGTTTTAAGGTTTGCTAATTTTGCAACTGGAGACATGATGTCCTTTGGAACCATGTTTGCTGTTTTGCTGACTTATTATTTTCAAACTATAGGAATTAATTTTGGTTTTTTACCAACAGCATTGCTGACAATTCCTTTTGCAATAATTGCAATGATTATTTATATGCTTTTGATTGATAAATTTGTTTTTAGTTATTATCGAATAAAAAAAAGTCCTCCTGTCCAGTTTGCTATGGTTAGTGTTGGTGTTATGTTTGTAACTCAAGCAATAATAAGAATTATTATAGGACCTTCTGATAGAAGATTTATTGATGGAGAAAAATTTATTTTAAAAGCAAATGAATTTAAAGAAATTACAGGATTAAATGAAGGTATAACTTTAAAATCCTCGCAAGCAATTACTGTTATTTTAACTCTAATTATAGTTTCAATTATGTTTTGGTTTTTAAATAAGACTAAAACAGGAAAAAGTATGAGAGCTTATTCTGATAATGAGGATTTAGCTTTATTATCAGGAATAGATCCTAAGAAGGTTGTAATGATTACCTGGATTATAGCTGGAATTTTAGCAACAATCGGTGGAGTTTTGTATGGTTTGGATAAAAGCTATAGGCCATTTGTTTATTTTAACAATATGCTTCCAATTTTTGCCGCTGCAATAGTTGGAGGTATTGGTAATCCTTTTGGTGCATTCCTTGGAGGATATGTAATTGCATTTGCAGAAATATTTTTAACTTATGCTTACAAAAGATTTATGTCATATCTTTTACCAGAGTCTCTAGAGCCCGACTCTTTATTACAGCTACTTTCTACAGATTATAAATTTGCAATTTCATTCTCAATTTTAGTAATTGTTTTATTAGTAAGACCATCAGGAATATTTAAAGGCAAAACCCTATGAGAAACTATTCAAATGTAATTGCAGCATATTCAATAATGTTAATTTTAATAATATTGGTGGGAATATTTCAATCTTGGTCGATTGCTCTTACTATAATGAATTATTGTTTAATTTCAGCTGTTATGACTATTGGTGCAAATATACAATGGGGTTATGCGGGTTTAATAAACTTTGGTATTATGGGGTATACCGCACTTGGTGGGTTAGCTGTAGTTTTAGTCTCAGTAGATCCAGTTAAGAAAGCATGGCAAGTGGGTGGATTGAATATTCTTGCCTGTATACTGATAATAGTGGCTATGGTGATAACTGTAAGATACCTTTTAAATCATTTTAAAAAATCAAAAATAAGAAATTATAGTATTGCTTTAATTGTTATTGGAGGGATACTTGTATTAAATGTTACTGCTACTCCTGGTATAGAAGCTATTGAGGCGATTGATCCTGCTAAAACAGGTTTTCTTGGTGGACTTGGCATGCCAGTTTTATTTTCATGGATTGTGGGTGGTTTATTTGCAGCGGGGTTAGCGTTTGTGATTGGGAAAATTGCATTAGGTTTGAGAGCAGATTATCTTGCAATTGCTACACTTCTAATTGCTGAAATCGTAGTCTCAATAATTAAACATGAGGAATGGTTAGCAAGAGGTGTCAAAAATGTAATTGGACTAAAAAGACCTGCGCCATACGAAATTGATTTACAAACATCTGATTGGTTTATTAATTTAGTTGAAAAATTTCATTCAAAAAAATTAAGCTTAATTAGCTCAGCAACAGAAAAACAGGAAGCTCTTAATCAAATGGTTATAGAAGCTTCCTCTGTTTATGTGAAACTTTGTTTTACAGGTTTATTTTTAACAGTTGTGGTTATTTTATTAATTGTTACTCAAAAGGCTTTATATTCTCCATGGGGTCGTAAGATGAGGGCAATTAGAGACAATGAGGAAGCTGCCAGTGCAATGGGTAAAAATATTGTCAAAGAACATTTACTTATATTTGTTTTAGGATCTGCTGTAGTTGGACTTGCAGGGGCAATGATGGTTACTAATGACGGCTTGTTTACTCCTGGGAGTTATCGTCCAATGAGATATACTTTTGTTATATGGGTTATGGTTATTGTAGGGGGAACTGGAAATAACTTTGGGGCTATACTTGGTGGATTTGTTGTATGGTTTCTTTGGGTTGAGGCGGCTCCTATTGCCTTGTTTTTGATCAATTTATTTACTTCTCATATGCCTGAAACTCATGCTTTAAGAGTTCATTTAATTGAGAGCGCTTCATACTTTAGGTTTCTTGTGATTGGAATTGGATTATTGATGATTATGAGATATAGACCTAAAGGTATAATACCAGAAAAAATAATTAAACAATAATGAAATATATTATTACAGGTGCTGCAATAGCTTGGGCTTTGTACATGGCAGATAAGTATTTATTTTTTTAAAATTTCCTTACAACAACAGATTTAGAGATATACAATTTTTTACTTATTAAAAATTAAAAAGAACAAATTTACAATATACCCCAGCGTATTCTTCACTGGGGTATATAAAATTTTAAGTATTATCTTTGTTTTTTTGTTTTAAACTTACCGCCTTTGATTTCTTTTTCCAAGAAAGATCCAAAAGCTTCACCAACATCAGTAAATTCAACACCAGTTGCTCCCTCGTAATTAACCTTTTTTCCTTTAGCTAATAAATCAAGAGCTTTTTTTAGTTCACCTGGGTAAATTTTTGTTCCAGGAGCATTTGCAACACTCATAACATTTGCTTGAATTGTTCCTTTTTCTGCTTTTCCACCTGCTTGCATAGAAAGAGCTATTAATGCTGCTGCATCATATGATTCTCCAGTGTATGGCCCTGACGAGTCAATTCCGCCAGCTTTAGCTACTTCAGCAAATTTTCCAGCTCCTTTTCCTGTTGATCCAGGCAAAGAACCAAATGATTTGTTCAAATCTTTTCCAAATCTGTCTGTAAGGGAGTCGCCAATCATTCCGTCTGAAAGTACAAATACATCAAATGCACCAGAGTCCAATGACCCTTGAATTATCATACCACCAGCTTGATCAAGATAACCAAGTACTGCCAAAGCATCACCTCCAGCTGCAGCTAAAGTAGCCACTTCTGCACCATAGTCTCCTTTACCTTCTTCATGAGCAGTGACTGCTGTAACACTTATACCGTGTGCTTTCACAGCTGCTACGTACACATCTGCTAAACCTTTACCATAGTCATTGTTTGTGTGAGTAACAGCAATTGATTTTACTTTTCTGTCTTTAGTAATATCAGCTAAAACTTGACCACCTCTTGCATCAGATGGTGCAGTTCTGAAGAAATAACCATTATCATTTAGGTCTGTCAATCCTGGAGAAGTTGCAGATGGTGAAATCATAACAACACCATTAGGTACAGCGACATTAGTTGCAATTGCACCAGTTACTCCTGAACAGTCAGCACCCATAATAGCAACAACTCCGCCAGATACTAAGCCTTCAGCTGCTGTAGTAGCTGCCGCTGAATCTACACAAGTTGAATCTGCTCTCTCAATTGAAATTTTTTCTCCACCTAATAATGAACCTGAGTCTGAAGCTTCTTTAAATGCAAGCTCAGCAGAAGCAGCCATTGCTGGAGTAAGAGACTCAATAGGACCTGTAAATCCTAATATTATCCCCATTTTTATATCTGCAACAACATTTGATGTCATTGTCATGACAAGAATTGTTGCAGTCATAATTAATTTTTTCATTTTCCCTCTAATTGTTAACAATTTATAAAGACTAATTAAAATATTATTCAATTAATATTTCAATAAGTAATTTTGGCTTATATTTGACATTATCTAATTGAAAATGGATCCAAGGTAGGCTCATCAGAAGTATAAAACCATGTAGTCTTCACACGAGTGTAATCTTTAATAGATTCTAGTCCAGCCTCTTTTCCATATCCGCTATCCTTTATACCGCCAAATGGAGCAGTTGGTGAAATCAATCGATAAGTATTAACAAAAGTAATTCCAGCTCTAATTGCTTTTGAAACCCTCATACCTCTTGCAAGATCGGAAGTGTATACGCCTGACGATAATCCATACTGGTTATCATTCATCTTAGAAACAACTTCTTCTTCAGTTTTAAATTTCATTACTGATAAAACAGGTCCAAACAATTCATTCTCAGCAACCGGTAAATTATGGTTATCACATTCTATAATTGTTGCTGGAAAATAATAACCTTCATTAGAAAATGAATGTCTTTGTCCACCACATTTTAATCTTCCACCTTGTTCAAGCGTTAGTTTAATATTTTTTTCAATGACCTCTAATTGTTTATAGTTACTTATTGGACCCATCTCAGTTTCAGGATCCATTGGAGCTCCAATTTTTATTTTCTCAGCTCTTTTTGATAGTTTGTCTAAAAATTCATCATAAATCTCTTCCTGCAAATAAAGCCTAGATCCAGCAATGCAACTTTGTCCACTGGCACCAAAAATTCCTGCGGTAATACCATTAATTGCATTTTCTTGATTTGCATCATTAAATACTGCAACAGGACTTTTTCCTCCAAGTTCTAAGCTTACTTCAGATAAATTTTGCGCAGAATTTATAATGATATGACGAGCAGTATCTGGTCCACCAGTAAATGCAATTTTTTCAACTAGATTATGCGATGTAAGAGCTCTACCACAAGGTTCTCCAAAACCAGAAATAACATTTACAACTCCTTTTGGAATACCAGTTTCCTCGATTAATTTTGCAAATTCAAACATTGTTGCAGGTGCTAACTCAGAGCATTTAATAACAACTGTATTCCCCATTGCTAATGCTGGTGCAAGTTTCGTTGCAGTTAGAAACATTTGTGAGTTCCAAGGAACAATTGCAACAACTACACCGATTGGTATTCTCGTCGTTATTGCTTGAATGTTTGGTTTGTCTATTGGAAGAACTGTGCCTTCAACCTTATCAGCAAGACCTGCATAATAATCATAATATTCAGCTATGTAGTTGGCTTGTTTGTATGTTTCTCTATAAAGTTTTCCAGTATCAATTGTTTCTATTTTCCCCAAATGTTCAGCATTATCTCTAAGTTTATCTCCTATCATCCTCAGATATCTTGCTCTTTCTTTTGGCAACAATTTAGGCCATTCGCCTTCAAATGCTTTTTGTGCAGCTTTTACTGCTCTATCAACATCACTTGCGCTTGCTTCTGGGACTACAGCCCAAGGTTTATTATTTTCAGGATTAAGCGTTTCAAAAGTTTTTTCAGTGTCTGAATTAACCCACTCACCATTTATAAACATTTTATATTTTTTTAACTCAGGCATTTTCTATATGTTTTTTAATTTCTAAATTTACTTTATCGGAACATTCTATACTACATAGATGTTTTCCTTCAGGGATTATTTTAAAGTAAGAATTCTCAATTTCTTTACTTAATTCCTCAGACATTTGAGGTGTAGACCCTATATCACCTTCTCCAGTCATTATTAAGGTATTTACTTTTATCTTTGAAAAATCCTCTTGATCTTCATGATTTACAAAAAGTGAATATACTTTTAAAAAATTATTCATGTCGTTTGTATCTAATAATTTACTTATTTTTTTATATGTATCAGGGTTTTTTTTTAAGTAATCGTCTGTAAACCATCTTTTTAGAGCTTGTTTTGATAATTTCTTACTTTTCTTGGCTAGTTCAAACCTATCATTTACTAATTTTTGTTGTTCTATACTTCTTTTAAATATTGAACATAGCAATGTTAAAGATTTAAGTCTTTCATTGAATTTACATGCAAAATTTCTTGCTATCAATGATCCAATTGAAAAACCAATTAAGTGAATTTTTTCAATATTGAGTTCATTAATCAAATTTAATAATTGGTCTGAAAAAATATCAAATGAAATTTTATCTTTGTTAAGAGGAGTTTTTCCATGTCCTAGAATATCATATGTTAATACACTATTCTCAAATGCATTTACTTGAGGTTCCCAAATTGTATTATTCAAGCCTACACCATGGATAAATACTAAAGGAATTCCAGATTTTCGATTAAATGAGTAGAAGGTATTGTATGAGTCTTTTGCATTGATCATTATTTATTGTTCAATGCCCATTTCTTTCATATCTTGGTATCTGTCGCCAGTTCTTGCATGCGCCCTTCCAAATGGAGCACCACCTATTGCAACAACTATCTCATTTTCATTTGGAGCGTCATGAATTGTGAATTCGTGAGTAAGGTAGAATGGCCTCAATCCTGGATCTTTTTTATGCATCATAGGAATTGAAATTTTTGATCCAGCAGGTCCCCTTGTATTTGTAAAACTTAAATATGCTGTTCCACCAACTGCATCTCTAAATTTGTTTCCAAATCTTAAAGTATGTATAAAAGCAGAAGCATGTTCTATTTCACCATTTAGACCAACTATTGCAGCCTTCCCATATGCTTGAATCTTATCACTCGAACCAATTTCTTTAATAAGTTCTGGAACTAAAATATCACCGAGTTTTGGTGCTAGTTCTAAAATTTCAGGCTTAATATCTTCAACAAAACCTCTTCCAGCCCAAGGATTTTGTATTACTGCAGCAACTGAAACTAAAAGCACGGGGTCTTTTGCTTCTTTTCCCCCCTCTATAAATGTTTTATCTAAAAATTTGGCAAATTTTCTAAGTTTAAGTTCCATTTTATTTTTTTAATTCCTCAACTCTAATTCCCCGTATATCCGTAGTCAATTGCTGCATAACTAAGATACTAACATGACTTAAATTACTAATTAACCTTTGAAATTCAAATTCAGTGTCTGCTGGTAGGCAATTTAATTCTTTGAAGTAATAAACTTTGGCAGAACCAAAATCAATCTCAGCTTCTTTTGCAATCTCATTTAAAATCTTAGTTTTTTTATCAATTGAGTAATTAAATCTACATATATTAGATAATGACCAATACAATATCGACGAAACAACCAACGAAACTAAGATTGTTAATTTAATTGGCATTTAATTTATTTTTAAAACTATCTTTTCTAAAACTGTACAATGCTTTTGGATCAACATCTATTTCAATCACTACAGGTTTGTTTACTTTAAGAGCACTTTTAAGTGTATCATTTACTTCAGATAATTTTTTAACTTTATAACCTTTCGCACCATATAATTCTGCAACCTTATCAAAAGGCGGGCTAGAAATGTCAGCACCTAAATATCTTTTCCCAAAAAAATCCTTTTGATAAGCTTTCTCAGCTCCCCAGCTTTTATTATTCATTACAATAGTAATTGTATTTATACCGTGCTCAACAGCTGTGCTTAATTCAGAAAGTGTCATACCAAAACCACCATCTCCCATAAGACTAATTACTGTTTTTCTTGGTTTAGCTAATTTTACACCTAGGCCACATGCAAAAGAAAAACCAACAAGACCAAAATCTAAAGGAGTAAATAAACTTGGAGGATTGTAATATTCTAATGCATCGGTTGCCTGTAAACACAAAGTACCAGCGTCTAATGTTACAGCTGAGTTTTTTGGTAGTACTTTTCTAAGCTCTTTAAATAAACCGAATGGCTGTATCGGGTAATTCTTATATTTAATTTTATCTCTATTTAATAAAAAATTTGATCGATCTTTTAAAAATTGTTTAGTCCAGTTTTTTACCTCTAATTTAATTTTCTTTTTTTTTAATTCATTTAATATTTGATTTGCTGATGTTTCTGCATCTGCATTTATCCCAATATGAATTGGAAAGTATTTACCAAGCATCTTTTTTTCTAATTCAATTTGAATAATTTTTGCTTTTTTATTTATATACTCATAAGATAAGAAAGTTGAATTGAACCCCAATCTTGTTCCAATTGCGATTATTACATCAGTTTCTTTAGTTAATTTAGTAGCAACAGGATTTCCTCTTGGACCCATCTGTCCTGCATTTAATTTATGATTAAAAGGAATTGCATCTCCATGACCAGCAGCTGTAACAATTGGAAGATTTAGATATTCTGCAAGTTTAATTATTGTTTTAAATCCTGAAGTATATTTAATTCCACCTCCAACAATAATTATCCCTTTAGATGAATTGCTTATTAATTTTGCAGCTCTTTTAATTGATTTAGGATTAGATTGAGTGTTATTTATATTTTTAAAAGATTTTATTTTTTCATTTATTTTATAATTATTTTTTTCAGCTAGTAGGTTTCTTGGTAAATTTATACAAACTGGGCCTCTTCTTGGTGACATCGCAATATTAAATCCATCTGATATCGCATTTGGAATATTTTTACTGTTCTTTAACGTAATTGTTTTTTTAGTTACAGGTTCAAACAAGGATTGTTGATCAAGTCCTTGAAATGCATCCTCCATTTTATCTTTTGTAGAATATAGTCCTGCCAAGGATATAACTGGTGAAAAAGCAGCTTTTGCTTGAGCAAGCCCTGTTACTAAATTTGTTGCACCAGGACCATTTTGCCCTGCAATAATCACACCTGGTTGATTAGAAGCTCTTGCATACCCATCAGCCATATGAGTTCCTGTTCTTTCATCTCTTACATCAATAAATTTAATTTGTTTTTCATGATAAAGAGCATCAAACATTTCCATAGTAGCTGATCCAATTAAACCAAATACATGTTTAACTTGCTCTTTTTTTAAGGACTTTACAGCAGCTTGACCACCTGTAAGCTTTCTTGAGTTAAGCTTCACGAAACTTTTTTGACTTCAGTATCTAGATCATCTTTAAAATGTGGCATTACTTTTTCAGTAAATAACTTTATACTTTTCATACAATCTTTATGTTTTACACCTGGAAAATTAGACCAAACTTGCAGATTTTGTAAGTTTAATTCTGATTTTAATTCATGAATTTTATCAATCACATATTCTGGCGTACCAAAAAGCATATTTCTTTGATGAAGGAATTCGTAATTTAATAAATCTAATTTGCCTTTAGTTTCTGGAAGCTCTTCACCTGGATCCATATGATTACCAAGACCTCTCCAATGACAAACCCATTTCATGTAATTAACCATATGTTCTCCTGCCATTTCTTTTGCTTCTTCCATTGTATCAGCAACAAACATATCTCGAACAAGAGTAACTCCTTCTCCTAAAGGAACATTTTTTTTAGTAACTTCTGATCTTTTATTTTTGTATGCCTCAAATCTTATTTTCAGGGCCTTTACTGTAGGAATCCACATGATTACATTAATATTATTTTCTGCTGCCCACTCAATAGATCTTATTCCATCTACAACTTGATGAATAGGCGGGTACGGGTTCTGATAAGGCTTTGGTACAACACTAATTTTTTTCATGGTGCTGTCTTCCATGTTCATAAATTCATCACTTGGTGGGCTCATATCATGTTGCCATACATAGTTGGGCGATGGATAAGTATAAAATTCTCCATCATGATTAAAAAATTTTTCTGACCAAGCTTTTTTTAAAATTTCTAGTGTCTCAGCAAACAATCTAAAATTTTTTGCTTGATCTTTTAAATCAGCTTCTTTATTTAAATTTATAGCTTCTCGTCCATAAACACCTCTGGCCACACCTACCTCTACTCTTCCTTTGGAAAGCTGATCAAGCGTTGCAATATCTTCTGCCAATCTAATAGGGTTATGGAATGTAATTACGTTTGCAGCTTGTCCTATTCTAATATTTTTTGTTCTTGCTGCTGCATCTGCTCCTAACATTAAAGGATTAGTGCAAGACTCCATTCCCTCATGATTAAAATGATGTTCTGTAAACCATATTGAATTCCATTTATGTTTATCACAATATTCAGTGATTTCTTTGGTTTCATCTAGTAATTGATGATATGGTTTTTGCGTCCAGTTTGTTGTGTTACAAAAATAACCAAACTTCATAAAGCCTCCTTTAAAATTTAATTTAAAGACGACCGATCCCACTTTCGTATAGCCCTTGGAACAGTTACGACGAGTTATGTATCGCTTTATTTACAAGTAACCATAACACTTTTTGTAACTTCAAGATATATAAAAAGTTTTACCACAAGGGGGCTGAAGGGGTGTTACGAGGTTTTTGGACTTCATTTGGACTAAATATCCCAGGTGGCATCTGCCGAAAACCACCTGGAATAAAGGTAGTTATTACTAATGCGGGGTTTATTAGGCCCCTATGGATTGGAGTTGCATTTATTATTTATGTCTTTTATTTAATGATATTCCCATTACCTTATTCTTTTGGAAGCGGAATATTTGACTACTGGCCGTTACATTCAAGAGTCTTGGCATCAATATTTATGTTAGGTATGATCATTGCTTACTTTGGTGATAGATACGAAAGTAAAAAAAATAAAAAAGATGAATAAAGTAATTTTAACTTTACTAGTTATATTTTGGACCAATATTTCTTTTGCAGAAGTTGTGGATTTAACCTGCAAGTTAGGTGACAAAAAATTCTATGCAGGATTAGATTTTACAAATAATAAATGGGTGAATGAAAATGGATCAGGAACTTATATGTCTTATACAGAAGATGTAATTACAACAGTTAAACGTACGAAGAGTGATACGGACTCAACTCATTCACTATGGTATCTTTCAAGAATAACAGGTGTAGGTGTAATTAAAGGGTACAAGTTAACTGAGAAAGATTTGAAATCGATATCAGATCAACAAGTTATTCAAATTAAAAGAAGTATGATTGGTGATTTGAATAATAAAAGTTTAGAGCCTGCTAGAAATAAATTAAGAGCACATACTTTTGTTGAATATTTATCAAAAAGACCAGGAGAGCCTATCACAATTCAATTTGAATGTGATAAACTGGAAACAAAATATAAGTTCTAATTTAACTTGGTGTTTTTCTTCTTTTTATTATCTTTGATATTCAACAAATTTCTTTAAGGAACTATTTAAAAACTTTTCGTAAATTTGACCCTTATTTATTGTTTTTTTACTCAACAAATATGAAGAATGCATTTTAAAATCAAAAGATGGCTCAAAAAAAAATGGAATAGACATTCTTTTTGATCTATTCCAAAGTACACGGTGATTTGTTGCCTTAAATTTTCCTTGGGTTAAATATTCTAAAGCTTTACCAGTATTGACCACAAATGCTTTTTTATTAAATGGAACATCATACCATTTTTTATTCTTTCGGTTTTGAACTTGTAATCCACCTTTTTTATCTTGAAAGAGAACAGTGAAAATACCACTATCTACGTGTGTTTCACATCCTAATGCAACACCATCTTGCTTTGAGATCTCCACAGGTTTTTTTTGATTTGGATAATTATTAAATCTTAATGTGCTTAGTGTTTTAAGCCTTGAGAATGCTTGCTTTGAAATTTTAGGGTTTTTTTTATAATAAACTAAAATACTTTTAAAAAGTATTTCGCTTAAATTAAAAATATTATCAAAGTAATTATTTAATTCCTTAATGGACTTATTCCTAAAACATTTTTGAAGATTTAAATACTCAATATATTGGTTTTTTATATTGTTTGAGTATTTAGAAGATACTTTTAAATCTCCTAAATCTAATCCTTCTTTTCCATTAACATTACTTGGAAAATAACCTCTATAAATATTTTTATTTTTTTTATTCCATTTTTTAGGTGATAATTTCCTTTTATATTTATCTTCCATACTAAAGAATTTATTTCCAACTGCACAAATATTTTTGATTTCTTTATTTTTTAAACCATGACCAATTACTTGAAAAAAACCAACTTCTACACATGCTTTTTTAATTGATTGAATAGTTTTTTTTGCTTCCTTTGAAACGAATTTACCATCTAACAAAGAAGATATATTAATTGTAGGGATATATGATTTCATTATTTATTTGGTGGCGTGTCAGTTGCAATCATTTGACCTCTAACTTTCTCTCTGAAGTAAATATAAACACCTGCTCCAATAATTATACATGCTCCAAACAAAGTTCTAGGCACTGGAATAGTTTCAAATAAGATATAGCCAGCTAATATCGCCCAGATTATGTAAGAATATTCAAACAATGATACAACCGAAGGTGATGCAATACTATAAGCAGTAAATACACAAAAAAATGAAATTGATGCAACTGTTCCCATTATTAAAACATAAGGCCAAGCATCAGATGGATTTGTGAACCATTCTCTAACAATAAATTGTAATGTTGGATCAGTGAAAGTATTAAATTTACCATCCCCACTTACTGCAAATATTAATAAACTTGCAAGTAATGCAAAAATATAAAGCCATGTCATTTGTGTGTAAATACTATCTTTATCAGATGTATATTTGGTTATTGTCATAGATATTGAATAACAGAGCGCACAAGCAACTGGCGCTAATTTGAAAAAATTAAAATCTTCCAATGTTGGATTTAAAACAATTAATACACCAATAAAACCAACAACAATTGCACTCCATCTTCTAATACCGATTTTTTCTTTTAAAAAAAACTTTGCAAACATGGACATAAAAAATGGACAGGAAAAGAATAACGCACTCGTCATAGCAAGTGTCATGAATGTTAACGAAATATAAAAAAAACTAAATCCAAAGAAAAAACAAACAACTCTTATTAAAGTCAATATGGGGTAGTGTGTTTTTAATGAGATTGATTTTTTTGTTATAATAATAAAACATAACAAAAATATTGCTTGAATAAGTGTTCTTCCAAAATAAAGTTCAAATAACGCTATGTCCTCAAAAATAAATTTTATTAAACCGTCCTGAATTGAAAAAAATGCCATACCGGTCATTATAAAAAAAATGCCTTTGGTATTTTGGTTTGTGTCCATCAGACACCTATATCAAATCGAGAATGATTATAATATTAATTATTAAGAATAGCCTCAGAACCTTTTTCGGCAATCATTAGGGTAGGGGCATTTAAATTAGCACTTGGTATTTCAGGTATAACTGATGCATCAATTACCCTTAAATTTCCAATTCCATTTACTTTTAAATCTTGATCTACAACTGCCATGTCATCTACTCCCATTTTACAAGTTCCACAAGGGTGATAAGCGGTATCTGCTTTAGATCTTATATATTCATTCAATTCATCATCTGACTGAGCGTTGAAACCTGGTCCAACTTCATCCCCAGCATGTTCTGAAAGAGCTGGTTGTGATAGAATTTTTCTTGCAACATGAATACATTCTCTAGTTTGTTTTAGATCTTCCTCTTCTTTTAAATAATTAAATAAAATTTTAGGGTAATCGTATGGATCTGATGAATTTAGAGTTATCTCACCTCTGCTTTTTGGATGATTTGGACTCGCATGTAATTGATAACCGTGCGAGTCTGGATCCTCTAAACCATGATTTATTACAAAAGATGGAAAGAAATGAAATTGAATGTTAGCAACCTTTCTCTCTGGTGAAGATTTTGCAAAACCCCCAGCCTCCAAAAACGATTTTGAACAAGGTCCTGATTTAAACATAAACCATCGTATACCTGCTAAAACTTTAGGTATCAATTTTGTGTACGTATAAAGAGTGTTGGGTGTCTTACATTTTTGTTGAATGTAAGTTTCAAGATGGTCTTGTAAATTTTTTCCAACACCTTTTGAGTTATGCACAACTTCAATGCCGTTATCTCTTAAGTGGGCTTCATCACCAATTCCTGATAACATTAATAATTGAGGAGAATTTATAGATCCTCCACTCAGTATTACTTCTTTATTTGCATAGATTTTTTGAACTTTATTTTTAATTTTTACTTGAAGACCAACTGCCTTTTTTCCTTCAAATAATATTTTCTCAACAAATGAATTTTTTAAAATATTTAAATTTTTTCTATTTTTAACAGGATTTAAATAATATTTTGCAACACCGGCTCTTTCGCCTTCATGCATTGTAGTATCAAACATTCCAAATCCCTCTTGCTCTTCACCATTCATATCTATATTTGTTCTGTGACCTGCTTCAGCTGCTGCATTAATAAATGCTTTAAATAATGGATTTGAATTTTCAGATAGATTTACTGGAAGAGGACCTAAAGAGCCTCTAAATTGATTTTCTCCACCAGACCAAGTCTCTATTTTTTTAAAGTACGGTAGTACTTTATCGTAAGACCAATTACTTAAACCAAAATTTTCCCATCTTGTATAATCATCTCTATTACCTCTAACAAAAACCATTCCATTATGAGATGAACATCCGCCAATCATCTTTCCTCTTGGACAAAAGACACGTCTATCATTTAAGTATGGCTCAGGTTCTGAATAATACTTCCAATTATATTTTGGATCATGCATTGTATACAAAAGCGCCAATGGCATCTTTACTTTCCAAATATCACTAGATCCACCTGCCTCAAAAATTGCAACAGTATTATTTGAATTCTCTGATAATCTGTTTGCAACTACACATCCAGCCGAACCAGCTCCAACTATTAAATAATCAAAATTCATATTATTTTTGAAATTAGCAATTTTTTATATTCATGAATAGTTTTCATTTTGACATATGTTTTTTTTGCAGCCTCATCAAATTTTCTCAGTAAAATTGATGATTTGAAATAAGATTTCCTTTTAAAACTCTCAGCATCTTTATTATTTAATATACCGCCTTGAAGTTCTAAGCTTACTTTTGATGCTTTCGATAGTTGTTCAAAATATGTTTTGTTTCTTGCAAGATATCTTTTAGCTAATACATGATATCTAATTGGCTCTACTATTTGTTTTTTAAAGAATTTTTTTAAATATTCATATCCAATTAACTCATGCCCACCATCTAATTTATTTTTTACAAGTTCATCAGGGTTATCTATTAAAAAATGTCCATAGTCATGCAACAAACAGGAACATATTAAATCATCATCACATTTAGATTTTTCAGCAAGCATTGCGGATTGGATCATGTGCTCTGACATTGTAAGTTTTTCCCCAATGTATAAAGAATTATTATTAGAAAAATTTGAAATGATTTTTTCGATAATCTGCATCAAGATTATTGAGGATGATCACCCTCAATAGCTATACGATCCATCACTCTTTCAAATCCAAGACCTCTGTTTGGAAAAAAATCTGTTAGACCCTGATGTTGCGTGCTTCTATTATCCCAAATTGCAACAGCATTTTCAGTCCATTTAAACCTACATGTAAAATCTAATCTTTCTTGATGGAGGAATAATTCTTTTAAAATTTTATCACTTTCCTCTTTATCCATATCAATTATTTGTTTTGTGTACATCGAGTTTACATAAAGTATTTTTTTACCTGTTTCTGGGTGAATTCTAACTATTGGATGGATATTTGAATATTCATCTAAATTTCCATTACCCTCCATCTCTTTATATTTTTTAACAAACGCTTCAGCACCAAGAGAACTATGAACAGCTTTTTTATCTTTGATTTTTTCTTTCATCTCATCTGGTAAGGTATCATAGGCGGTTTCCATATTTGAAAACATGGTATCCCCACCAACTGGTGGAATTTTTACTGATTTTAAAATAATAACTTTTGTAGGTTTTGGATTATAACTTACATCCGTATGCCACGTTTCTCCCCACTGATGTTTTTCTTCAGGTGCTTTTTTAATTCTCACTATTTCTGGAAAATTTTCTAAACCTTTTACATAGGCATGTGTCTCAAGAGGACCAAATTTTTTTGCGAGTAAAATTTGTTGTTCAGAGGTTAAAGGTTGATCTCTAAAAAATATTACTTTGTGCTCTAATAATAATTCATTAATTTTATTAAAGTTTTCATCAGAACTATCTGTTAAATCAATCCCAGAAACTTCCGCGCCTAATGCACCTGATAATAATTTTACTTCCATATCTATTTTTTCAGTTTACCAGATAATACTAAATTTTCTGAATTAAATTTTTCCTTATTTTCGTTTATAAATTTATCCATAATATCCAATTTTTCTTGCTCAAATTCTGTAACTTTTCTTTTTTCAAGGTCTATATAAAGTGACATAGATTCTAAAGTAGCCGCTAATTTTTTGGTCTCTTTCTCGTACATTTCATATCTAACAATAAGCCTTTTCTTGTCATGATCGAAGAAATTACAATAAACGTCTACTTCCTCATTTTCTTTTACTTCGTTATTGTATGTAATTCTCGACTCAACGACCATCGTACTTCTATTATTTGCTTTTGCATCAATTGCACCCATTTTAAATTTATTAAGCATGCCCTCAGATGCTTCATCAAATATCAATACATAGTAGGCAACATTCATATGGCCATTGTAATCAATCCAATCTTTAATAATTTTTTGGCTTTTAAGAAATATACTCATATTAATCTACATATTCTGGCTCTTCTTTATCTAAGATTAGTCTAATTTGCGATAAGAATTGCTTTGCCGTATCAACAGGATAGTTTGCAGCTTCCTCACAAGTTTTTTCTGAAACCTCATGACTAACAATATTTAAATTTTTATTTGTTGATAGAGCTGTAATGTATGTTTCTGCGGCTTTTTCAAAATAGTATAAAGAATTAAAACCTTCAGCAACTGTCTCTCCAGTTGTTATGATGCCATGATTTGCTAAAATCATGTGCTGTTTATTTCCAAGAGCATTTGCCATTTTGATAGACTCTTCCTCAAATCCCAACCCTCCATAATCATTGTAAACAGCAACTCTGTTATAAAAAAACATAGTATTTTGATCTATTGGTTTAAGCGTTGGATCTTTTAAGGTCGAGAGAACAGTTGCATATTTTGAGTGAAGATGAAAAATACATTTTGCGTGTGGAGCTTTTTCATGAATAGTTCCATGTATATTTAATGCTGTTGAATCTACTACTTCAGGTTTATTTCTAAGTTCTTCAATATTTTCTTTTGTTATTAAAATTAAATCACTAGCTTTAATTTGACTGAAATGAATACCAGCTTTATTTACGTAGAAATCTGAGGATCCAGGAACACAAGCACTAAAGTGATTTGCAACCGCTTCATGCATATTTAGTCTTGCTGTCCACCTAAATGTTGCAGCCAAATCTTTTTGTAACTCAGTTATTTCCATTTTTGCTTTTTTAAACTATAAGTGAATTATAAATTATGAACAATAAAGTTTTTGTGTCCTGTGCTGTGACTGGTTCTGGTGATACAGCTAGCAAACATCCAGATTTACCTAAAACTCCAGAACAAATTGCAAAATCAGCAATTGAGGCTGCAAAAGCTGGAGCTGCAATAGCACATATTCATGTAAGGGAAGAGGACGGTACCCCAAGTCGAAGATTAGAATTATATAAAGAGGTTGTTGATAGAATTAGATCAAGTGAAACAGATGTTATTTTAAATTTAACAACAGGTATGGGTGGTGATTTAGATATTGGACAAGGTGAAAATCCTTTAGACTTTGGACCCATGACAGATATGGCAAACGTTATGGAACGAATTGCAAATGCAGAACAATTTTTACCAGAAATTTGCACACTTGATGCTGGAACTTTAAATTTTGGTGATGGATCTGTAATAACAGTAAACACTCCAAATGATTTAAGAAAAGCTGCAAAAAAATTAAAAGAAATAAAAGTAAAACCAGAAATAGAAGCATTTGATTTGGGAAATATGTGGTTTGGATCTCAATTATATAAAGAAGGATTATTAAGTGATCCTCCAATGTTTCAAATGTGTTTAGGAATTCCTTGGGGTGCACCTGCCACACCTTTAGCAATGCAAGCAATGAAAGACACAATGCCTAAAGAGGCAGTTTGGTCTGGTTTTGCAATCTCTAGAAATGAAATGCCTTATGTAGCTCAAACAGTTGTTATGGGTGGAAATCCAAGAGTTGGATTGGAAGATAATTTATATTTATCAAAAGGAAAATTAGCAACAAATGCTCAATTGGTTGAAAAAGCAGTTCGTATCGTTGAAGATTTAGGTGCCTCAATCATGACGCCAGCTGAAACAAGAGAAAAGTTAAAACTTGTTAAACACAAGTAATGTCCTCAATTAAAAAGGTTGCAGTTATAGGAACTGGAGTAATTGGAACGGGCTGGATCATTAGATGCCTTGCTCATAACAAAATTGTTTATGCATTTGATAAAGATCTAAAACTTAAAAATAGTTTAATAAAGGAAATTAAGAGAACTTGGCCATTTGTAAAAAAACTTTTTAAAAAAAATAAACTCAATTTAAAAAATTTTTATTATTTTACCTCCTTAGAGAAAACTTTAAAGGATGCTGAATTTATTCAAGAATGTGCAACAGAAAATTATGCTCTTAAAACAAAATTAATGAGCACAGTTGGAAATTATGCAAAACCAAATGCGATTATATCTTCAAGTTCATCTGGACTTTTGCCTACTAGAATTTATTCAAAATGTAAAAATCCTCAAAGATCACTTATAGGACATCCTTTTAATCCTGTTTATCTTTTGCCTGCAGTTGAAATTGTACCTGGAAAAAAAACGAGCACTAAATATCTCAATCAAGCAAAAAATTTTTATAAATCAATTTCAATGAACCCGATTATGGTAAAAAAAGAATTACCAGGTTATTTATCTGACAGATTGCAGGAAGCTTTGTGGAGAGAGGGGCTTCATATAATTAATGAAGGATATGCTACCACTGAAGATTTAGATAGAGCTATTGAAGATGGACCAGGATTAAGATGGTCTTTAATGGGTACCTTTTTAACTTTTCACTTAGCAGGAGGAAAGGCTGGCATGAAACATATGCTCGAACAATTTGGTCCAGCTCTTAAACTTCCATGGACCAAACTAAAAGCTCCTAAACTTACTAAAAATTTATCTTCAAGAATAATTAGTGGAACAAAAAATCAATCAAAGGGAAAATCTGTTTCAATGATTTCAAATATTAGAGATGAATATTTAGTTGAGCTACAAATGATGAGAAAAAAATACGAAAAAAAATTGAGATAAATGGAAAAAAAAATGATCAATAAAACTGCTGGATGTTTTTGTGGTGAACACAAATTCAATGTTTTATTAGATGAAAAACCAAGAGTTTTTAATTGTCATTGTATAGATTGTAGAAAAAAAATTGGAGGAATTATCTCAATTATTCAACTGAGAGAAAACGCTATTGATATTGATAAAAGTAAACTTGGAACTTATGAACACAGTGGTGGAAGTGGTAATAAAATTAAAAAGTTTTTTTGTAAAAAATGTGCAGCACCTATTTTAACTTATGTATCTAAGTGGGATAAATTCTATTTATACGCAGGTATGTTAGATGATGTTAGTATATTAAAGTCTGCATATAATATTTTTTATGAAGATTCTCATTTTCCATTTATGGAAATAAGTGAAAGAGAATTAAAAACTTAATCTAGCCTTATTGCGTTTCCATCTACTGCAATAATTTGACCAGATAACCTTGCAGCATCATCAGACATTAGAAAACCACAAGTTTTTCCAATATCTTCCTCGTAAATCCAGCAATTCATGGATGCCATAGAGATGAATTCTTTTTCGATTTTCTTTTTTGAAATTTTTAAAAATTTAGACTTATCTCTAATAACTCTCACCATTCGATCACCCTTAATTGTACCTGGGCAGATAGCATTTACTCTTATTTTAAACTTACCAAGTTCCATAGCTAATGTTTTAGTCATTCCCACAATAGCCCACTTACTTGCTGCATAAGGCGATCTTAGCGGAAATCCCATAATTCCAGCCCCAGAAGACAAATTTATTATGGAGCCACCTTTATTTTTCTTAAGCATTGGGATTGAAAACTTAGTGAAATGAAAATGACTTATCACATTTACTTTTAAAGTTCTTTCCCAATCATTTGATGATAGTTTTTCAATTGTACCTGTAGGTCCAGCAATACCTACATTATTAATTAAACAATCAATCTTTTTTGTTTTTTTATTTATTTTTAAAAATAAATCTTTTACTTCTTTTTCATTTGAGGCATCACACTCATACACAAAAAGTTTTTTATTATTTTGTTTATGTTTTTTTGCTTTAGATAAATATTTTTTATTAATGTCACAAATAAAGACTATAGCACCTTTTTCTAAGCACACTTTTGCAGTTGCCCAACCTATGCCTGAGGCACCTGCTGAAATAATTACTTTTTTATTTTTTAGTAATGACATTTAAATTTTCTCAACTCTGCTAGTTATGCCTTCTTCTTCAATACTGTTAAATTTTTTATCATTATTATCATATATTTCTTTTATTCTTAATCTTTGAGTTTGGGGAGTTGGTAAGTTATTTTTTTTTAATCCAAGATGTCTTGCATAAACAGCTTTCTTCTTATTTAGCTGGTGAGGCTGAAAATCATTAATATCATCAATATTTAAATCATCACCTTTTTCAATATAGCCAGCTTTAATTGCATCATTTAATAAATTTATTCCTTTTTCTGTTCTAGCAATTACAGCATTAAACCCTTCATCCTCTCCAGCTGGTGATCCACCGCTCCATGTATCAAGAGCTGCTAAATCTGAACATTCTCCTATTGCGTCTGGACAGATTTTACATCTAAAATGAACTCTCCAATTACTCTCATCACCCCAAAAGGAATTATATTCTTTATCATGTTCTCTACCATCTTTTGTTTTAATATACATAAGTCCAGGATTTCCATATCCTCTATATCTAAATATATCTAATTCCTCTTCTTTAACGTTAAAGCTGTTTATAAAATCTTGAGATTTAGTAAATTCGGTTGATCCACCACATACGAGTGTTAACAAATATAGACATTGTTTATTTACTCTTTCATCTATTTTAGAGAGTTGTCTTATAGCAGAGATATCACATGGCTTTCCAACAAATACAAATTTATTATTTGTATCTAAAGCTTCATTAAACCTACTTAAAGGTGAAGCAGGCCCATATCTCGATCGACTTTCACAATTTAATAAATCTTTTTTGGTATAACTAAACTTAGGAAGACTTCTCATTGGGTTATCAGGATCTCCTGCGGTGTGAAGAACAAAATCAACCTTATTTGTCTCTAGCAAATATAAAGATAAACCATTTAATAAACCTCCAGTGGAGCTTTGAAACCGGATATCTTTATCAATAGACCAAGCATAAAATAAAGAATTGTAATACCCCCAGATTAAATCATGCTTTGAATTATTATTTACTTCTGTTTGTGGCAACCCTTCAACAATAACTCCTGGACATGTTTTTTTTATTTTTTCAAATTCTAAATTAGATAAGGGTTTGATTGCTTCTGGCTCTAGTCTTCCTTTTTCAGACATTGAGATAGAAATTTTATCTGTTCCAACAAGGCTTTGACATATTCCACAGCCAATGCATAAACCATTGTTTGTAATATCTGATAGGCTATTTATTTGAGACATTAATCTGTAAGACCATCTGATCTTGCTGTATTTCTCTCATAATGTATTGGAAGTGCTTTTCCATAAATTGCTTTTGAATGTTCAGGTGTATTTACTCTGTAGGGGTCCAAAACATAAGCAGGGATACACATATATCTCGATGAATTTCCCTCAATTTTGGTCACTCTATGCAATGTAAATCTGCCTTTAAAAATTTGTAAATCACCAGGCTCAAGCTTAAGCTGTTTCACTCTTGACCGATCTCCATTTAATACTTTTTTAACCTCTTCAAAATTTTCATTTCCAGGTTCTCTTATATTTGGACAGTATTCGAAGATGCCGCCTTTCTCTGATTTTTGTATCATTAAACTTAAAGTAAATTCACAACTATCAAAATGCCAAGGCAAAATACCTTCGGGCTTCATCACATTATAAGCATGACATGCTAGAGGATCTGCCCATCTATAAATAGGTGAAACGCCTAAACAAACAGATACAAAATTTAATAATTCTTCAGTTTCATATAAAAATTTCATCTCGGAATTTTCTGAAAAACAGTCAGAATTTAAATATCCATTATATCTATTCATAAAAGTTCTTTTTGGATGATCATTTGGTAAAGATGGATCATCTTTTGCATAAAGATATGCATTGATACTTTCTTTAGACATATAAACTTCATTTAACTGTTGCTCTAATTCATTATTCATTATTTTTAATGAGCTAGGCAAAATAAAGTCAGGTAGAGTAGAGCAACTATCTTGCTCTAAATCACTTTTACATTTTTCTATAATACTTTTAATTTTTGGAGAATTTAAATCGTGGATAGGGTACTTATTTAAATCAATAATGTCTTTTAAATTTTTAGACATATAAGGATATTATGATCTAGTTAAAGATTTTTGCAATTCTTTATTTGTTATATATCCTTTAATATTTCCTTGTTTATCTACTACTTCACAATTTGCATTGGTACAAACTACTTGAGGTAAAAACTCCTCAATAAATTGATCTTCACCGACCTTAATAAGATTATTTTTATCAATTCCATTCACTTCATTGGTGCTTTTCATAATTATTTTTGCTTTAAGAACTTTTGCTCTATTTACATCTTTAACAAATGCTTCAACATAATCATCAGCTGGGTTCATCACAATTTCAACAGGAGTTCCTACTTGAACAAGTTTTCCAGCATTTAAAATACCGATATGATCTCCTAATCTTAAAGACTCGTCTAAATCGTGAGTAATAAAAACTATTGTTTTTTTTAATTGAGCTTGAAGATCTAATAATTGTTTTTGCATATCACTTCTAATTAAAGGATCTAATGCAGAAAATGCTTCATCCATTAACATTATGTCTGTATCAGTTGCCAAAGCTCGTGCTAAACCAACTCGTTGTTGCATACCACCTGACAATTGATTTGGATATTGGTTTTCAAATCCGCTTAATCCTACAGCTTCTATTTTTTCCATTGCAACAGAATTTCTTTTTTCAGGATCAATACCCTGCATTTCAAGTCCATAACCAACATTTTGTAAAACAGTTTTATGTGGGAACAAACCAAATCTTTGAAACACCATACTCATTTTGTGCCTTCTAAATTCAATTAATTTTTCTTTATTAAGGCTCATAACATTTGTGCCTTCGACTAATATTTCACCATCGGTTGGGTCGATTAATCTATTTAAATGTCTAATAAGAGTTGATTTTCCCGAACCTGATAAACCCATACAAACAAAGGTTTCACCCTCTTCAATTTTTAATGAAACATTATCTAATCCAACTGTATGTCCTGTTTTTTCTAGAATTTCATCTTTTCCTGAACCACCTTTAACCATTTCTAAGACCTGATTTGGTTTTGGTCCGAATATTTTATAAACGTTATTAATTTCTATTTTTGACATTTTTAACTGATATTTTTAACAGCTTGAGATCTCCTTTGTAAAGTTTCTTTAAATTGTAGGTAGATATTTAAACACTATTATTAATTAATTTTTTCCAAAATCTTGTCAATAAATTCCTAAGTCAAATTTCAACTATTAATTGAATTGAAAACATTATAAGTTTAGTTAAAAATTCAGCTATGCAGTCAATTTCTAAATTAGAAAAAAATTCAACTTATTTAAAAGTTATTTGGAGCGATGGCGAAGAGAGTAAATTTAATTATTTATGGTTAAGAGACAATTGTCCAACTGCACACGATAAAGACTCAAACCATAGAATGTTTAACATTCTTAAAGTATCACAAAATATTAATCCAAAAAATTATAATGTAAACTCAGATGGAAAACTTAAAATCGAGTGGAGCGAGGGTGATCATACTAGTTACTATGATCCAAAATGGCTTAGAGAAAATTGTTATACAATTAAAAATAAAAAAAAATATATCTCACCGTACAAACTTTGGGATAGTTCATTAGAAAAAAATTTAGAAACAATTCAAATAGAGTATGATGAAATAATTAATTCAGAAGCTGGATTAATAAAATGGCTAGAACTTTTGCATTACACTGGAATTGCAATAGTTAAAAATGCACCTGTAGAAAAAAATTCAGGTTTGAAAGTTTTAAATCGAATTAGTCATACCAGAGAAACTTTTTTTAAAACACCGTTTGAAGTTATCAATATTCCAAAACCTAATAATTCAGCTTATACAGCGCATGCTCTAAGAAATCATATGGATTTACCTTGGTTTGAAAATCCACCAGGTTATCAATTTTTACATTGTTTGGTTAATTCTGCTAAAGGTGGAGACTCATCCGCTGTAGATGCTTTTGCAGTTGCAGATTATTTAAGAAATAACGAGAAAGATGTATTTGATATTTTAGTTAACACACCATTAAAATTTAGAGACAAAGATTATACCCAAGAAGCAATTAGAAGTGTTCATGGTACTGCAATATCTCTTACTAAAGATGGAGATTATAATGATATCAGATATAGTATTGCAACTTTAGACGCTTTAGATTGTCATCCAGACCAAATGGATTCTGTTTATAAAGCTCATCACAGATTTGGTAATTTATTGCACGATCCTAAATTCCAAATTAATTTTAGGTTAGAACCAGGTGATATTTTTTCATTTAATAATAGAAGATTGCTTCATGGAAGAACTGAATTTGATCCAAATTCAGGACATAGACATCTTCAAGGTTATTATATGGATAGAGATGAAATTATTGGACGATTAAAATACCTAAAACAAAATTAAAGATTTTCAAATATAAGATTATTTTCTTTAGAGTACTTTTTAAATTCCGAACGTTTCTTTATAGTATAGAAATATTTATTTAATTTAATTTCATTTATTTTTTTATTTTTCAAATAGAATTTATCTAAAATTAAGCAATCAATTTTTTTGTTTTTTGATTTTTGAATTATTGATCGAACACTATTTGGTGGAGAAAATGATAAACCTACTTTAGTTTTTTTATTTAATTTTAAAATATTAAAAATATTTTTATGTTTGAATGAAATGAATACACATTTTTTATATTTTTTAGTTTCATTTAATAGTTTCTTTATTTGCTTAATCGAAAAAGTTGGTTTTATCTCAATGAATAAAAAGTATTTATTTTTAGAGCTTTTTAAGAGGTTTTTAAGAGTTGGAACAGGTTTTCTTTGTTTTTCGCTGATATTTTTTATCTGCAAATAGCTTAAGCTTTTTACACTTTCTTTTCTTTTAAATATCCTTGTTAGAGTAAAATCATGAAAACAAATAAACTCATTATCTTTTGTTGCATGAATGTCTGTTTCAATTCCAAAACCTTTTTTAAAAGATTGTTCAAAAGATTTGAGAAGGTTTTCGTGATATTTTTTACTGACAATTCCTCTATGAATTAGATGCATAAATCGAATATAAAGAATTTATATTTCATGACCTCTTTTCTCAGGCTCATTATCCACCAATTCTTTTGGAAATCCCTCAGCTCTAAAGTTTATTTGATTTATATCTTCCATTCTTTTCACAATCATAGATGACCAAGCTCTAGAACCATATTTTTTTTGCCCATCTTTAAATATATCAACTATCTTTGGAGAAATTTCTAAAGAAGCATTTAGTTTATTTGCTAACTCATCAAATAAACCCGTATCTTTTAAAACAAGATCCATTGTAAAATTTATATTATAGGAGCCATTTAAAATTACCTGGCTTTCGGTTTCATGAACAAAAGAATTGCCAGATGAAACTGCTATACCTTTATATGCTTTTGTTAAATCTAAATTTGATTTTTTAGCAACAGTCCATGCCTCACCTAACGCAACCAAATGGACAGATGCCAAATAATTTGTAATTACTTTTAAAACAGATGCACTGCCAAGTTCGCCGGTATGTAAAATTTTTCTACCCATTACAGTTAAGGCAGGTAATATTTTATTAAAAGCTTCTCTTTCTCCCCCAACAAATATAGCAATATTTCCAGTTGCTGCCCTATGACATCCACCACTTACAGGACCATCTAAAGGAATAGCTTTTTTCTCATTTACTTTTTGTCCTAATCTTTTTACTTCAGCCTCATCAGTGGTGCTCATTTCTAGCCAAATTTTATTTTCAGATAATCCATTTAAAATCCCATCACTTCCCTCCATAACTTCTGAGCATATTTCTGGTGACGGCAAACAAGTTATAATTAAATCAACTTTTTCTGCTAGTTCTTTAGCGGTATTTGCAAACTTAGCTCCTTGCTCAACAAAAGGTTTTGTTAAATTTTCGTCTAAATCTCTAACTGTTAAATCGAATTTATTTCTTAACAAACTTCCAGCAAGTTTCCCCCCAACATTTCCTAAACCAATAAAACCTACCTTCATAATTAAACCTCACCTTTCTTTTTATATAAAATCATTATTACTCCAAAAATTATAACAGTTCCGCCTATAAATAGTTCTGTTGTTGGCTTTTCACCAAGCAGGAAAATTGCTGCAAGCAAACCAGTTGGTGGAATACCCATAGTCACAATTGGAAGAACTTTGTACAACGGATTATTTTTTAATACGTAGTAGAAACAACCATAAGTTACTGGTTGCATGATAAAACCAATATAAAATGCAATCATCCAATGATTAAATTTAGCTGTTGTTAAATGATTGATAGTATTCCCCTCAATTATTGTTGATAAAAAAATTAAAGTCGGGCCCGAAAATAATGCAAGCCAGGCTACTAGTGCTAATGGATTAATTTCTTTACTTAACGGTTTGACAATAACTTGACCCAGTGCCCATATTGCTGAACCTAAAATTGTTAATCCTATACCAAAATATTTTCCATCTAGATTTGGAGATCCTGTTAAAATGTAAACCCCAATAAACGCAATTCCAATTCCAACTATTGCTCTAACAGTTGGTTTTTCTTTGAGCATAAAATAAGCAAAAATAACACCAAATGGGACTTCTGTTTGAACCAACAGCACAGCAGCAGATGCATCAATATAATTAAGACCAGTATAAGTGATACTGTATTGCAGAGTATTAGCGATAAAAGAAGCTATAAATATTTTTTTTAAATATCCTTTTGGTATTGGAAACCACCAAATTAAAATCGAAGATGCAAATATAAATCTTATTCCCATTAATAATATTGGGGGAAAAGATTCAAATGCTGGTTTAGCAATTACAAA
This sequence comes from uncultured Pelagibacteraceae bacterium, assembly GCA_902634885.1. GTDB lineage: Bacteria > Pseudomonadota > Alphaproteobacteria > Pelagibacterales > Pelagibacteraceae > Pelagibacter. The sequence goes on along the minus strand of CACPLR010000002.1, from coordinate 119,796 downwards.
ACCAAAGCCTAAAAAAATTGGTACTAGAGATGCAACTAGAGTATCTTTTAAATTCATAGAGTTTTTTAATATTAATGATAATTAAAGAACTTATGGTATATTCACCTTTTAAAATATGAATTCAACAAAAATAGAACCAAAGTACATTACCAAATCAAACCCAAGAGTTGGTCTAATTGCACTCGCAAGTGATTTTATGATTGAGAGAGATTTCATAAATGTAATTAAAGATCGAGAAATTGATTTCTTTGTTAATCGTATTGAATGTTACAATCCACTTACAAAAGAAAATCTAATTAAAATGTCTAATAAAGTAACCGAGGTTACAAAGGATATTTTACCTGAACAAGATATCGATTGTGTAGTTTATGGGTGCACTTCTGGTACTATTGCAGCAGGATATAATTCCATAAAGCAAAAGGTAAAGGTTGCAAAACCAATGGCTGAGGTTACAACACCTAGTACTGCAGCTATTAAAGCATTAAAAAAATTGAATATTAAAAAACTTTGTATTTTTACACCCTATAGCAAAAAACTTAACAATGAAGTTGTGGAATATTTTAAATCTGAAGGATTTGAAATTACTTCAAACTCTTATTTTGATATTGAAGCAGATTATGACATAGGCAAAGTTGATCAAAATTATCTCTATGATGTTTTATCTAAATTAGATCTTAATGGAGCAGATGCATTATTTGTGTCTTGCACCGCCTTACCTGTTTTACCAATAATTGATAAATTAGAAAAAAATTTACAAACTACTGTGTTATCAAGCAACCAGGCTTTGATTTGGGACACCTTAGTTCAAATCAAAAAAAATAATTCAGTAGAGGGGTTTGGAAAATTATTTCAAACTAATTAGATGCTCTTTTCAAAAGAAGAATACAAACAAAGATTCGATAAAGTTAAAAAGATGATGCAAGAAAAAGGTATCGATCTTTTAATTTCTCATGATACCAATAATATGAATTATTTAACAGGTTATGATGCTTGGTCTTTTTACTATGCCCAATGTGCAATCGTGCACATAGATGCAGAAGAACCTTTGTGTTTTGTTAGAGCCCAAGATGCTGGAGGAGCTTACATAAAGACATATTTAAAAAATGAAAGTGTATTAGTTTATGATGAAAATTATATTCATAAATGGCCAAAACATCCTTACGATAATTTAGTAGAAATAATTAAAGAGAAAAATTGGGATAAACTTTCTATTGGAGTTGAAATGGATGCCCACTATTTCACAGCGTTCTGTTACGAAAAATTAAAACAAGGATTACCCAACGCTAAAATTAAAGACAGCGATAGATTAGTAAATTGGGCAAGGTTAGTAAAATCTGATACCGAAATTAATTTTATGAAATCAGCTGCTAAAATATCAGAACTAGGTATGAAAACAGCAATGGAAGTTATAAAACCAGGAGTAAGGCAATGCGATGCTGTTGGTGAAATACAAAAAACTTTATTTTATGGAACAGAGGAGTTTGGTGGTGAATATTCAAGTATTGCAACTTTACTTCCAACTGGAAAAGGAACTTCAGCTTCACATTTGACTGCAACTCAAGATAAATTTGTAGAAGGGGAAGCAACAATTGTTGAATTATCTGGTGTTTATAAAAGATACCATGCCCCTATGGCAAGAACGGTATTACTTGGAAAACCTAATCAATTAAAAATTGATACAATGAATAAAACAATAGAGGCGTTGAATGCAGGCATAAGCGTTATAAAACCAGGAAACACTGCAGATGATGTTGCACAAAAATTTTGGAAAGTATTAGACAAATATGGAATAGAAAAGAAATCTAGAACTGGTTACTCAATTGGAATTGGTTATCCACCTGATTGGGGAGAACATACATTAAATATATATAAAGGTGATATGACAGTTCTTGAGCCAAATGTTTGTTTTCATATGATTGCTGTAATGCAGTTTGGTGATTGGGGTGTTGAAGCATCAGAGTCAATAAGAGTTACGGAGAATGGTTCTGAATTATTCTGCAATTTTCCAAAAGAGCTACATATAAAGAGTTAATTAGCTATTGAAAATCATACCTACAAGTGTTTTAAATCCTGCTCATGTCTAAAAACCAAGAATTCGTTAAGTTCGATAAAGTAGATAAAAGTTACGATGGTAAAGTTTTAGTTGTCAAAGATCTTAATTTAGATATTGCTGAAGGAGAATTTATTACGATGCTCGGGCCTTCTGGTTCAGGTAAAACAACATGTCTTATGATGTTAGCAGGATTTGAAACTCCAACTAACGGTGAAATTTATTTAGACGCTAATCCAATTTCCAATATTCCTCCACATAAAAGAGGCATAGGAATGGTATTTCAAAATTATGCATTATTTCCGCATATGACGGTTTATGAAAATTTAGCATTCCCACTAAAAGTTAGAAAAATTTCTAAAGACGATATAGATAAAAAAGTCGACAAAGCTTTATCAATGGTTTCGCTATCTGGATTTGAAAATAGAATGCCTGCACAGCTCTCAGGAGGTCAGCAACAAAGAGTTGCTGTTGCAAGAGCATTAGTTTTTGATCCAGCTGTTGTTTTAATGGATGAACCATTAGGTGCGTTAGATAAAAATTTGAGAGAAAGTATGCAATATGAAATTAAGCATATTCATGAAAGTATAGGCGTAACAGTTGTATATGTTACACATGATCAAAGCGAAGCTTTAACAATGTCAAATCGAATTGCAGTTTTTAACGATGGAAAAGTTCAACAATTATCATCACCAGATAAGTTATATGAAGAACCAGTAAATTCTTTTGTCGCAGAATTTATTGGAGAAAATAATACATTTGGTGGAGAAGTTGTCGATCTATCAAATGGATCATGTAAAGTAAAATTAAGCCACGGAGAAATACTTGCAAATCCAATTTCAGTAAAATCAAAAGGTGAAAGAACAACAGTTTCAATAAGACCAGAAAGAGCTTTAATAAATCCTGAAAATAAAATGGATAATAATCATGCCGGAACTATTGAAGAAGTAATTTATCATGGTGACCACACAAGAGTAAGATTAAATTTATTAGGTAATTCTGAATTTATTTTAAAAGTTCCAAACAGTTCAAAAAATTTAGATATTAAACTTGGCAATAAAATTAATATTGGCTGGAATAGCCAAGATGCTAGAGCATTAGATCCAAAATAACTTTCACTTTATATATATTGTAAAAATGAGCTGTTGACTTCAACAGCCCTATTTGTTGTAATTTTGGTTATATAAATTAATTTATATTAACGTTTAAACGGAGGAAAAATGAAAAAACTAAGTAAATTATTACTTGCGCTTTCTTTTGTTCTCTCAGTAACTACATCTTCTTATGCAGTAACGGTTGCATCATGGGGTGGAGCTTATACTGAGTCTCAAAAGTTAGGGTATGGTGATCCTACTGCTAAAAAATTGGGCATTGATATTAACTGGGTAGACTACTCAGGTGGATTATCTGAAATTAAAGCTCAAAAAGAAGCAGGAGCAATTACTTGGGATATTATAGACTTATTTGCATTCGATACTATTAACGGATGTGACGAAGGTTTATTTGTTGAATTCGATTTTGACAAAGATTTCCCAGCTGCTCCAGATGGAACACCTGCAAGTGAAGATTTCTTCACAGGCATGCCTAGTAAATGTGCTGTAGGAAATATTTTATATTCGTGGAACTATGCTTATAACACTGAGAATGTTAAAGGTACTCCAAAGACTATTAAAGATTTCTTTAATACAAAAAAATTCCCAGGCAAAAGAGCTATTTATACAAGCGCTTTAACAAATTTAGAGATTGCTTTAGCTGCTGATGGTGTAAAAATGGGTAAAGGTGGAGAGCTAATCTACAAAAGACTTGAGCAAGATGGTGGAGTTGAAAGAGCAATGAATAAGATCAAAAAACTTTGCACAGATCCAAACGGAGGATGTGTATTTTGGTCTGCTGGTGCTCAACCACCAGAATTATTGGTTTCAGGTGAAGTAGTAATGGCAACTGGCTGGAACGGAAGATTTTTTAATGCTGAAATAGGTGAAGGTGCACCGATCAAACAAGTATGGGATGGTCAAGGTCTTGACTATGAATATTTCGCACTTGTTAAAGGTGGTCCAGATGAAGCGAATGCTAAGAAAGCTTTAGCAATGATGACTAACACTGAAATGTTAGCTGGAAGTGCTAAGTATATTGCATATGCTCCTTGGAGAAAATCATCGCTTGAAATAATTAAAGCTGGTGAGCCTTGGTACAAAGATGGCAAAACAGAAATGATGCCTCAAATGCCAACAGCTCCTTCTAACACTAAAAATTACTTCCTAGTTGACCCTTTCTATTGGGCTGATAATGGCACTGAGATTGGTGAAAAATGGGAAGCAATGAAAGCAACTTTAAATTAAAAATTTAATTTAAAGAAAAATAAGATATATATTTAAGGGCGGTTTAATAGCCGCCCTTTTTTTTATGAGTAGCGAAACGCAACAAATTTTAACGACAGATGGTATACCTCTTTCAGTAAGTTTGAAAAAAGCTGAAAGAAAAAATAAAATAAAAGCTTTTTTATTAGTAGTACCATTATTACTATTTTTAATTATTACTTACATACTTCCCATTGGTGATATGTTTATGAGAAGCATAGACGATAAGATGGTAACAAACATGTTACCTAAAACATTTACTGCCATGGAAAAATGGGATGGTAAAGAAATGCCCCCAGAGGAAGTTTTCGCAGGATTTTACTCAGACTTTAAAATCTTAGTTCAAAATAAAGAACATGGAAAGTTAGCCCAAAGATTAAATAAAGAAAAAAATGGATTTAATTCGATTATTAAAAAACTATTTAGACAAGTTCAAAGAAATAAAATTGACGAGGGGCAAAGTATTAAAGAACAAATAATGAAAGTTCACAAAAGATGGAGAGATGTTGAATATTGGCAGGCGATAAAAAGAACAGCACCCCCTTACACAACTGCAAAATATCTGAAAGGAATGGATATGTATTATGGTCCTGATGGAAATATCATGCAGGTTGAGGAGGACAGAAGAATTCATCGAATTTTATGGTTAAGGACTTTAGAAATTGCTTTCTTTGTTACTTTATTCAGTTTTTTAATGGGATATCCAATTGCACATCTGCTTGCAACACTTCCTATGAAGTACAGCAACCTTTTGATGATTTGTGTTTTGTTGCCGTTCTGGACTTCATTGCTGGTAAGAACTGCAAGTTGGATGATTTTATTGCAACAGCAGGGGATTGTTAATGATTTCTTTGTAATGATAGGACTTGTTGCGGACGATAACAGGCCGGAGATGATGTATAATAAAGTAGGTACTTACGTTGCAATGACCCAGATTTTATTGCCATTTATGGTGCTTCCTCTTTATAGCGTTATGAAAACAATTTCACCAAGCTTGATGAGAGCTGGCAAATCATTAGGTGGAACTCCGTTTATTGCTTTTTGGAAAATATACTTTCCATTAACTATTCCAGGTATTGGAGCTGGTTGCTTATTAGTATTTATTCTTGCAATTGGTTATTACATAACCCCTGCATTAGTTGGAGGAGCCTCTGGAACACTGATTAGTAACCAAATTGCCTATCACATGAAGACAACATTAGATTGGAGTTTTGCATCTGCAATGGGACTAATGTTGCTGACAGGTGTTTTAGTAGTTTACTGGGTTTATAATAAATTAGTTGGAGTTGATAACATTAAATTAGGATAAATATGGCTTTACCAAAATATACAGAAACACGTTACAAAGTTTGGCATTATTCCTATTTATTTATTTGTGCGTGTGTTTTTATATTTTTAATAGCACCATTATTTGTAATTTTTCCATTATCTTTTAATGCAGAAGAATTTTTAGTTTTCTCTGAGGGTATGAAAAATCTAGATCCAGATGCTTTTTCATTAAGATGGTATAAAGACATGATCTATGGAACTAAAAATCCCTGGGGTTTAGCTGCAAAAAATAGTTTCATCATTGCAATTTTTGCGACGATAGGATCAATCATATTAGGAACTCTAGCTGCATTAGGTTTAAGCAGTAGATACATGCCTTATAAAGGAATTATCATGGCAACTTTAATTTCACCGATGATCGTTCCATTAATTATTTCTGGTGTTGCAATATTTTTCTTTATGGCAAAAGCTGGTTTAGCCGCAACACACACTGGAATTGTACTCGCACATATTATTTTGGGAACACCATTTGTAGTTATAACAGTCACTGCAACTCTTACAGGTTTTGATCACAGCGTTACAAGAGCAGCCTCGAGTCTTGGAAGCAATCCTGTAAATACTTTTATGAAAATTACACTTCCACTTATTCTACCAGGTGTAATCTCAGGTGGGTTATTTGCGTTTGTAACATCATTTGATGAAGTGGTGGTTGTGTTGTTCCTTGCAGGTTTAGAAAACACGACAATTCCAATTCAGATGTGGACTGGACTTAGAGAACAATTAAGTCCAACGATTTTGGCTGTTGCAACTTGTTTAATTATTCTATCAACTTTAATTCTTGTTAGCGCTGAACTTTTAAGACGAAGATCTGAGAGATTAAGAGGAATTAATAGATAAAAATTAAATAGACTCAATTATAGTTGCAATCCCCATCCCTAAACCAATACATTGAGTAGATAGAGCAAATTTTTTATTCTCTCTTTTTAATAATTGTGCAGCTTTACCAGTAATTCTTGCTCCAGTTGCCCCTAAAGGATGTCCCAAAGCAATAGCTCCTCCATCTAGATTCACTTTTTTTTCATTGATTTTTAAATCTTTAATACAAGCAAGTGACTGAGAAGCAAAAGCCTCATTCAACTCAATAATATCTATATCCTCAATTCTAAGTTTTGCTCTATTCAAAGCTTTTTTGGAAGCGGAAATTGGACCCAATCCCATAAATTTTGGATCGCAACCTTCAACAGCAATAGATTTTATTCTTCCAAAAATTTCTAATCCATTTTCTTTAGCAAAATTTTCTTCACATATGAGTGTTGCAGCAGCCCCATCAGTCAAAGGAGATGAAGTTGCAGCAGTTACAGTTCCATTTTGATCAAACGCTAATTTTAAACTATCTAATTTTTCCATTGTGCTATTAGGTCTAATATTCTCATCTTTTTCACAATTATCTATTTTAGTAATCTCACCAACAAATTTCTCTTTTTGTTGTGCTTCGTTTGCTTTTCTGTGACTTTCCAAAGCAAATTCTTGCTGCTCAGTTCTTGAAATATTATATTTTTTTGCAACATTTTCTGCAGTAATTCCCATTGATAAATATAAATTTGGATTTTGTTTTTCTTTATCTGAATAAGGATAGGGTAAAGGATCAAAACCAGTTTTAACTCTTGTCATACTTTCTACTCCACCACAAATAAACGCTTTACCTGATCCCATTGCTATTTTTCCAGCGGCAATGTGAATTGCCTCCATTGAAGAACCACACCATCTATCTACAGTCATTCCTGGTACCCTAATATCAAAATCTGATAAAAAAGTTACTAATCTTCCAATATTAAAACACTGTTCTCCAACTTGAAAAGCACACCCTATTACCACATCTTCAATATCGTCAGGATCAATTTTTGATTTAGAAACTAGGTTTTTGATTACCTCAGCTAGAAGATTAACAGGTTTCACATGTATTAATTTTCCTTTACTAGCCATTGCAAAAGGAGACCTGGAGTAACCAGCGATTACTGAATTATACATTTTTCTCTTTAATATTGTGTTAATTTATATAGCTTACAAATTTAATTAATCAGGAAATTTGTCTTATTTCAAGTTTTTGGTTAATTCAATACAAGTTCTCTAATTATGGATATTAAAAAAGTAGTTGTTATTGGATCTGGCACAATGGGTAGTGGAATTGCGGCACATCTTTGCAATGCCAATATACCTGTAACTCTTTTAGATTTAACAACAGAAATATCTAAAAAAGCAAGGGATAAAATTCATAAATCGAGGCCACCCTTACTTTTGGATAAAACAAAAATTGAAAATATTAAAGTTGGAAACATCAATGAAAATTTTGATGTAGTAAAAGAAGCTGACTGGGTTGTTGAGGCAGTTGTCGAAAGAATTGATATCAAGCACAATATTTATGAAAAAATTTTTAAGAATAGAAAACAGGGTGCAATTGTCTCATCTAACACTTCTTCAATTCCAATAAAAGTTTTGTCAGAAAAATTAACTGAAGAGGAAAAAAAAGATTTTTGTATAACACATTTCTTTAACCCAGTTAGATACATGGGACTATTAGAAATTGTTAAAAATGAGAATAATGATTTAAAAAAAATAAATTCACTTAAAAAATTTTGCGAAATTGAGTTAGGCAAAGGAGCTATTGTCTGCAACGATACTCCTGGTTTCTTAGGAAATAGAATCGGCGTTTATGCAATGCAAGTAGCTATGACAGAAGCATTTAGAATGAAATTATCCATTGAAGAAGCAGATGCAGTTTTTGGTAGACCAATGGGTATCCCTAAAACTGGTGTTTTTGGTTTATATGACCTAATTGGAATCGATTTGATGGCTGATGTTTTAAAAAGTTTTATAAAAGAGCTTTCAGATAAAGATGAATTTCAAATTGTCGCAAAAGAAATTCCATTGGTAAAAAAATTAATTGATACTGGTTACACAGGTCGAAAAGGAAAAGGTGGTTTTTATAGAATGAATAAAAACGATAACCAAAAAGTGCTAGAGGCTATTAATTTAGAGACAGGTGAATATACATCCTCAAAAAAAATAGACTTAGGAATTGAAACTGTAGATATAAATAATTTAATTAACCGAAAAGATAAATATGGAGAATATGCGTGGGAGGTAATTTCTAAAATAATTAAATATGCATCATCTCTTGTCCCAGGAATAACAGATAAGTTTAACGATATAGATGAAGCAATGAGACTTGGTTTCAATTGGGCTATGGGTCCTTTCGAAATGTTAAAATCTATTGGTGTAGAAAACTTTTTTTCAAGGATTGATAATTTTGAAAATAATGATTTTTTAGAAAATTTGTCAAAATCAAAAAACGAGAACTTTTATGGAGAAAGACAGCTTTATACTGATATTGAAACACTTGGAAAAATTAGACCATCAGCAATAAAGATAGATAAAAATAAATCAGCAGAAATCCACCGATTTAAAGATTTTAATATTGTTGAATTTACAACAAAAGCTTGTGCATTAGATTATGATTCTATGGATGCGTTAAAAAATGCAACCGATAAACCTTTAATTGTTATGAATGAGAGTATGCAATTTTCTGCAGGTGTAAATTTAAGTTACACTATGAATTTTGCTGACAAAAGTGATTTTAAATCTATAGAAAAATTTATAAAATATTTCCAAGATACTTGCAAAACTTTGAAATACTCAAAACATCCGGTAGTATCGGCACCATCTGGACTTACTTTAGGTGGAGGTTTTGAAGTTTTAGTTCAAAGTAACTTCGTTGCATCTCATACAAATATTGTAGTTGGTCTTGTAGAAACAATTGTTGGATTAGTTCCAGCCGGTGGTGGATGTAAAGAGATGTTGTGGAGATGGTCAAAAACTGATGAAGCAAAATTAGACCCTGATTATGCCCCTCTAAAGGTATTTGATATCATTGGCTACGCAAAAACTGCAACGTCACCTGTTGAGGCAGAACCTTTAAAATATTTAAAACCCGAAGATAAAAAAATCATGAATAGAAATAGTCTTTTTGAAGAGGCAAGAAAACTTATAAACCAAAATAACGATTTTATTCCACCAGAAGTGTGCAAATTTAAATTATCAGGAAAACCTCTTAAAGAGAAGATGATTAAAATTTTAGAGAAATTATATAATGAAAAAATTATTCTAGATCATGGAATATATATTGGAACAGAACTTGCTAATGTTTTGAGTGGTGGTGATACAAATTTAGATAAGACTTTATCAGAGGATGATCTTTATAAATTAGAATTAGAATCTTTTATGAGGTTGATTGAAACAAAACAAACTCAGGATAGAATTAAACATACTCTTCTAACTGGAAAACCTTTAGTTAATTAGCATTTAACATTTTAAAAGAGTTAATAAAATCAGGCCTAAGCACGTATATTGCTTTATTGCCTGTTTTTATTTTCTCTAAAATATCTAAACCATATATCACTTTACCAAGTGGAGTATACTCACCTTGATAAATAGGTATTTCTTTTAGTGTAATAAAAAACTCGCTATCCTCTGTATTAAATTCTGTTGATCTTGCAAATCCAACACTACCTTCCGTAAACTCAAAATCATCATTCAGTTCCGATTTAAGGGTTCCAAGTTTTGATTTACCACTTCCTATTTTTGAATAATCCAAATATTCTTTTTTTCCATATTGTAAATCTCCTGCCTGCACTAAAGTATTTTCAATAACTTTATAAAAAGCTGATCCATCATATAGGCCTTTGTTAATTAAAGTTTTAAATCTTTCAACAGAGTTAGGTGAAATTTCAGGATATAATTCAATCACCACATTTCCACACTCAACATTCATAATTGCTATATTTTCAGGATCAGGAAAATTTACTTTTTCTAAATTTACTTCTTTAACTGGTAGGCATTTATTTTTTAGTAAAAAAAAAAATGTAAAAGCAAAAATTCCAAGACAAATTAAAAATATAAATAATATTTTTTCTGATAGTGATGCCTTAACAGGTTTGATCATAAAATATTGTTATCAATTTTTGATAATCCAGACTTAATTAAATCAACTTTATTTTTTAAAATATTGTCCTCCTGAATTATTTCATTCATCTTAGATTTATTAATAATTAAAAAAGAAAAAATTTCTGCCATATCCTCAGATGGAATTGATTTTGAATATTCAGTTAAAAATCCCTTTGTATTTTCATATAAATCTAAATTAAGTCTATCGGAACAAGTAGAGCATTCAGCATAAGTGAAGTTTGGTTCATTTAAATTTGAAAATAATTCTTCATCAAAGTAATTTTGGTGACTGCTTTGGATCATATGAAAAATTTCATGATGGATCATTCTTTCAAAATACTTTTGATTAAAATTAATATCCAATATAAGTGTTCTTTTCTGAGTATCAGGTATTCCGCCAGTATTTATCTCTGATATAAATAGATCCTCACATAAAACTATATATTTTAGCTGAATTTTTTTTAGAAAATTTGAATTATATAAACTAAGATTTTTTTCAATAACTGGAAATTTTTTATCTAAATTAATTTTTTTTGTTTTTTTACAAGTAATATTATCATCTGCACCAATTTTAAAATCATTATTTGTATTTAAATATCGAATATTATTTTTACTTTTTAATTTAAAAATTTCTAAATTTGGTATCTTAAGTAAGTTATAAATTTCATCAGCTTTTAAGTAAGTAATATTTAAGCAAAACAACAATAATATTAAAATTCTCATTAATTAATTATAGACGAATTAGATAAGATAATATTATCTTAGATTTTTATAAAATGAAAAAAGAAAGAAATAAAAATCCAGTTCAACCAGTTATTGGAACAAAAGTTCCAAGGTATGCAGGACCAAGCACATTTGCAAGATTGCCAGAATTAAGAGATGTTGAAAGTTGTGATGTTGCAATTGTTGGAATTCCATTTGATAGTGGAACAAGTTACAGACCGGGCGCAAGATTTGGACCTCAAAGTATTCGACAAGCCTCAAGACATTTAAGAACTAACTATCATCCAAGTTATGATGTTGAGCCGTTTAAAGTTCAACAAGTTGCAGATGCAGGGGATATAGCTTGTAACCCATTTAATATTGATGAAGCCATTAAACAAATTGAGGTAGGCGCAACAGATTTATTGAGTAAAGTAGGTGGAATTATTAGTCTTGGCGGTGATCATACAATTGCAGTGCCACTATTAAGAGCCGCAAATAAAAAGAATAACGGTCCAGTATCTTTGGTCCATTTTGATGCTCATTTAGATACTTGGGATACTTATTTTGGTGCACCCTATACACATGGAACTCCTTTTAGAAGAGCTCGTGAAGAAAATTTATTTCTAGATGATGCCTCTATGCATGTTGGTATAAGAGGACCTTTATACAGCAGAGACGACATAAAGAACGATGAAAGTTTTGGATTTAAAATTATTCATTGTGATGAATTTCAAACAGAGGGAACAGATAAAATTGCAGAAAGAATAAAAAAAAGAGTTGGAGATAATGCTTTGTACTTATCTATTGATATTGATGTTCTTGATCCAGCTTTTGCACCAGGAACAGGAACACCTGAAATAGCAGGGATGACCACTAGAGAAATGGTAAATGTCCTACGAGGATTGTCAGGTTTAAATTTGATCTCGGCAGATGTCGTAGAAGTTGCACCTGCATATGATCATGCTGAAGTTACTTCTCTTGCTGCTGCTACAATTGTTTACGAATTAACAAATTTATTTGCAAAATCATAGAGAAAGGATAGTTTGCGCGCATGATTGAAAAGAAAAATTTTTATATTAACGGTTCTTGGGTTGCACCAAAAAATCCAAAAGATATTCAAGTTATAAATCCTGCAACTGAAAAAAGTTGTGCGGTTATTTCCTTAGGTGGAAAAGAAGATGTTAATGATGCAGTGTTAGCTGCTAAAGAAGCTTTTAAAACTTGGGGATTTTCATCAAAAAAAGAAAGGGTTGCTTTATTAGAAAACTTTTATGCACTTTATAAAAAAAGATGGAACGATATTACTGATGCAATTATTCAGGAAATGGGAGCACCAAAAGATTTTGCATTAAAACTTCAAACAGGAACTGGTGCTAGTCATACAAAATCATTCATCCGTTATTTAAAAGAATTTGAGTTTGAAAAACCACTAGGAGAACACGCAAAAAATCAAAGATTGATATATGAACCAAAAGGTGTTTGTGCATTAATTACTCCATGGAATTGGCCAATTAACCAAGTTACATTGAAAGTTATTCCAGCATTAGCATCTGGTTGTACAATGATTTTAAAACCATCAGAGTTAGCACCTTTGTCTGCTATGATTATTGCAGAATTAATAGATGAAGCAAAATTTCCAAAAGGTGTATTTAATTTAGTAAACGGAGACGGCGCAACTACAGGTGATGCTTTAACAAGTCATCCAGATGTAAATATGATTTCATTTACAGGTTCAACAAGAGCAGGAGCTTTAATTTCACAAAATGCAGCAAAAGATTTTAAAAGAGTAAGTTTAGAATTAGGTGGAAAAGGTGCAAACATTATATTTAAAGATGCAGATGCAGAAGCTATTGAAAGAGGCGCTTTAAGATGTTTTAGAAACTCAGGACAATCTTGTAATGCTCCAACAAGAATGTTGGTTGAAAAACCAATTTACGATGAAGCTGTTGAAAGATTAAGAAAGTATGCAAGTGAATTTAAAGTAGATGATCCAAATAAAGAGGGCGAACACATAGGTCCAGTTATTTCAGAAACACAATTTAATAAAATCCAAGGACTTATTCAAAAAGGAATTGATGAGGGAGCAAAATTAGTTGCTGGTGGACCTGGTAAACCGGATGGATTAAATGATGGTTACTATGTAAAACCTACAGTATTTGCAGATGTTAATAATGATATGGAAATTGCAAGAACTGAAATTTTTGGTCCAGTTTTATCTGTTATTCCATTTGAAACTGAGGAAGAGGCTATTCAGATTGCAAATGATACTGATTATGGATTAACGAATTATATTCAAACCCAAGATAACGATAAAGTCCAAAGAGTTGCAAGAAAACTTAGATCAGGAATGGTAGATGTTAACGGTGCTGGTATTGCAGTTGATGCTCCATTTGGTGGCTTTAAGCATTCTGGTATTGGTCGAGAGGCTGGTAAAGAAGGTTTACTTGAATTTTTGGAAGTTAAATCGGTTGGTGGTTGGAACTAATTTATAGATTTATTTTTTACACCTTCTAAAAACTTAAGACATTTTTTTAATTCATTCAGTTCTATAAATTCATCAATTTTATGTGCTTGTTCAATCGAACCTGGTCCACAAACGACAGTACTAATACCTACCTCTTGAAATAAACCAGCTTCAGTTCCAAAGGATACAACTTGTCTTGAATTATCTCCTGTAATACTTGATACAAACTCACAAGCTTCAGACTGATCTAATCTATCAAACCCAATAACTTCACCAATTACTTCTTTTTTGATAAATGATTTTGGAAATACTTTTTTCATTTCTGGTAATAAAATTTCATTAGCATATTTATCAATTTCTTGAGTTACAAAATCTGCATCTTTTTTTACAACTGGTCTTGTTTCCCATTCAACACTGCACTTATCTGCAATAACATTGTGAGCTATACCTCCTTTAATCCCTCCAACAGATAAAGTTGAATGTGGTGGATCAAATATGCAATCTTTTGGTCCTCTTTGTTTTAGGCTTTCTCTAATTTCTAAAAGTTTATTTACATATCTTGATGCATATTCAACTGCACTTACTCCTAAGTGAGGTTTAGAACTGTGACCAGCAAGTCCTCCAAAATGAACTGTATATTCATTCATGCCCTTATGAGCATCGATAATTTTCATATTTGTGGGTTCACCAATAATACAAATACCATCTTTAATATCTCTCTTTTTTAATTCTTTAATTAATAAAGGCGCACCAATACAAGCAGTCTCTTCATCAAATGTATAACAAAAATGAATATCTCTATCTAAATCACTGTCTTTAAAAATGGGTGCATAAGCAAGTGTGCATGCAATAAAACCTTTCATATCACACGAACCTCTTCCATAGAGCTTATCCTCTTTAATAGTTGCAACAAATGGATCGCTGGACCAACCTTTTGAAACTGGAACAACATCAGTATGACCAGAGAGAATTATTGGTTTTTTGCCTTTTGTTTTTTTTGCTTTTAACGTTCCAAATAAATTTACCCTTTTATTATCATCATCGAACACTTTAAAAGTTGTAGCCCCAATGCCATTTAGAATTTTTTCGCAGTAACTGATTAATTGGCTGTTATCTTGACCTGATACAGTTTTAAATCCAATTAGATCAGTTAAAATCTTGATTGATTTTTCGTATAAATTGTTTTCTATACTCATACTTTTAACTTAACATATTTTATAATGATTAAAGAACAAATAACCTACGACATATTTGACAAGGTCGATATTAGAATTGGAACAGTTATATCTGTGAAGAAAAATGAAAAAGCGAGAAAACCATCATTAGTGGTTGAGGTTGATTTTGGTAATGAAATTGGCATTAAACAGTCCTCTGCACAAATAACTCACTATTACAATGAAGAAAATTTAAAAGGCAAACAAGTAATTGCGGTTTGTAATTTTCCAGAAAAAAATATAGCTGGAGTAGTTTCGCAAGTTTTAGTTTTAGGAGCAATTGATGCTGATGGAAAAGTAACTTTAGTTCATCCTTCTCAAAAAGCTGAAAATGGTCTACCGATTGCATAATAATTATGCATCCAGAAATATTATCAATAGCTCTTTTTTGGTTTGTTGCCGCCTTTACGCCAGGTCCAAATAACGTAGTTGCATCATATTCTGGATTTAATTTTGGAATTACAAAAACAATTCCTCTTATCTTAGGTGTTACCCTTGGATTTACTTCATTAATATTTTTTCTAACCATTGGTCTGATAAATGTTTTTAAGATTTTCCCTATTCTACAAAATATTCTAAAATATCTTGGAACCTTATTTTTGCTATATTTAGCTTATAAGATCTCTTTTTCTAAAAGTTTGAAAGAAGAGGAAAAAAAAAATCCAGTTACATTTTTTGATACTTATTTCTTTCAATTTTTAAATCCAAAAGGTGTTTTGTTTGGAATAATTATTGTTTCGACTTATTTAGAGCTTGGAGAAAACTATTTAAGTTATGCGATTCAAATCGTTTTACTTGCTTTTATTTTCTCAAGTACGAGTATTACATTATGGACATTTATAGGTAAATTTTTAAGGAAATTCGCGACAAATGATAAATTTATAAATTACTTTAATTATGCTATGTCACTGCTTCTTTTGCTAAGCATTGTAACTATTTATATTTAAACATGAAACCAGGATCAAAAAACTCTTATAATTCTTTATCTGATTTAGAAATCGGTGGAAAAAATTATAAATATTATTCAATTAAAGTTGCTGAAAAAAACGGTCTTGATGGGGTAAGCAAACTTCCAAAATCTCTAAAAGTATTATTAGAAAATTTATTAAGATATGAAGATGATTTAAGTGTTACTAAAAATCAAATTGAGGCTATCAAAGAATGGCTAAAAACAAAAAAATCAAAAACTGAAATAGCCTACAGACCTGCAAGAGTTTTACTTCAAGATTACACTGGTATTCCAGCAGTTGCGGATCTTGCAGCAATGAGAGAAGCTGTTAAAGAAAAAAATAAAGATCCAAATACCATAAACCCTTTATCTTCCGTTGATCTTGTAATAGATCACTCAGTTCAAGTTGATAAATTTGCAAGTGCAAATTCTTTAAAAGAAAATGTAGATATTGAATTCAATAGAAATTCTGAGAGATATTCTTTTTTAAAGTGGGGACAACAAGCATTTAACAATTTTAGAATAGTTCCTCCAGGAACAGGAATTTGTCACCAGGTAAACTTAGAATATTTATCTAAAGTTGTTTGGTCAGAAAAATATAAAGATGAGGATTATATTTTTCCAGATACTCTAGTTGGAACAGACAGTCATACTACAATGGTAAATGGTTTATCAGTTTTAGGATGGGGTGTTGGAGGAATTGAAGCTGAAGCGGGCATGTTAGGTCAGCCAATATCAATGCTTATTCCAGAAGTAATTGGTTTTCAATTAACTAATAAACTTCCAGAAGGAACTACTGCAACAGATTTAGTTTTAACTGTTGTTAAAATGCTAAGAGATAAAGGAGTTGTCGGAAAGTTTGTTGAATTTTATGGGGAAGGTTTAAAAAATCTTACCCTTGCAGATCGTGCAACCATTGCAAACATGGCGCCAGAATATGGTGCAACTTGTGGATTTTTCCCGATTGATGATGAAACTTTAAAATATTTAAACTTTTCAGGCAGAGATAAACAAACAGTAGATATTGTTGAAGCTTACGCAAAAGAACAGGGATTGTGGGTGAGTGATGGAATTGAATTTACTGATACAGTTTCTTTAGATATGTCAAAAGTGGTTCCAACTATATCTGGACCTAAGAGACCGCAAGATAAAGTTTTATTAACCGAAGCATCCTCAAACTTTAAAAAAGTTTATGAGGAAATAACTAAAAAGAAAGAGCCGAGTTCTGCAAAAGTAAGTGGAGAGGATTATAATTTAGAAGATGGAAATATTGTAATTGCAGCAATTACATCTTGTACCAATACTTCAAATCCAAGCGTTTTAATTGGAGCAGGTTTACTTGCAAAAAAAGCAATTGAAAAAGGACTTACAACAAAACCTTGGGTTAAAACATCATTAGCGCCAGGCTCACAAGTCGTAACAGATTACTTAGCAAAAGCAGGTTTAAATACTTATCTTGATCAACTTGGATTTAATTTAGTAGGTTATGGTTGCACTACTTGTATAGGAAATTCAGGTCCATTGCCTGATAATATTTCTGATGCAATTAAAGATGAAAATATTTATGCAGTTTCGGTTTTATCTGGCAATAGAAACTTTGAAGGAAGAATTTCACCTTTGGTTAAAGCAAATTACTTAGCCTCACCGCCATTAGTTGTTGCTTACGCAATTGCTGGATCTATGAAAAAAGATTTATACAAAGATTCACTTGGAAAAGATAAAGAAGGCAATGATGTTTTCTTGAAAGATATTTGGCCAACAAATCAAGAAATAGAAGATACTTTACAAAAATCTTTAAATGCCGAAATGTTTATTAAAAGATACTCAAATGTTTCAGAAGGACCTGAACAATGGCAAAAAATTAAAACAGAAGAAAGTAGTATTTATAAATGGGAAGATACTTCAACATATGTAAAGAAACCCCCTTTCTTTGATAATCTTTCTGATGAACCAGAAGGATTTAAAGAAATAAAAGATGCAAGACCTCTTTTAATTTTAGGAGATAGTGTCACAACTGACCATATTTCTCCAGCAGGTTCTATTCAAAAAGAAAGTCCAACAGGTGAATACTTTATGAAACATCAAATTCTACCGAAAGATTATAACTCTTACGGTTCAAGAAGAGGAAACCATGAAGTTATGATGAGAGGAACCTTTGCAAATATTAGAATTAGAAATGAAATGGCACCAGGAACCGAGGGTGGATTTACAAAATTATATCCAGAGGAAAAAATAATGCCTGTTTATGATGCTGTAGTTGAATATAAGAAAAGAGGAACTGATTTAGTTGTTATTGGTGGAAAAGAATACGGTACAGGATCTTCAAGAGATTGGGCAGCTAAGGGCACAAAACTTTTAGGTGTTAAAGCTGTTCTTGCTGAAAGCTTTGAAAGAATCCACAGATCAAATTTAATTGGAATGGGAGTTTTACCTTTACAGTTCGTCGGTGATATGAATAGAGAGAATTTAAACTTAAAGGGATCTGAACTTATTTCAATAATTGATATTGAAAAAGGCATTAATCCAAGAGACGAGGTTGAAGTTGAATTTAAATATCAATCTGGAGATATTAAAAAAATCAAAATGTTATGTAGAATAGACACTAAAAATGAATTGGAATATTATAAAAATGGTGGCATTTTACAGTACGTTTTAAGGAACATGATTTAATGGACGAAGAAATAGATATTATAAATACCAATACTCGTAACGAAAGAATTAAGAATTTTTTTATTAATAATAGAAAATCTCTTATCTCAGTTTTAGTTGTTTTAATATTGATTTTGTGTGGTTACTTTCTTTATGAAGAGCTTCAAACAAGAAAAAAAGCAAAACTTGCTGATCAATACAATTTAGCAGTAATAAAGTATGAAAGTGGTCAAACAGATGTCCTAGAGGAATTAAAAACAATTATTAATGAAAAAGATAGCACTTACTCACCTTTAGCTTTTTATTTCTTAATTGATAATCAGCTCATAACTTCAAATGAGGAAATAAACCAATATTTTGATGTTATAATTAATGAAAGTGGACTAGATAAAGAAACTAAAAACCTAAATATATTTAAAAAAGGTTTATTTAATTCAGATTTTGCAAATGAAAATGAGCTTTTAGATATTTTAAATCCTGTAATTAAATCGGAAAGTATTTGGAAGCCCCATGGCTTATATTTAATGGCAGAATATTATTTTGCAAATAATCAAAAACAAAAATCTAAAGAGTTTTTCCAACAGTTAGCAAATCTAGAAAATGCAAGTCAAAAAATTAAAACAGAAGCGCTAAAAAGATTACGTGTAGACTTTGGTGAGTAAGTTTTTTTTATATCTAGTTTTACTTTTATTTTTATCGAATTGTGGTTTTAAGGATAAAAAAGTTGAAGAAAATCCAAATGCTATAACTTTATTTGAAAAATCAAAACCAATAAAACAAGAATTAAATCCTGCTTTAAATATTAAAATATCAACAATTACAAAGGGTGAGCCCTTTTTATCAAATAATTCAAACAACAGTGGAAATTTAGATTTTAACTCAAATTTTGAAAAAGTTTTTTCATATAAATTTTCAACTATTGATCAATTTAAATTTAATCAACCTGAAATATTATTTACTGAAGATAACAGTTTAGTGTTTTTTACAGGAAAAGGAGATATCTTTAAAACCTCAACAGATTTTGAAGAGTATTGGAAAGTAAATCACTACTCTAAAAAAGAGAAAAAATTAAAACCAATTTTATATTTTGCACAATCTGGACCTGATATATTGGTACTTGATAATCTTTCAAAAGTTTATTCTATAAAATTAGAAACAGGAGAATTAAACTGGACCATAGAAAGTAAAGTTGGATTTAATTCAAATGCAAAAATTATTAAAAATAGCGTAGTCGTTGTTGACTTTGATAATGTAATACGAGCCTTTTCAGTAAAAGATGGAAAAGAGCTATGGAATTTTGATACTGATAACCCATTTATTAAATCTCAAAAAAAATTATCTCTTATAACAAAAGGAGAAGTAGTATTTTTTATAAACAGTATTGGTGATGTAACCGCTTTAAATGCAAATGATGGAAGTTTAGTTTGGCAAACACCCACACAAAGCACATTAATTTTCCAAGATGCATTTACGTTAGAAAATTCAGATATTATTTTTGCAAATGATACAATTTACTTTTCAAATAATAGAAATGAGTTTTTTGCAATTGATGCAAGATCAGGTGTTTTAAAATATAAACAAACTATCAATTCAAGTTTAAGACCAACCATTATAGAAAATTATGTTTTTTCAATTTCAAAAGAAGGTTTTTTATTTATAATCGATGATAATACTGGAAATGTTTTAAGGATTACAAACATATTTAAAAATATCGAAAATAAGAAAAATCAAATTGAACCTACCGGATTTATCCTTGCGCAAAATAAGGTTTATGTCTCTTTAAATAATGGAAAATTGATAAAGTTGAACGCTGTTTCAGGAAATGAGGAAGGGTTTTATAAAATAGGAAAATCAAGAATTAATAGACCTAACGTTTTTGATGATGGCATGTTCATTTTAAAGAGTAATGCTATTATTAAAGTTGAATAATGTTTTTAAAATTACTTGAAAAGTTAGGGCGAAAAAAAGTTGTTTTAGATAGAGGCCCTTCACATCCAAATTACGATCAGGCAAAACCCTGGATGAATAGATATTACGTTTTATTTAGACACAGACCTAGATGGTTTCCATTTAATATTTTAATTCATGAAATGCTAGATGATGATCATGGAGATGGTGTTCATAATCATTTATTTCCTTATATGACAATTGTTATTAGAGGCGGTTATTGGGAAACTACAATTAAAGGTAAGTTTTGGAGAAGACCAGGTTACATTGGTTTTCGATCAGCCAATGCATTTCACAGAGTTGATCTTGAGCCAGGAACAAGACCGATGACAATTTTTTTTTCAGGTCCATTTGGTTTAAGAAAAGGTCCAAGATCAGAGTATGGTATTGATTTTAAAACTAAAAAAAATTAATGCCAAAGACATTTGTGAGAGATTTTATATCTTATTGTAATAATCAAGAACTAGAGGTTAACCCCAATCAAATTGCAGTTATAAAAAAACTAGAGCAATATTACCAATCAAATTTTAAATCCTTTTTTTCAAAGTTATTTTCAAAACAAAATTCCAAAAAAGGTTTTTATTTATTTGGAGGTGTAGGCGTTGGAAAAACAATGATTTTAAATTTTTTTTTTGATCAAGTAGATCAAAAAAAATTAAGACAACACTTTAATGAGTTTATGTTAAGTTTTCATGATTTTGTTCATGAACGAAAAGATAAAAATGAAGAAAATGTAATCAATCAATTTGTTAAAAACCTTAAATCAAAAGCTTCATTAATTTATTTTGACGAGTTTCAAGTAACTAATATTGTAGATGCAATGATTTTAGGTAAATTATTTGATCAAATATTTAAAGAGGATATAAAAATTATTGTAACTTCAAATACTAAAATCTCAGAATTATATAAAGATGGTCTACAGCGAGATCAGTTTAAACCTTTCATAAAAATTATGGAAGATCAATCAATTGAACACGAACTTAAAATTGAGGATGATTATAGAAAATCTAATGATAATCAAAAACAAAGATATTTTTATCCTTTAAACCAGGAGACAAACTTTAAGATTAATAAATTTTTTAGAACAATTACAAAAGATAAAAATCAATCTAAAATTATAGTCAATGTAAAAGGAAGAGATTTTAAAATAGAAAATTTTTATGAAGGAATTGCAAGATTTAATTTCAACGATCTTTGTGATCAAAATTTAGGTGCAGAAGATTACTTAGAAATAATTAAAAACTGTAAATTTATTGTAATAGATCAAATTCCACAATTTAATGATACCAATTCAAACCAACAACAGAGATTTATTACTCTACTAGATGTAATTTATGATAAAGATATTTCAATTGCAGTAACAAGTAATCAAAGTTTAGATGAGTTTACTTCATCAAGATTATTAGAAAAACCGTTTAAACGTACTATAAGTCGTTTATATGAACTAACATCTAGAGAATAATATTTATGAAACAGGAATTTTTTAATCTTCAAGTAAACACAAATGGACAAAAATTATATGAATTTACTGATGAAACAATTAATTGGATAAGTAAAAATAATTTTAAAAATGGAATATTGAATTTAAGTATTCAGCACACCAGTGCATCCCTAATTGTTCAAGAAAATGCAGATCCAGATGTTCAAACAGATTTAATTAATTATTTTGATAAATTAGCTCCTATGGATAACAAATTATATGTTCACACCACCGAAGGAAAAGATGATATGCCTGCTCACATAAAATCAGCATTGACAAATAATCAAATCTCTTTGAGTATTAAAGATAGTCATTTGTTACTTGGAACATGGCAGGGTTTATATTTATTTGAACATAGGCTTACCCCACAAAAAAGAAAAATTATCCATCACTTTTTAGGAAAATAGGAAAATTTATTTCCTTAAACTTTGAAAAGCATTTAAAGCTGCAGCTCGTGCCTCTTCATGAACAACAATCGGTTTAGGATAATCTTTTCCAATTATAGTGTTTATTGCATTTTGGTATTTAATTTCCATTTCCCAAGGTTTGTGTATAAATTTTGATGGAACTTTACTTAACTCTGGTACCCATTTTTTTACATATAATCCCTCTTTATCAAATTTTTCACCCTGCAGTATTGGATTAAAAATTCTAAAGTAAGGAGCTGCATCAGCACCACATCCTGCAACCCATTGCCATTGTGCAACATTGTTAGCCTCATTAAAATCTAGTAAACAATTTCTGAAATATTTTTCACCTTCTTTCCAATTAATTCTTAAATGTTTAACTAAAAATGATCCAACTACCATTCTAATTCTGTTATGCATCCAACCTGTTTCATAAAGTTCTCGCATTCCTGCATCAACAATTGGATAACCAGTCATACCCTGTTTCCATGCTTTAAGATTTTTAGAATTTTTTTCCCATGGAAATTTATCAAATTCCTTTCTTAAGTTTCCTTTTAACATTTGTGGGAAATAATTAATTAAACTGTGAGAAAATTCTCTCCATCCTAGTTCATTAATATATTTTCTAATACTTATATTTTTTTTAATATCCTTTGAGCTTTTTTCATATATTGCAGCTACGTGTATTTGACCGTTTCTAATATAGGGAGA
Source organism: uncultured Pelagibacteraceae bacterium (assembly GCA_902634885.1). GTDB lineage: Bacteria > Pseudomonadota > Alphaproteobacteria > Pelagibacterales > Pelagibacteraceae > Pelagibacter. Next base: position 96,593 of record CACPLR010000002.1, on the reverse strand, counting down.
TAATCTTGAAGATCCATTTATTGATGGATAATCTCTATTAACACCATATTTTGAAATTCTGTTACTTATAAATTCTTTTAAGTTTTTGTGAGCTTCATCCTCAGATGGCTTCCAATATTGATCAAACTTTTTAAACCAATCTTTTTTAGGCATAATTTGTTTAAAATTATCTTTAGAATTAAATAAAGTTTTTTTACTTTTTAACTTTTTTATCTCTGACGTTTTTTGTGGAACTGCATCTAGAAATACTTGTTCCGCATTTCTCCAAAAGGGACTGAAAACTTTAAAGGGTGTTCCATCATTTTTAGTAATTGATTGATATTCGTTTAAAATATTTCCTTTGAAAAATTTAAATGGAATATCTTTTTTTTCTAAAATTTTTTCTATTTCTTTATCTAACTTTAAATGATCTGGTTCATAAACCTTATTCCAATAAATCGATATTTTATCTTTTGTTTTTAATTTTGAGTAAAATGAAGTTTCATCAGAAATAATTGTCTCTAACTTGATGTTAAATTTTTCTAGATCATTTGAAAAACTCTCCAGTGATTTACTAATCCACCATCTTTGAGCTTCTCTTTTTCCATCAAAATACTCTTTATTATGTATGTAAATAGCAGTTACAGCATCATGATTTTTACAAGCGTACGATAGAGCATGATTATTTCTAATTCTAAAATCATCCCTTATCCAAACAACAGCACAATCAGACATATTTAGATCTTCTTTAAACCTTGAGACAATAGCTTATTATACAATGTAGCATCTGTATTGCCTTCACATCCCATAACGAGTACATTTGATTTTTCATTAAGCGCCAAAAGATTTTTAATTTTTTTGTCGTTACATGCAGCTATTAAACTTATTATCCCAGGTGTTGCACATTCACCACCTGTAATTTTTTTATTACTGAACTTTGATTTAGCTAACATTGCAAGTGTATTTGATACTTTTGAATCATCTATTGTTATACAATGATTTGCAGATTTATTTAAAATGTTCCAAGGTACCAGGGACATTTCGTTACACGACATTCCTCCCATAATACTTTCTTTTTTAATTTTAATTTTTTTCATTTTTTTAGCTTCAATACTTTTTAAAACACAGGCTGCATCTTTTGGTTCAACTACAATTATCTTTGGAATTCTTTTAAAATATCTTGCAATACCCGCCACAGATCCAGCCGCCATCCCTCCAACACCTGCTTGGAGAAAAACATGGGTAATGTACTGATTTGTTTGTTTAGATATTTCTTTAATCATTATTGAATAACCTGCCATTGTAAGTTGAGGCACATATTTATAATTTTTATTAGAGACATCCTGAACAATATGCCACTTATTTTTTTTAGTTTGTCTTATGCATTCGTTTAAAGAACTTTCATAATCACCTTTTACTCTTGTAACAACAGCTCCAAATTTTTCTATTTCTTTAACTCTTGTATCGCTAACGTACTGACTAACAAATATTCTACATTCAAGACCCAACCTTTGAGCTCCCCAGGCAACTGATTTTCCATGGTTTCCTGCTGTTGCTGATGAAATTACAATATTTTTTTCCCCTTTTGAGATATCTTCAACTGCATAAGCACCACCCAAGGCTTTAAAAGATTTTAAATGAAATCTTTTAGACTCGTCTTTATAAAAAATATTTTTAAGCTTAAGATTTTTATTAAGTTTATTTAATTTAATTAGTGGGGTAGGCGAGTAACCTTTCCATTTTGATATTTTATTATAAGCTTTATCTATAAACTGTTTGGATAAATGTTTTAAAACTTGCTTTCTTGAAAAATTATATCTTTTATTGGATAAAAATTTTGAATATTTCCAAGAAGAAATTTTAGCCAATTCCTTCATGTTAACAGTCTAATGTGTTAGCTCTTTCCCAATGTGTAATAGGTTTTCTTTTATTAAATACTTCTTTTTTTTTAAAATTTGATAATTCTGTTCTTTTTAATTTTAGATAACTTTTAATAACATCTTTACCAAAAGCATTATTTAACATTTTACTTTTTTCCAACATACCCAATGCTTGGCCTACATCATTTGGAAGTTTTGCAAGTTTTGGATATTTTTTATAATCTGTATACATATTGCAATGAAGTGGTTTACCAGGATTAATTTTTTTATTAATTCCCTCTATTCCTGCCGCCAATACACCTGCTTGTAATAAGTATGGATTTACTGATCCATCCATTAATCTTAATTCAAATCTCCCCTGATCTGGAATTCTAATCATATGTGTTCTGTTATTTCCTGTATAAGAAATACTACTTGGAGACCAAGTTGCACCTGACTTTGTTGGTGGTGCATTTATTCTTCTATAACTGTTGATAGTTGGGTTAAAAAAAGCTGATAAAGGTTGAGCATTTTTAATTAAACCACCAAGAAAGTTATAAGCTAATTTACTAAGTCCTAATTTATCTTTTTTATCTAAAAATTTATTTACTCCACCACTCCAAACAGAGACATGAGCATGACAACCATTTCCAGTCAAATTGTTAAAAGGTTTTGGCATGAAAGTAGATCTTAATCCATGTTTCTCAGCAAGATTTTTTACCATGAATTTAAAGAACACATGTCTATCTGCAGTAACAAGACTATCAGAGTAATCCCAGTTCATTTCAAATTGACCATTCGCATCTTCATGATCGTTTTGGTATGGTTTCCAACCAAGCTCAATCATACTGTCACAAATTTCTTTAATAAGATCATATCTTCTCATTAATGCAGATTGGTCATAACAAGGTTTTGACTGTATATCTCTTGGATCAGCTATTGATAAACCATCTTCAGAAATTAAAAAATATTCACATTCAACACCGGATTTCATCTGAAGTTTTTTTGCTTTTAGTTTTTGGATTTGGTTTTTAAGCATTACTCTTGGTGATGCTTCAACTGGTTTTCCATCCATATATAAATCAGATGCCAACCATCCAATTTCTTTATTCCAAGGTAATTGAATTAAACTATCAGGATCAGGTATTGCAAACATATCGCTATCTGCAGGCGTCATGTCCAACCAGGTAGCAAATCCAGCAAATCCAGCACCATTCTTTTGCATTTCAGCTATCGCTTGAGCTGGTACTAATTTTGATCTTAATACCCCAAATAAGTCTACAAAACTTATTAAAAAGTATTTTATTTTTTTTGATTTTGCTATTTGTGAAAGATTTTTTGGCATTTTAAAAGCTAATAGAATTCAAATTCTTAATCAATCCTTTTCTTTAAATCCAGGTATCCAATTAGTTCCAGCTAATGGAACTCTTGCCATAGCAGCAGCTTCAACTGTTAAAGCAACTAAATCTTCAGGCTCTAAATTTCTTACATCAGACTTACCATTTGCTCTAGCTAAAGTCTGCAACTCTAACGTTAAAGTAGTCAAATAGTTTTTTAATTGTCTACCACCTTCCTTCGGATCAAGTCTTTTCTCAAGTTTAGGATCTTGTGTTGCAACACCAACTGGACATCTACCTGTATGACAATGATGACAGTAACCAGGTTCTGTTCCAAGTTTTTCATAATCCTTTCTGTATAAATCCGCATTGCAATTCAATGCCATCATAGCAGCAGAGCCGATTGAAACTGCATCTGCTCCCATAGCAAGTGCTTTAGCAACATCTGCTCCTGTTCTAATTCCTCCAGAAACAATTAGTTGAACTTTGCGGTGCATATTTAATTCTTTTAATGCATCAACCGCTTCTCTTAATGCACCTAAAGTTGGAATTCCAACATGTTCAATAAATACATCTTGTGTTGCAGCAGTACCTCCTTGCATTCCATCTAATACAACAACATCTGCACCTGCTTTAACTGCAAGAGCAGTATCATAATAAGATCTTGCTGCACCTACTTTAATATAAATAGGTTTTTCCCAATTTGTTATTTCTCTTAGTTCTTGAATTTTTATCTCTAAATCATCTGGTCCAGTCCAATCAGGATGACGACATGCACTTCTTTGATCAATTCCTTCTGGTAGCGTTCTCATTCCTGCAACCCTTTTATTAATTTTTTGACCTAAAAGCATACCGCCGCCGCCTGGTTTTGCGCCTTGTCCAACAACAACTTCAATTGCATCAGCTTTTCTTAAATCATCAGGATTCATGCCATATCTAGAAGGAAGTAATTGGTAAACTAAATACTTAGATGAACCTCTTTCTTCTTTGGTCATTCCTCCATCACCTGTTGTTGTTGAAGTTCCCATTGATGATGCGCCTCTTCCTAATGCATCTTTAGCGTTAGCTCCTAATGCACCAAAACTCATTCCAGCTATGGTAATAGGTATGTCTAACTTTAAAGGTTTCTTTGCAAATCTGTCTCCAAGCACAACTGAAGTGTTGCATTTTTCCCTATATCCTTCCAAAGGATATCTAGACATTGAAGCACCTAAGAAAACTAGATCATCAAAGTCAGGTACTTTTCTTTTAGCACCAAGCCCTCTTATTTGATAAATCCCCTCTTTAGCTGCTCTTTGAATTTCATTAATGGTTGATTGAGGAAATGTTTTAAATTCTTTTAAGCCTTTCTTTTTCATTTAATACGCTCCTGCATTATCAATTTTAAAATTATAAAGTTTTCTAGCGGAGCCATATCTTTTAAAATTTTGGGGATTTTCAGAAATATTTAACTCTTTGAATATTTTTTTTAATTCATTAATACTCTTTTCATCCATTTTTTTTTCAACACAATCTGCCCCTAAACTCTTTACTTTACCCTTAACAAAGATTTTTGCCTCATAAATACTATCTCCCAAATCTTCATCTGCATCACCAAAAATAATTAAGTTTCCTTTTTGAGCCATAAACGCTGACATATGACCAACAGACCCTTTAACGATAATATTAATTCCTTTCATAGAAATTCCACATCTTGAGCTCGCATCACCTTCAATAACAAGATTTCCACCATGACCAGTAGCACCAGCAGATTGTGAAGCATTTCCTTTAACAAATACCTTTCCAGACATCATATTTTCAGCGACACCCGTTCCAACGTTTCCGTTAACAGTAACAGATGCCTTTTGGTTCATTCCAGCACAATAGTATCCAGTATGTCCATTTATAGTTACATCAATATCATCTTTTAAACCTGCACATATTGCATGATGACCTGAAGGATTCTCTATTTTAAATTTTCTAACATTACTTTTTCTATCTATATTTTGGAGATATTTGTTAATGTCAGTTAGTTTTTTTTTATTTAGATCAAAATTCATAATTACCAGTTATAGACAACACCAGGTTTTGGTTCAAAAATCTTAGCAGAATTTACATTTGGCAAATGAGCCATTGCTTGAAATTCTGAAGCAACAGCAACATAGTCTTTTGTTTCAGCAACAACTGCTGGCTTGCATGCAATCTCATCTCTCAATAAAGCAAAACCATCTTTAGTACCTGCAATAAAAGTATAAAAGCCATCCAGGTTTTTAAGACTACTTGTTAAAGTGTTTTTTAAATTATTTCCTTCAGAAATTTTGTTTGAAATATATCCAGCTGCAACCTCAGTATCATTTTCTGATTTAAATTCTTGTCCTTTTTTAATTAAATCTCTTCTTACATTATTATGATTAGATAATGAGCCATTGTGAACTAAACATTCATCCTCAGCCGTAGAGTAGGGATGCGACCCTTCAGTTGTGATAGCACTTTCAGTTGCCATTCTAGTATGACCTATACCATGAGTTCCAGAAAAGGATGATAATTTAAATTTTTTAACTACATCTTTAGGATTGCCAGTTTGCTTGAAAATATTAATACTTTTACCGTATCCAACGATTGAAACTTCTTTAATTTTCTCATTAATTACTTTTATTACTTCTTGAGGTTTGTCTTTTGTCTCCATTATTATGTGGTCAGAGTATCTAATAAGTTTTATTTTCTTAAAGTATTTTGATATTTTTTTTCTAAAATCTTGCTCTGAAAGATTGTTTAAACAAATTGAATATTTAAAGTTATTTTTATTTTCTTTTGTGTAAATTGCAAAGCCAGCACTATCAGGACCTCTTGTTGCCATATTATCTAACATTCCAGATAAAAATTTACCTAACGACTTTTCGTACTTTTTTGTTTTTAAATATATACCAACTATTCCACACATAAATTTAAATGAGTTTACTTTAACAGATTTAATAACGCGTCTTTGTAATATAATAAATTCACCACTACAATAATAATAACAGCGATGATAACGCCATATTTAGCTTTAGGCCAAGCCAACCTCGCCATCTTACTTGGGGTTTTATTTTCTTGTTGATTGTTATTGTCAGAATTTTCCATCTTTGAAAAAAGAGGGCACATATAATTATGTGCCCTCTTTAAAGTTTTAGCCGTCTGTTATATTGCTTTTCCAGTCATTAGCACCCGGTCTTTTTCTAGCAATTTCATTCATCTTACCATCTTCTTGTTTAGATGAAATCACATGCCAGCCTACCCAAATAAGAATTGCTACAATAACTAGCACTCCTTCCGAGCCAACACCTGGATAAACAGATCCTTGTACCTCTGAGGCACTTAAATGATCTATCCAATTTGATACTGTTGCCATCTATATACCTCCTTTATCTACTGGCAGAGACTACAGCTTTTTCGTCTTCTTTAGCCTCCTCCATTATTGTGTAATCAAGTCCTGCAAGCTCCACTTCTTTTGGAATTCTTAATTTACCCATTCCATGTAGAACTTTAGCAATTATATAACCTGGAAGCATACCAAGTACAAAAAACATAATTATTGCACCAATAAACATTCCTAAAGGATTAATCGCTGCATATGTAGTTCCATCCCACATTTCTCCAACACCATAACCAGATGAAGGATAACCATTTAAAACAAAACCACAGATTACAAGACCAACAAATCCAGCATAACCATGTACAGCTACTGCTCCAACTGCATCGTCGATTTTATATTTTCTTTCGACCCAGTAATGCAATTTGTAAGCTATAACTACACCTATCATACCGATAATCATTGATTGAATTGGATGATATAAATCATTACCTGCAGATGCACAGATTATGCCTGCAAGTCCTGAAGAATAAGTCCAAAAAGGATCTCCCTTTGATATTACATATCCTGCCAACAATCCTCCAGATAACGACATTAAAAAGTTCATCGTTATTCCACTAAGTGTTGTTGGAGTTAGGTAGATGTTAGTTGCTGTAAAGAAAGTTACACCTTCCATACCATACTCAGGTCCAAGATCGTAAATTGGAACATTACAAGCTGCGTAGAAGCCCCAAAAACCTGTATAGATTAAAAATAATCCAACAGTAACTAACCAAGGGTTTCTTGGTCCAATGTTTCTAGGTTCTCCGCTCGAAGAAAATTTTCCAATTCTTGGTCCTAAAACAACAAGAACACCTAAAGCAAAACCTCCTGCAATTGCGTGAATTACACCTGAAGCATATGCATCGTGGTATCCTAATATTTTTAACATCCATCCATCAAAATGCCATCCCCATGAAGCATCTATTGTCCAAAAAACAGATCCTATTGCAATTGCGAGAATTCCAAATGCAAAAGTTGTTATCCTTTCAATAACTGCCCCTGATACTATTGAGGCTGCAGTCCATGAAAATAATAAAAAGGCTGCCCAAAAGACACCCATTATATGATCATTAAGATTTACTGCCATCAACGCATTAGTAGGGTTAGCAAGATCATTTCCACCAAATCCACCTCCAAGAACTAGACCGGTACTCTCGGTCATAATCGAAGGAGCTAATCCTGGTCCTGTTGGAAATGCCCAGTATATCCACCAACCAAAGAAAAACCACGTAACCGTAACCAAAGGTATAAGCATTGTGTTTTTCATAAGAGTATGTTGGTGATGTTTGTATCGAGATGCCCCAACTTCATACATACAAAATCCTACGTGGATCAAAAACATTAGAACCACAGTTACCCAATAGTAAAACTCTGTAAATATTGATGTGAGAGCACCTAATTGATCAGTCATATTTCTCTCTCCTATTAATAATTAATTAACTTTATGAAATTTTAGGGAGACTGACAATTTTAAATTAGTTATAAAAAATAGATGTTAATAATTATTTTATCAACTAAGAATTGAAATTTAAAATTTTAAGTAAGCTTTCTTTAAATCAACCAGGGGATGATTCGGTGACATTTGAAATTTGACAAGTAGCTCTCTTGCAATCATGTCTCTGTCTTGTTGATTGTTAGGTAGTTTTATTTTGCTTGGAATAGTTACCCAACCATTAGCATTTCTATCAAAAACAGCTGGTCTATTTTCTTCATACCCCATATGAACATCTTCTAACCAATTCAAATCATCCCAACCCATCGCGTCTATATATTTTTTAAGAAATGGAGTAAGTCTCGAGTAATCTGGCAAAAGATTTACGTCATATCTATAACCGATCGTCTGACCGATCATTTTTTCACGGGCAGTCTCTTTCTTTTTACCCAATTGGCCTTTTACGACTTTTGACTTTTTTTTGTTTTTCTTAGCCATTTATCATTCCTATATCTTATGGAAATCTTTAACCCCAACCGTATGATTAGTTCCAGCTAATGGAACTTTTGCTAAAGCTGATGCTTCCATTGTTAATGCGGCCATATCTTCTGGCTCTAAAGAGTGGATATTTGTTTTTCCACATGCTCTTGCAAGAAGCTGTGCCTCTAATGTCATTGCATGTAAATAATTATATACTCTTAATGCAGCATCATCTGGGTTTAATCTTTTTCTTAATTTTGGATCTTGAGTAGCAACACCAACTGGACATCTACCTGTATGGCAGTGATAACAATGTCCTGCTGGAACTCCCATCTCTTTTTCAAAATTAGATTCTGGAATTTCTTTGTTACAGTTAAGAGCAACCATAGCACCTGTTCCAATTGCAATTGCATCAGCACCTAATGCTAAAGCTTTTGCCATATCTGCACCATCTCTTACTCCACCTGCATAAATCAAAGTAACTTTTCCAGTTTTGCCTACATCATCCAAAGCTCTTCTTGCTTCTCTAATACCAGCAATACCAGGAATACCTGTATTTGCTGCAGCGATGTGTGGGCCTGCCCCAGTTGATCCTTCCATTCCATCTAAATATATAGAGTCTGGATCACACTTTGCTGCCATACGAACATCATCGTATACTTTAGCAGCACCAAGTTTTAACTGAATTGGCACTTTATTTTTAGTTAACTCTCTTAACTCTTGCACTTTTAATGCAAGGTCATCTGGACCTAACCAGTCAGGGTGTCTTGCAGGAGATCTTTGATCAATACCAGCTGGCAGTGATCTCATTTCTGCAACCTGATCAGTTACTTTTTGACCCATTAAGTGACCACCCATTCCAACTTTTTGACCTTGTCCAATGAAAACCTCAATTCCATCTGCAAGTTGTGCGTGGTGTGGGTTAAAACCATATCTTGATTGAATACATTGATAGAACCATTTTTCAGAATATCTTCGCTCATCGGGTATCATTCCACCTTCACCTGAACAAGTAGCACTTCCAGCCATTGTAGCACCTCTTGCTAAAGCAGTTTTTGCTTCATAAGATAATGCACCGAAACTCATGCCTGTAATATACACAGGAATATCTAATTCAATCGGATTTTCACACCTTGGTCCAATAATCGTTTTTGTTTCACATTTTTCTCTGTAACCTTCAATTACAAATCTTGTTAATGTTCCTGGTAAGAAAACTAAATCATCGAAAGTTGGAATTTTTTTCATTAACGCCATTCCACGCATTCTGTATCTTCCTAGTTCTGCTTTTATGTGGATGTCATCCATTACCTCTGGGGTAAAAATTGCATTATGACCTAGTAGACTTTTATTTCTTGACGCTACACCATTGCCATTTGAATGACCGTTAGATTTTCCGTTACCGTTTTTTTTCTTTGCCATTTAAATTGCTCCTTTTTTCTCTGTAGGTTCAAGAGCGTCGTAGTTCCAAAGTTTTTTACCTGCAACAACTTTGGTCATTTTTGAAACATCAAAGTTTTCACCGATCTCCGCAACCTTTAATTTTCTTTTAAGCCAATCTTGATCTGAATCTGTTAGCTCTGCTTCAACAGCATCACTACCAAATGAACCAATTTTTCCACCTACAAAAATTGTCCCATCGTACATACTGTCGCCCAGGTTAATACCAACATCTCCAAGGATAATAATTCTACCTCTTTGCATCATAAAACCAGTAAAAGCACCAGCATCACCACCAATTATTATAGTACCACCTTTTTGGTCAATTCCGGTTCTTGCACCAACGCTACCTTTGCAGATTAAATCTCCACCTCGAATAGCAGCGCCAAAACATGACCCAGCATTCTTCTCAATAACAACTTTTCCTGCCATCATATTTTCAGCACATGACCATCCAACTCTTCCATTAATTCTAACAATTGGACCATCCATCGAGCCAACACCAAAATATCCAAGACTTCCCTCAAATATTAAATTCAATTTATTTAATATTCCAACTCCTAAACTATGTTTACCTTGGGGGTTTTTAATAACAATTGTTCCATAACCCTCTTTCATTAAATCATCAATTTTTTTATTTGCTTCTCTGCACTCCATATCTTTGACATCAATCTCTGTTCTTTTATTAAAATCAACATCGTATGTTCCAAAGTAATAGAAGTTTTCAGCTTCATCTGGGTTAAAAAACTTTTGTTGGGTTTTGCCTGTTAAGACCTCAGTATGAAGACCCATTGATTGGGCTTTTGTTTTTTTCTCTCCAGTTTTTAGATTTGCCATACTTTTACCATCCCATCAAATGGATCATACGTATCTATTTCTTGTGGAAGAATAGATCTGATTGCTATTTCTTCTGATCCCATTGCTACTAAATCATCTGACTCATATAAAACTAATGGTTTAGCCGCCATTGTATCTTTCGCCATTCCTAAAGAATCTTTTGTTGCTACAAAGTAAGTAAATACGCCATCTAAGCCCATTAAAGACTCTTTCATGCCTTCTTCAAGTGTTGCACCATTTCTCATTTTTTCTGCTAAATAAACTGCAATTAATTCAGAGTCACACTCTGACATAAATCTCATGCCTTTATTTTCTAAAACTCTTCTATTATTCCAATAATTAGTTAATTGACCATTATGCACCACTGATACATCGCTAAATGGGTATCCCCAAAAAGGGTGAGCAGACTTAATATCCACACCAGACTCTGTTGCCATTCTAGCATGACCTATAGCGTGTGTTCCTTCTACTTTATCTAAACTGTATCTTTTACATACTGCTTCAGCGTTTCCTAAATCTTTAATAACTTCTAATGATTTACCCATAGATAAAATTTCAACACCAGGAACGCTCTCTATTTTTTGAGAAAATTCCATTAGATCTTTATCATATTGAATTTCGTATCTTAAAGAGTAGGGAAGAGTTCTTTCTTCTTTTACAATTGTAGCTCCTAAATCTTTTAAATAACCATCTACAATTTTTTTTCTTTCATCGTAAACAGAAACATCTTCCATTACAGAAGTACTTCCTTCACCAACATTTTCCCCAACTTTAAAACGCATTATAAAGTTTTGGCCATCAGTCTTACCGTACAACGCATATCCAGTTGAGTCTTCGCCTCTATGTTTTAAAGCTTGAAGCATACCTTGAAGTTCAAAACCAACTTTAGAAGTATTTCCTCTATGAATAAGTCCAGCTATCCCGCACATATTTTTCCTTTCTTAATTAATATTATGGTAAGCAATCTAAATAAGTATCAAGATCCCATTGAGTTGTTGCACCCAAGAATCTTTCCCACTCATCATTTTTATACCAGTGGAAGACTTTGTACATCTCATCTGGCATTGCAGATTTTATTACATCATCTTCTGCTAATCTTTCTAAAGCTTCTCCTAAACTTAATGGAAGTTTTTTAACATCCTTACCAGCTTTTTGAGCTTCATAAATATTTCTAGACTCTGGCGCTGCAGGTTTCATTTTTTTAGAAATACCTTCATCACAAGCTTTAAGTAATGCAGCACCTAATAAATAAGGATTATGCATACTGTCCACTGATCTGTATTCAAATCTACCTGGAGCAGAAACTCTTAATCCACAAGTTCTGTTTTGATATCCCCAGTCAGCATAAACTGGCGCCCAGAAACCTTGATCCCATAATCTTCTGTAAGAGTTTACTGTTGAGGATCCTAAGGCAGTTAATGCAGGCAAATGTTTCATGATACCTGCAATTGATTGTAAACCAATTTTACCTGGCATCTGCATATCTTTCGTATCAGGCATAAATGTATTTGTTCCACCTGAAACATAACTAAATACTTCATCAACACCTGGCAATTTTTTGTGCCCTAGTTTATTGACTGAAACTTTTCCACCTTTCCACAAAGACATATTAGTATGACATCCACTTGCAGAAACACCCATAAATGGTTTAGTCATAAAACAAGCTATTAATCCATTTTCTCTTGCTACCTGTGCACAGATTTGTCGGTATGTTGAAAGTCTATCAGCGTTTCTTAAAACGTTATCATATGTCCAATTTAATTCTAATTGTCCCGGGGCATCTTCATGATCCCCTTGAATCATGTCTAGACCCATCGCTTTTGAGTATTCAATTACTTTCATGAAAACGGGCCTTAAAGATTCAAATTGATCAATGTGATAACAAAATGGTTTTGAAAACCCTTTTCCAGTAGGAGATCCATCTGGATTTTTAGTTAACCACATCATTTCTGGCTCAGTTCCTACTCTTAATTCAAGACCATGCTTTTTCTTAAATTCATTCATGAAAATTCTTAAATTACCTCTACAGTCAGAAGTTAAATGACCACCTGGATTTTTTCTCTCTTCTCTATTTCTGAAACATGTACAATAAACTCTTCCAACTCTTTTATCCCAAGGTAACTGAACAAAAGTTTCAGGATCAGGAATACCAACTAACTCCATAGCTTCCGGTCCATATCCAATGTAATTATTATGACGATCTAAAAATAAGTTTGCAGTTGCACCGTAAACTAATTGAAAACCTCTCTCAGCAGTTCTCTCCCAATGGTCTGCTGGAATACCTTTACCAACAACTCTTCCTGTTACAGAAATAAACTGAAAATAAATATATGTTATTCCTAACTCGTTAATTTTTTCTCTAACTTTTTTTACAAGTTTTGCTCTACCTGGTTGATTTACATGTTTTTCTAGATCAGTCATTGTCCCCCTTTAAGAATTTTAAGTTCAAAAAAGTAACTGAAAAAAAAACGTCTGTCTACTTAGAACGGTTAACTCCAAGGAAACGGACTGTTCGAAGTGGGGTGCAATTCACCTTTCGCGTATCGATTGAATCTAAACGGTTTTAACAAATCACTCTCGTGTCCTAAAATTTCCTGTGCAACTAAATGACCAACACCTATCATCTTGTAACCATGATTGGCATCTGCAATCATATAAACATTTTCAAAAAATCTATCGAAGATTGGAAAACTATCAGGCGTTAAACATCCAAGACCACCTGATGGTCCTTTTCTATATAAGTTTGATTTTCCTACAAATCTTTTCTGGATGTGAGCGAGAGCTGAAGTCCACATATCTGCAAATTTATCTGTTGTTTGAAATTCTGGTGACTCTATTCCATATGGATCTACATTTACTTCATCAAAATGTTTTTGAACAATATAAGGTGAAGTACCACCTTGAACACCTAAGCCTTCAATATCAGGTTTGTAATAAATGCCCCATAGTTCATCAGTAATTAATTTACCTGTTGCATCTGAATGCAATGGCGCATCTGTATCAACATGAATTACAGGTGGTTGTTTACCATCGTTAGTTTTTAAATAATCTGCATCAACACCAAGGACACCTTCTTGTAAAAACCAATACTTCCACATTTCAACTTCATGTGATTTTCCATCTTTACCTTTTATCTCAGTTGTTTTTGGTAGCTCTAGCATATTCCAAAAATCTCTTACCCATGGTCCTGCTCCAACGACAACTTGATCACAATCAATTGTTCCTTGGTTAGTTACAACACCAGTAACTGCATTACTGTTACTACCTCTTTTGAATCCTGCTACCTTCACTCCTTTATGGACGTGAACTCCATTGTTGTTAGCTTTGCTTTCTAAAGCTTTAATAGAATCTTTATTAAATGCGTATCCACCCTTTTTTTCATGAAGAACAGAAGTTATTCCTTGTGCTTGCCAATCATCAAAAATTCCTTTCATATAATTCATACAATCTTTTTCACCTTCAATAAAAACTGATTCGTATCCAATTGCTTTTTGTTGTTCATAAATACTTCTTACATCTTCATGCATTACTTCAGGTGAAATTTGCATGTAGCCAACTGGATTATATTTAAATGCTTTTGGATCGCTTTCCCAAACTGAGACTGAATGGGCCATTAATTCTCTCATCGCAGGTTGGAAATAGTTGTTTCTAACAACTCCACAAGCAATTCCACTTGCGCCTGCGGCTGTATCTTTTTTTTCTAGAACAACAACGTCACCTGGATTTTTATATGTCTCTGATAATTTCCAAGCAGTACTTAATCCATGGATACCCCCACCGATTATAACTACTTTTGCTTTTGTCGGTAATGACATAACTAAACTCTATTTTTTGCATAGAGGAAATATATGATTTTTTTTATATCTAATTTTTATAAATAAATAACCGATACAACTTAAAAGAATTATCTAATATTGGCTCAGAAGCTCAAATTTTTAAGGGTCCTTAAATAATCATTAAACTCATTTATAAAAGACTGACTTGGTTTTATGTGTTTCTTTCTTTGATCCTTTGAGGTTTTTTCAAGATAGAAAAAACCTTTTTCACATGCTTCTGTAATAATTAGAGCCGATTTAGGTCTAGATGTTTTAAATAATTTTGTTTTAAGCTCTTCAACGGAAAGGTTTTGGTTTAGTTTGTAAGCAGTCATTACAAGCAACATCATATGATAATGAGATGGTGATTTCCTAAAGAAATAGTTAGATGATGTATGTGATAATTTTAATTGGTCCTCCCAGAATTCTAATAAGTCTTTTGTAGCTTTTGACATTTAGGATCTAACTCTAGTTTTTTGTGGATCAAAATGCGGAAAGCCAACTATTTTAGCAGGAATTCTTTTTTGGTGACCATCAATTTTACCAACTTCAACATCTGTTCCTATTTCGGAGTGACCAACATCAATTCTACATAAAGCAATATTTTTATTTAAAGTGGGAGATAAACAAGCACTTGTTACAATACCTACTTGTGCTCTTCCAATATGAACACAGTCGCCATGATTTGCTTTTTCTTTACCAATTAATTCAAGTCCAACTAATTTTTTTTGAGGATTTTCTTTTCTTTTAATTAAGTTTTCTTTACCAATAAATTCATCTGTTTTCGTTTTTAATGGTACTGAAAAACCTATTCCTGCTTCAAAAGGATCTTGCTGGCCATCAAATTCATTTCCAAATAAAATTAAACCTGCTTCAATTCTTAATAAATCTAATGCACCAAATCCTGCTGGAATTAAACCTTCGTCTTTTCCAGCTTCCATAACTTTATCCCAAACTTCTGGTGCATGATCAGGATGACACCAGATTTCGTAACCTAATTCTCCCGTGTAACCTGTTCTTGAAACAATTAATGGAATTCCTTTTAAATCATCTGCTCTACAAATAGTAAATCTGAACCATTGAAGTTCAGAAATAGTTGGTTGCGTAGGTGGCGTAAAAATAAATTTTTCCAAAATTTTTCTACTTTTAGGACCTTGCAATGAAATATTATTAATTTGGTCTGTAGAATTTTTAATTATTACTTTGTAATTTTTTTTCTTAGCTTGTTCTTTTAACCATTCTCCAGCGTACTCATCACCACAAACCCATCTAAATCCCGTTTCACTTAATCTTAATAAGGTTCCATCATCAAACATCATTCCATTTTCATAACACATTGCTGAGTAAACAATTTGACCAACCGATAATTTTTTAACATTACGTGTTAAGGTATAATTCATTAACTCTTCTGCATCAGGTCCAATTATTTCAAATTTTCTCAAAGAAGATAAATCAATAACAACAGCTTTTTCTCTACAAGCAGTGTATTCGTTTATTACCCCATGTTTTGTGTAATCATTTGGTAACCAAAAACCTCTTGCATCAACATAGTTTCTAGTTAACTTTGAAGTTCTTTCATAAAATCCAGTATTTCTTGTAAGTTTATTTTCCGAGTCTGTTTTCATTCTAAATCCAAATGACTTTGTGAATTCATTTTTCTTGTCGTAAGTTCTAACAAAAATATCAGTTGGATTCCAACCATTACAGCTATCGATATCGCTAGGACATGCTGTTGTCCCACATGTTAAATCTTTAAGAGCTCTAAATATTACATAGTCACCAGGTCTTGCAAAAGACTCATCTGATAATACTGAATTTTGACCACCTGCAGAGGTATTGAAAAACAAGTTTATTGCATGCCATCCTCTTTTTTTTTGAACACCATATTTTTCCATACTTTCATTAAGATTATCTGAACAATTAGCATGTCCAAAATATCCAGCATCTTCATAGTATTTAGATGTACAAGCCAAATTAAAGGTATCGTGAATTCCGACTGTATCTCTTACCACCTCAATTAATGGTTCATGGTCAACATCATAAAATTTTGAGAATAAACCAGGACCAGGAAAAGTATGACCCATGAAGGTTCTTGTTGTTTGCCAATCCAAACCGTTTTCTTGTCCTTTATCTAATTTAGCAGTATCAAAAGCTACAAAATCTGAACATTGTCTTCCGGTTGGTGTTATTACTTGGATATAATCTCCTTCTTTAACTTGATAAGAATCTGCTGTTGTTCTTTTAATATCAATTTCTCCAGAAGGATCATACACAGGATCAGGTATCAATGAGAATTCTTTATCCTTTTTTTTTATAGCTCTTTTAACCAATACCGTTAAATCAGTAGATGGATTTTGTTCATGAACGATCATTGAATTGCCCGGCGCAGAAAATATACAATAACATTTGTCTTTAGATTTTAATTTTATAATTTCTTCTACATTTGCATCCTCGTTAAATAGAATTGCTGATTTTGATTTTTCTATGTCTAGATTTCTTTTTTTTAATTGATAAAGAGCCTGTAAAGATGTTTCGTTCTTCTTAAATAAAATTTTTTTTATTTCAGAACAATTTTTATTTTCTTTTAGATTTAAAATTCCTAAATCAGACTTTCCATCTTTGTTAAAAACTGTAATTTCACAAATTTGATTTCCTTCATCATTAATAATTTCAATTTCGTCATCTGGATGAATCTGAACACCTGTTAGTCCTCCACCATTAACTACATATCTTTCAACTCCAAGTGGTAATGTATTTAATCCAGGTTCTTTTATATTAAGACTTGTTTGCATAAACTAATTGTCACTGCATTATTAATTATAAAGTATAATAACAGTAGTCATAAAATTTATATATATTTATTATAATCAACACGTATTGACTATATCACCTAATTTAAGGATACTTTCATTACTTAATATTAAGAAAGGGGAACAAATGAGAAAAATAATATCTCTACTATCAGCGGTAGTTATTTCAGCAGTATCTTTTGCAGGAATATCTAATGCAGCAGATAGTAAAAAGCCCATCGTAATCCCAACACATAACTGGTCAAGTCAAATTGTTATGGCTTACGTTATTGGTGGTATTTTTGAAAGTATGGGTAATAACGTTAAATACGTTAACGCAGACTCACAAGCTGTTTACGAGTCTATAAGAATTGGTGATGTAACTATATCACACGAAGTTTGGGAATCTGCATTTGGTAAATCATTCACAACTGCTTTAGATAAAGGTGGTTTGATAGATATGGGTGACCATGAAGCAAGAACGCTAGAAGATATGGGATATCCAAATTGGGTTGTAGAAAAAGGTTTATGCCCAGGATTACCAGATTGGACAGCTTTAAAAAATCCAGATTGTGCAAAAAACTTTACTACTCCTGACTCACCAGATGGAAAAGGAAGAATGTTAGAAGGTCCACAAACTTGGCATGGTGACTTAATCCCTCAAAGAGTTGATGCTCTTGGATTAGGAGATCTATGGTGGGTGAAATTTGCTGGAAGTGCAGATGCACTATGGGCTGAATTATCAGCAGCTGAAAAAGAAGGAAGAGGAACTATAATCTTTAACTGGACACCAAACTTTACTGATGGTGCTGGTTTCACATTTATTGATTTCCCTCCATACACTGCAGGTTGCAGACCTGAGGACGGTGGAGACGGAAAATGTGGATCACCAGATGGTTATTTAAAAAAAGCAGCACATGAAGATTTTCCAAAAACTCATCCAAAAGCTGCAGCAACATTTAAAAAAATGTCATTCTCTACAAGCCAAATTGGAGCAATGGCAGCTTTAGTTGACATTGATAAAATGACTCATGAAGATGCAGCTAAAAAATGGTTAGCCGATAATAAGAAAGTGTGGGAAGAATTCACACACGATCATTAAGGTTAATTTTAAGACTTTGAAATCTCCCCCAACTTAGTTGGGGGGGATTTTTTTTTATTTAATCTTGTGTAAAATATTATTATGAAAAAATATTTTATTTTCATTTTTATAAGTTGTTTGATTAGTTCTGTAGTTTTTGCACGAAGCACAGGATGTAAAGAAGGTGACTGTGAAAATGGTTTTGGTAAATGGATTTACACAGATAAAACAACTTACGAAGGTGAATGGGTTGCAACAAAAAAACAAGGACAAGGCACAGAAACTTGGCCAAATGGTTATATTTACAAAGGTGAATTTAAAAATAGCATGTGGAGTGGCCAAGGAATATTAACATTCCCAGATGGTTCAACATATGAGGGGGAGTGGGAAAATGGATTTATGAATGGCCAAGGAACATTTACTTGGTCAGATGGAAAACAAAAATCAGGAATTTGGAAAAATGGTAAACTTGAAGAATAATTAAAATGAATACTTATTCAAATAAATTTAGATCATTACCAGAGTCTTTAAAACAATTAATAGGTCTCATTTTTATTACAATTATTATCATTATTTCATTTGCAATTTTAAACACTATTTTCGGTCAAGGTGATGAATTAGTCAAAAAAATGAAATTAGAAGAAGAGAGAATAGCAAAAGAAAAAAAATTGAGTGCATTAATATCAAAATTACCCTCTGGTATTTTGGTAACATTTGAAGGAACAGATCATTATAAATTATCTGATGAATTATATGAAGCTGTATGTAATGCCACAAAATTAATCCCACAACGTGCAATTATGGGTGCAAATTTTTTAAATTTTAGAGCACACGAGATTTATACAATTAATGGAAATAAAATAGATGAAACATTTGTTAAATGGGACCCAGAGAAAAACAAGTGTTTTGCAGGCTTTACGGTAAGTGGAAATAACGTAGGTGTAGATGAGAGCATCACAGTTAGCGGTGAGGCATTAAGCTTTTTAAGTACAGGGATTGATACAAGAGTTTATTACATAAAAAACTTTTAATCAGGAGATGGATAATTATATCGATTTAACTTTGACTAATTTTCATATAATTTAATCTTATTATGTCAGAAGCTATTATAAAATGCGAAAATGTTTATAAAATTTTTGGCTCTAATGCCCAAAAAATGCTTCAAGATGCAAATGGCAACGTAGATGCCAAAACATTCCAAGAAAATGGATGTATTGTTGGTGTGAATGATGCTTCTTTTGAAGTTTCCAAAGGAGAAATGCTTGTTGTGATGGGTTTATCCGGATCTGGTAAATCAACATTATTAAGATGTATTTCAAGATTGACTGAAGCAACAGGTGGAAAAATTTTCATAGAGGGTCAGGATCTACTTAAATTAAATAACAAAGAATTAATTAATCTTAGAAGAAATAAAATGGGAATGGTGTTTCAAAGTTTTGCATTACTACCTCATAAAACAGTAGTAGAGAATATTGCATTTCCTTTACAAATAAAGGGAATAAAAACTGAAGATAGCATTAGCAAAGCAATGGATATGGTCAAGCTTGTTGGACTTGATGGAAGAGAAAATTATTTTCCAAGAGAACTTTCAGGTGGACAACAACAAAGAGTAGGTATTGCAAGATCTTTAGCAGTTGAACCTGATATTTGGTTTTTAGATGAACCATTTTCCGCATTAGATCCCTTGATACGAAAAGAGATGCAGGATGAATTTTTAAGACTTCAAGAAAAACTACAAAAAACAATTATGTTTATAACACACGATTTTGATGAAGCCTTAAAGCTTGCAGATCGGATTGCAATTATGAAAGATGGGATTATTGAACAATTAGATACACCTGCAAATATAGTTCTAAATCCAGCTACAGAGTATGTAAAAAAATTTACAGAGGAAGTGCCAAGAGAAAAAGTCTTAACTATTGAAGATGTGATGGATAGATCAGATGCTGATAGCTCTGATTTAAAAGTTCTAAAAGATGAAATCATAGAAAATGTTGCAGAAAAAATTCTTACTCAAGAAAAAGCGGTTTCAGTTATTGATCGGGACAATAAAGTTGTTGGATCTATAAATCCATCAAAGATTATCCAAACGGTATTCGGAGGAAGAAAAAATAATAATTAATTTATGGAAATTATAAAAAAATATCCAAAAGTTTTTCAATGGTTGTTTTTATTAGCTGTATTTTTTGCATTATGTTTTGCAATAGAGGTTCCTGAGACTTATAAATTTATTAGAGGCCAAGCAGAATTTGTAAAAGATCCAAATCAAAGCACATTCATATTTCTCGGCAAAGAAGTAAGATATTACGCATTTGATGTTTTTTGGAGATTACCACCATTACTTGGATGGCTCCCTATTTGGATTAATGACTCTTTGTTCTTTTTAATGAACGAATGGATGCCAATGGAGTTTTGGAATGAAGATACACAAGAATTTAAAACTCGACCTTTACTTCTACAAATTAGCAGAAATTTAACTGCTTTTATGACTTTTTTAATTGAGTTAATTAGAGAGATTTTATTAGGAGGCCTGGAAACAATTGTTGCATTTACAAGTTGGGATTTTATAGATGCATATCCATGGGCAGAACTTCCAGGTTTACCATGGACTATTGTAGCTGCAGGTTTTGCAATCCTTTCATATAAATTGAGCGGTAAAGGTCTTGCTATATTTGCAGGATTGACGATGGTTTACATTTCAATTTTTGGCCAGTGGAAACCGTCAATGCAAACACTATCTTTTATTTTAGTTGCTGCACCATTGTCTTTTGCTTTTGGTTTAGGTTTAGGTATCGCTGCCTTTAAAAGTAAGCGAGTTGAAAAAGCATTGTATCCAATATTACTAGTTATGCAGACTATGCCACAATATGCTGTTTTGGTTCCTGCACTTGTGCTTTTCGGAGTAGGTGATCATGCAGCTGTAATAATAACTATGGTAGTTGCAATTCCACCAATGATATTATTAACTTTGTTGGGTTTAAGAGCAATTCCTCCTGAAGTTATCGAGGCCGGTAGGATGAGCGGCTGTACTAATTGGCAATTAATGTTCAAAGTATTAATTCCAACTGCAAGAAGAGATATATTGATAGGAGTGAACCAGGTTATCATGGTGTGCTTCTCAATGGCAGTTATCTCAGCATTTATAGGTGCAAAAGGACTAGGTTTTAATTTGTTGCTTGCTCTTAACCAATTAAATATTGGATTGGCATTAGAAGCGGGTTTATGCATTAGTTTGATTGCAATTCTATTAGATAAAATGTCATTAGCTTGGGCAAATAAGCAAATAGATTATTTCGGAAATTTAACTTTTTATGAAAGAAATAAAAACCTTATATTTTTTGGTGGTGCATTTATTGTTGGAATTATATTAGCTTATATAGGTTCATTTTATTTTAAAGAAGGATTTAATTATTTATTTGAAGTTCCACATAATAAAGGAATTTCAACTGCAGATTTTTGGAACAAAGGAGTTGATTGGATTTTTGAAACTTTCTTTGTTTACATTAAAGCTTTTAACACATGGTTAATTCAAGAAGTTCTTCAACCAATGAGAGCTTTATATTTAAGAATGCCAGCGGTTGCTACTTTAGTGCTAGTAGTAGGAGCAGGTTATTTAATAGGTGGAATTCGTTCAGCTTTAGTTGTGTGCGCCTTAACGTTGTTTATTGCTCTGAGCCCTTGGTGGGATAGAGCTTTAGTTACAACTTATATGGCAACATTTGGTGTAATTATATCTTGTATAATTGGTTTTACTGTTGGAACTCTATGCTTTCAAAACAAAAATTCAGCAAAGTTTATGTTGGGAGTTTGTGATATTTTTCAAACTTTTCCCTCATTCGTATATTTAATTCCAGTTATGATGTTATTTGGTATTACAGATACATCAGTATTAATTGCCGTGATAGTTTATGCAACTATTCCTGCAACAAGATACACAATTGAGGGTTTAAGAAGTGTACCTGCAGGATTACACGATGCTGCAACTATGTCAGGTGTAAATAAATTTCAAAGGTTAACAAAAATTGAATTTCCTCTAGCCTTCCCGCATATGATGCTTGGTTTAAATCAAACAATTGTTTTTGCATTATTCATGGTAATTATTGGAGCCTTCATTGGAACAGAAGATTTAGGGCAATATATTTTAAAAGCTTTATCAGATAAAAATGGAGCAGGGATAGGTCTTACTTTAGGAATATGTGTTGCCTTTATTGGTTTGATTTTTGACAATCTAATAAGAACTTACGTTGGAAAAAGAAAAAAGCATCTAGGTATAGATTAATCAAAAAAATGAAAAACCAGACTATAAACTTAATTGGATGGGTATTGTTTATAGTTTCAGCAATAGGATTTTTAATATCAAGTATTGGAAGTTTTTGGGCAATGTTTGGAAGTTTATTTTTTTTACTTGCCTGTTTTGTATTTCTAATTCCTTTTTTTAGAAAAGATAATAATCAAACATAATAACTAGTTCTAAAAACTTTTTTATTTGTTTAAAAACGTTTTTAAAGAGTCATCCATTGCTGTTTCCCAGGGTGTATGATGAATTGGTGCAACAGAACCTGTAACAGGTGATGAAAATGATTTATTTCTATAAGTTAAAATATCTTCAACTTTATGGTGCTCCCATTCTTTAAAATGTTCTCTAATTAATTCAAAATCAATTTTTGGATAATCACTCATTTCATGAAGCTCTTTAGTGTACTCTGTTTGAAAATCGATCATTTGATCTGGATTTTCTAATTTTTCCTCCATATCAACCCATTTTTTAATATCACTATCCATTTCACTGTCACTTGGCATTTTAATTTTACCCATTATCACATCTCTTGCATACCATGCTTGGCAATCAAACATATTAAAAGTATGAAACTGGTCCTGCATACCAAGATAAAGAAGTTTATGATTATCCTGCCACACAACACCTTTGTAAAGTTTTGGAGGATAAAGCCTGTTGTGAGTTTTAAGTTTAAGACTTTCCTCTAAAAAAGGAAAATGGTGAAGATATCCTGTACATAAAATTATAGCATCAGCTTCTTGTTCCGTACCATCTTTAAAAATTGCTTTTTTTCCCTCAAGACGATCTAGATAAAAGACTTCTTTCATTCCCTTGGGCCATTTAAATCCCATTGGGTTATGTCTGTAGCCTATAGTTACACTTTTAGCTCCATACTTATTACATTGTAAAGCAACATCTTCAGCAGAGTAACTACTACCTAATATAATAACATTTTTACCTCTGAACTCTTCTGCATCTCTAAAATCATGCGAGTGCATTATTCTTCCTGGAAATGATTTCATACCTTTGTATTCAGGTATAAATGGAACTGAAAAATGACCAGTTGATACTACAACATAATCAAACGCATCAGTTTGTATTTTATCATTAACCTTATCTTGAAAACTTACTTCAAATTTATCATTTTTAAACAATGTGTTTAACACTCTAGTGTTAAATTTAATTTTACTTTTTAAATTACCCCTACTTACTCTTCCAATTATATAATCTTGTAAAACTGCTCTTGGTGGAAAAGATGGAATAGGTTTTCCAAAATGTTCATCAAAAGAGTAATCAGCAAACTCTAAACATTCTTTTGGTCCATTTGACCATAAATACCTATACATACTGTTAGGAACAGGGTCACCATATTGATCAGAACCAGTCCTCCAACTATAATTCCAAAGTCCTCCCCAATCTTCTTGCTTATCAAAACAAACTATTTCCGGAATTTTTTCACCCTTCTTTTCTAAATGTTCAAATGCTCTTAATATTGAAAGTCCACAAGGACCTGCACCAATAATTGCTACTTTTGTCATCTAAAATTCTCCAATTAATAAAAATTTATAAAATAATTCTACTAACAAATTATGAAAAATTAAATCATAAATAAATTAAACTTTGAAATAAAATTTATATTAATAAATAGAAAAAAATATTAGACTATTAATAAATATGAGAAAATTTATTGTATCTATTGACCAAGGTACTACCTCTAGTAGAGCAATTTTATTTGATTTAAAAGGGAAACCAGTTTTTGTTTCACAGCTAGAGTTTACTCAATACTTTCCAAAAGATGGGTGGGTAGAGCACAATCCAGAAGAGATTTGGTCTACAACTCAAATAGTTTTAAAAAAAGTTATTCAAAAAAGTAAATCACTTAAAGGAAAGATTTTAACAATTGGAATAACAAACCAAAGAGAAACAACAATTCTTTGGGATAAGCACACTGGGAAGGCTGTTTACAATGCAATAGTCTGGCAAGACAGAAGGGCAGTTGAATATTGTAATAAACTTATAAAACAAAAAAAAGAAACGTTAATTTATAATAAAACAGGTTTGTTAATTGACGCTTATTTCTCAGCAACAAAAATTAAATGGATTATAGATAATGTTCCAAAGTCGAAAAAACTTATTAAACAAAAAAGATTATTATTTGGAACAGTAGATTGTTTTTTACTTTGGAGATTAACAGGGGGAACCAATCATTTCACAGACGCAACAAATGCAAGTAGGACGATGCTATTTAATATAACAACAAATAAGTGGGACAAACAAATATTAGACATTTTAAAAATTCCGAGTCATATACTTCCTGAGGTAAAAGATAGTTCAGATGATTTTGGTCATACAGACCCGAAAATTACAGGAGAATCATATTCTGTTACTGGAATGGTGGGAGATCAACAATCTGCAACAATAGGACAATGTTGTTTTGAACCAGGATCATTAAAAAGTACTTATGGCACTGGAGCATTTGTTTTGCTTAATACTGGAAGTAAAATTATTTATTCCAAAAATAGATTACTAACGACCATTGGATATAGAATTAATGGAAAAACAACATATGCACTTGAAGGATCAATATTCATAGCAGGTGCAGGCGTTCAATGGTTAAGAGATAAAATAAAATTTTTAAAAAAGGCAGCAGACTCAGAAAAAATAATAAAAAAATTAAAAAATAATCATGGCGTTTATCTCGTTCCAGCTTTTACAGGCCTTGGAACACCATATTGGAATGCAAAATCTAGAGGTGTTTTAAGTGGTTTAACAAGAGACACAGGAGTAAGCGAAATTGTAAGAGCAACAGTAGAGTCTGTTGGTTATCAAACTTATGATTTATTTGAAGCAATGAAAAATGATGGCCTTCGTCCAAAAATAGTTAGAGTAGATGGAGGTATGGTAAAAAATAATTGGTTTTCACAATTTTTATCAGACATAATTAATGTAAAAGTTTTAAGACCAAAAGTTGACGAAACAACTGCATTAGGTGCAGCCTTTATGGCAGGTTTAAAAATTGGAGTTTACAAATCTTTAAACGATATTTCAAAAAATTGGTCTTTAGATAAAAAATTTTCTCCAAAAATGAAAAACATTGATAGAAAAAAATTAATTTCTGGATGGCAGAAAGCAATTAAAAGAACATTGATAACGTAATTCAACTTAGAATTGATTCAATTATATATTTAATCTTTACAGCACTTAGTAATTTTTGTTACATTTTACCTTCAATAAACACAAGAGGGGAAAATAAAATGATACGATCATTTAAAACAATCTTAGCTTTTGTTGCTTTATTCTCATTCACAACAAACTCTTATGCTGACGGCCATATGGCTGCAGTTAAGAAATGGTCAAATGGTGAGTTTAAACTTTCAACTCTTTCATCTAAGCAAAGAGAGAAAGAACTTAAATGGTTTCACGATGCAGCCAAACCTTTTAAAGGTATGGAAATAAATGTATTATCAGAAACTATTCCAACTCACGAATATGAGTCTAAAACATTAACTAAAGCTTTTGAAGAAATCACTGGTATCAAAGTTAACCACCAGTTACTTGGTGAAGGTGAGGTAGTACAAGCTGTACAAACACAAATGCAAACAGGAAGAAACTTGTATGATGCATATATCAATGACTCTGATTTAATTGGTACTCACTCAAGACTTCAACTTGCAGTCAACCTGACTGATTGGATGGCTGGTGAAGGTAAAGCAGTTACATTGCCTACATTAGATATCGATGATTTCATTGGAAAATCATTTACTACTGGTCCTGATGGAAAATTATATCAACTTCCAGATCAACAATTTGCAAACCTTTATTGGTTTAGAAAAGATTGGTTTGACAGAGCCGATATTAAAGCAGGATTTAAAAAGAAATATGGTTATGATCTAGGTGTACCAGTTAACTGGTCTGCTTATGAAGACATAGCAGAATATTTCACTAACGATGTAAAAGAAATCGATGGTGTTAGAGTATATGGACACATGGATTATGGTAAAAGAGCTCCTGATTTAGGTTGGAGAATGACTGATGCTTGGCTATCAATGGCTGGCGCAGGTTCTGTTGGAAAACCTAATGGCGTACCTGTTGATGAATGGGGTATTAGAATGGAGTCCGGAACTTGTAATCCAGTTGGTGCTGATGTTGCAAGAGGTGGAGCAGCTAATGGACCAGCAGCGGTTTACGCAATTAGAAAATGGGACGAGTGGTTAAGATCATATGCGCCTCCAGGAGCTGCTAGTATGGACTTTTATCAATCACTCCCTGCATTATCATCTGGTAACGTTGCTCAACAGATCTTCTGGTACACAGCGTTTACTGCATCAATGGTAGCGCCAAAGAGTTCTGGAAATAAAACAGTTGATGACAATGGAAATCCTTTATGGAGAATGGGTCCTTCACCAAAGGGTCCTTACTGGGATGAGGGAATGAAGCTTGGATATCAAGATGCTGGATCATGGACTTTATTTAAGTCTACACCAGTTGATAGAAGAAAAGCTGCATGGTTATATGCACAGTTTGTTGTTTCAAAAACTGTATCTCTTAAGAAAAGCCACGTAGGTTTAACTATTATAAGAGATAGTGATATAAACCATAAATCATTTACAGAGAGAGCTCCAAAATTAGGTGGATTAGTAGAATTCTACAGATCACCTAATAGAGTATTGTGGTCACCTACAGGTATCAATGTTCCGGACTATCCGAAACTTGCACAAATATGGTGGCAGCAAATTGGAGATGTAAACTCTGGTGCTTTTAGTCCTCAGGAAGCCATGGATCGTCTTGCAGAAGAGATGAACTTAGTTATGTCTCGTATGGAAGCTGCAGATAAAGCTAACAATACGTATGGTGGATGTGGACCTAGATTGTCTGAACCAAAAGGTGCAAACTATTGGTTAGACCAACCTGGATCACCAAAAGCAAAACGAAATGAAAAACCTCAAGGTAAAACTGTTCCTTACGAAAAAGCTTGGAACTAGTTTTATTTTGAAAATACTTTCAAATTAAAAAGAAGGACGTCTTATATGACGTCCTTCTTTCATTAAAATTCAAAACGAAATTATGAGTTTAGAATTAAGAAATGTTGAAAAAAAAATTGGTCAAGAAACTCATATTTATGAAACTAATTTAAAATTAGAAAAAAATACTATCAACGTACTTCTTGGATCAACCTTAGCAGGCAAAACTACGCTCATGCAAATTATGGCTGGATTAGATAAGCCAACAAATGGAGAAATTTGGTTCAACGAAAAAAATGTGACTGGTGTAAAAGTTCAAAAAAGAAATGTCTCGATGGTTTATCAACAGTTCATTAATTATCCGAACTTTAACGTTTATGATAATATTGCATCTCCATTAAAAATTACGGGAGTTGACAGCAATGAAATTAAAAACAGAGTTGGGAAGGTTGCCGAATTACTAAAACTTTCTCCAATGTTAAATAAAAGACCAAATGAACTTTCAGGAGGTCAACAGCAAAGAACAGCACTTGCCAGAGCTTTAGTAAAAGATTCTGATTTAATTTTATTAGATGAACCTCTAGCAAATTTAGATTTTAAATTAAGAGAAGAGTTAAGAGAGGAGTTGCCAAAACTATTTGAAGATAGGGATTGTATAGTTGTATATGCAACCACAGAACCTTCTGATGCATTACTAATTGGAGGTTACACAGCAACTTTACTTGAGGGAAAAATTGTTCAACATGGAAAAACTTTAGAAGTTTATAATAAACCAAATAGCTTACAATCAGCCCAGGTATTTAGTGATCCGCCAATGAATATTGCTAAAATTAAAAAAGAAGGGGATGTTTGCTCATTAATTTCTGATGATGTGAGTTGGAAGATAAATTCAAAACTTAAAGATGGTGAATACAAAGTTGGGATAAGACCACACAACATTACAACATATAAAGAGGGCCCAAACTCATTAGAAATTTCTGGAAAAGTCTTAATCTCAGAGCTTAGTGGTTCTGAAAGTTTAATTCACTTTACTAATGGAGATTTAAATTGGGTATCCTTATCAAATGGAATCCATCAAAAAAATGTTGGTGAGCAAACTAAATTATTTATGAATTCAGACGAGTTTTTATATTTTGATGTATCTAACAAATTGGTAAACAATGTCTAAGATTTCACTAAAAAATTTAAGCCATAGTTATTTAAGTTCTCAAGTTAATAAAGAGGATTGGGCACTTCGTAATGTTAATATTGATTGGAACGACGGTGGTGCTTATGCCCTTTTGGGTCCTTCGGGTTGTGGAAAAACAACTTTGTTAAACATAATCTCAGGATTACTTAATCCAACAGAAGGTCAAATATTATTTAATGATGTGGATGTTACAAATAAAAATCCAGTTGAAAGAAATATTGCTCAAATTTTCCAATTTCCAGTTATCTACGATACGATGACTGTTTTTGATAATCTTGCATTCCCATTGAAAAATAGAGGTATATCCGAACAAGAAATTAAAAATAAGGTAGAGGAAATTGCAGAAATGCTTGAACTTACCTCAACACTTTATAACAGAGCATCTGGTTTAACAGCCGATGGTAAACAAAAAATTTCTCTTGGAAGAGGTCTTGTAAGATCAGATGTGAATGTAATTATGTTTGATGAACCTTTAACAGTGATTGACCCACATTTAAAATGGATCTTAAGATCTAAATTAAAAGAACTTCATCAAAAGATTAATCGAACAATGATTTATGTTACACATGATCAAACAGAGGCACTTACATTTGCTGATCAGGTTGTAGTAATGCATGAGGCAGAAATCGTTCAAATTGGAACACCAGTAGAATTATTTGAGAAACCTCGACATACTTTTGTAGGTCATTTTATAGGATCCCCAGGCATGAATATTTTGCCATGTAAAATAGACAATGGTGCAATCTCTATAAATGGCAATATGATTGAAACCAAAATAGATATCAAAGATAAAAGTTTTTCTAAAACTGAGGTTGGAATTAGACCAGAATTTATTGAATTTAATGAAAGTGGTTTGCCTGTTAAGATAATAAAAGTAAGTAACACAGGAAGACATAAGATAATTGATACTGAAAGTGAAAGTGGAAAAATAAAAGTAATAGCAAAAAGTTCAACTAATATTCCAACTGAATCTGCATTTTTAAACTTTAAAAAAGAATATACATATGTCTACGGAGATAACTGGATAATTGAATAATGAATAAAACAGTAAATCAAAAAGCTTGGCTATTCGTAATACCAGTTTTTGTATTAGTTGCTTTTAACGCGATCATTCCATTAATGACTGTTGTAAATTATGCTTTTCAAGAGACATTTGGCAATAATGTATTTATGTGGGAAGGAACTAGATGGTTTAAACAAATACTTCTCTCAGACAGGTTTCATGCAGCCTTAGGAAGACAAATTTTATTTACGCTCATAATATTATTTATACAAATTCCACTTGGAATTTTCATTGCATTAACAATGCCAAAGGAAGGAATTGGAGTATCAGTTTGTTTAGTATTAATGTCTATGCCACTTTTAATACCTTGGAATGTAGTAGGTGCAATGTGGAATATTTTTGCATTGCCTGACATTGGTTTTTTAGGGCACTCACTAAATGCATTAGGCTTTGATTACAATTTTACACAACAAAGTGGAGATGCATGGTTTACAACAGTATTGATGGATGTTTGGCACTGGACCTCACTTGTAGTTTTATTGTCATATGCGGGTCTAAGATCAATTCAACCTGCATATTATCAAGCAGCAGAAATTGATGGCGCAAGTAGATGGTCAGTATTTAGACATATTGAATTACCTAAAATGAAAAAAGTTTTAACAATTGCAATACTTTTAAGATTCATGGATAGTTTTATGATTTATACTGAACCATTTGTACTCACTGGAGGAGGTCCAGGAAATGCTACAGCATTTTTGTCAATTGATTTAGTTAAAATGGCCCTTGGTCAATTTGATTTAGGTCCAGCTGCAGCTATGTCTTTAATTTATTTTTTTATAGTTCTTACAGTTTGTTGGGTATTTTATAATTTAATGATGAAAAATGAGGGTCAATCGTGAAAAAATATAAATGGATAGTTCCAACGTTATACATAATTTTTTTAATGCTACCAATATATTGGTTATTAAATATGTCCTTTAAGACAACAACAGAAATAATAAATACATATACTCTTTGGCCAAATGAATTTACATTGGAGAATTATAAAAAAATATTTACAGATAGCACTTGGTACACTGGATATTTAAATTCAATTTATTATGTGGTCTTAAATACAATAATATCAGTAGCAGCAGCGCTGCCTGCTGCTTATGCATTTTCAAGATATAAATTTTTAGGTGATAAACATTTATTTTTCTGGTTGCTTACAAATAGAATGGCTCCACCAGCAGTTTTTGCATTACCTTTCTTCCAATTTTATTCTTCAGTGAATTTATTTGATACACATGTAGCTGTTGCCTTATCTCACTGCTTATTTAACATTCCTCTTGCAGTATGGATATTAGAGGGATTTATGTCAGCAGTTCCAAAGGAATTAGATGAAACTGCATACGTTGATGGTTATTCCTTTTGGAAATTTTTCTTTAAAATTTTTATACCAACAATTACTGCAGGTATTGGAATTACAATGTTTTTCTGTTTTATGTTTTCATGGGTAGAGCTTTTACTTGCAAAAACATTGACAGCAGTAGCCGCAAAACCTATTGCTGCTACGATGACACGAACAGCTAGTACATCAGGTTATGAACTTGGATTATTAGCAGCTGCCGGGAGTTTAACAATAGTTCCTGGAGCAATAGTAATTTACTTTGTTAGAAATTATATTGCTAAAGGATTTGCATTAGGAAGAGTATGATTTTTACTAAGTTATATGCTGCTAATTCTTGGGACTCTGTTGCAAAAACTCAAGAAAAAGGTTTTTTTGATTTTGAATTTATAACATGGATGGCTTGGACGTGGCAGACAGCAGCTTTTTTTGTTTTTATTGCTTGTTGTTTGATAGGCATGACTCTTTGGGAGAAAAAAAAACCTGGTGGTAGTCCAAGAAAAGGTATTTTAGGTCTTGATACTACAAGAGGGGATAGATTATTTTTATCACTTCTAAGTGCAGCTTATATTCATCTTGGTTGGCTTGGTTTAATAGGACCAATGTTATGGGTAGCAACCATACTTTCATTCATATTTGCTATTTTTGTATTCAGGTACGTATAAAATTTTTATGAAGAAAATTGTTATTATTGGTGCTGGCGCTATGGGATCTGCCTTTACAGTTCCTTGTGCTGATAATAGGAATGAAGTTATTTTAGTTGGTTCTTTTTTAGAAGATGATGTTATTGATCATATAAATAACAACAATAATATTCATCCAATATTAAACTATCAGTTACCAAAAGATATCAAGGTTATAAAATTTTCTGAGTTTAATGATACAATTAAAGAGAATATAGATTTAATTGTTGTAGGTGTAAGCTCCAAGGGTATTGAATGGGTTGGTGAGGAATTATCAAAATTTTATAATGAAAAAACAAATATCTTACTACTTACAAAAGGACTGGCTGTAATTGAAAATCAGTTCGAAACATTAGCAGATAAATTAGAAAAAATTTTAAATAAAAATGGGACTACTAATCCAAAGATATCAGCTGTGGGAGGTCCTTGTCTTGCAAGTGGCTTGGCTAATAGAATTAAAAGTAGCGTAGTATTAGCGAGTAAAAATATTGAAATAGTCAAAGAAATAGGAAAAATAATATCAACAAGTTACTATTCAACAGAATTCACAGAAGATCTTATTGGAGTAGAAGTATGTGCTGCTACAAAAAATATCTACTCAATGCTAATTGGTGCATCAGAAGGTTTAAGCGGTAACAATATAGATGGTGAAATTAAAAAAAAATATTATCTAAATACAGCCGCCTCTTTAATTTACAAATCACTGTCAGAAATGAAAAAATTGACAAAAAAATTAAAAGGCAAAGATGAAACAGTTTTTGGACTAGCTGGATTAGGTGATTTACATGTAAGTGCTGCAGGTGGGAGAAATAGTATGATGGGTCATTATCTTGGTAAAGGATTGCTTTATAATGATGCTAAAGAAAAATACATGAAAGAAATAACAGTTGAGGGTGCAGACTTGGCTTTTGAAATTGGTCCAAAAATACTTAAAGAATTCGATAAAAAAGATTTTCCATTACTATTTTGTATGCTTGAAGCGATTTGTAATAACAAAAAATTAATAATTGATTGGTAATTAAGTTTTTAAAGTGAAAAAAATATTAATAGTTGAAGGAAATTTAAGAGAGGAAAATCAGAGCTTTACTGATGGTGGTATTAAAACACATACAGAAAGCCTAAAGGACAGTATTAGCTACTTTACAAAAGATATAGAAATAGATGTTGTTAATCCTTCTTCAGATACAAATGTATCTGATGTTGTAAAAAATTTAAATAAATACGATGGAATGATATGGGGAGGCAGTAGTCTAAACATTTATAATGATACACCCGAAATTAGAAGACAACTTGATTTTATGAAAAAATGTCAGAGTAATATTAAAAATATTTTAGCTATTTGTTGGGGCATGCAAGTTGCTGTAACAGTTGCCGGAGGCGAAGTTAAAAGATGTCAAAAGGGGGCTCATAGAGGAATAGCTCATGATATTGAGATTAATGAAGAAGGCTTGAAACATAAAATCTATAAAAATAAAAACAAAATATTTAATACTCCAGCATTCAACTTTGATGAGGTTGTAACTTTGCCTGCAAATTCAACATTGTTAGCTTCAAACTCAATTAATAAAGTAATGGGCGTATCTTTTAAAGCAGGTGTAAGTAATGTTTGGGGAATTCAATATCATCCTGAAATTTCATACGAAAAAATGATTAGCTTAATTCATTTCAGAACAGAAAGACTTCTTAATAACAAAGCTTTTAAAGATCAAAATGAGATTGATAATCATGTTAAAATAATTGAGGATGAAATTAAAGTTTCTAAACTTGATGCTCGAATGAGAGAGTTAGAAAATTGGTTAAAGTTTATCGATTTGAACTAAATATTTAATTTGCTAAGATTAAAATAGTCCTTCAATCTCACCTTCATCATTTAGTTTAATAGAATCTGCAGCTGGCACTTTTGGCAATCCAGGCATTGTCATTATTTCTCCACAAACAACGACAACAAATTCAGCACCAGATGACAAACGAACTTCTCGAACTGGTAGCACATGACCTGTTGGTGCACCTTTCAAATTAGGGTCTGTTGAAAAACTATATTGAGTTTTAGCGATGCACACGGGAAGATTACCATAACCTTTTTCTTCAAATTCTTTTAATTGCTGCCTTACTTTTGTATCAGCAACTACTTCACTTGCGTGATAAATTTCTTGAGCAATTTTCTCAATTTTTTTGAATAATGATAATTTATCTTCGTATAAATATTTAAATGTATCTTGGTCATCTTCACAAATATTTACTACATTATTTGCAAGTTCTTTTGTTCCTTCACTTCCATTACTCCAGTGCGTACACTTAGATGCTTTTACACCTTGAGTTTTACAAAAATTTAATAATGTTTTCATTTCTTTTTCTGTATCTGTAATAAAATGATTAACTGCTATTGTGACTGGTAGACCAAATTTTCTTGTATTATTTATATGTCTTTCGAGGTTAACTAATCCTTTTTTTAATGCTCTAACATTTTCATTTTTTAATTCATCTTTTGTTGCACCACCATGCATTTTAAGAGCTCTAATTGTTGCAACAATGACTACACAATCAGGTTTAATACCAGATTTTCTACACTTTATATTTAAAAACTTTTCTGCTCCAAGATCTGCACCAAATCCAGCTTCAGTAACAACATAGTCTGCTAATTTTAGACCAGCCTTCGTAGCTATCACAGAGTTACATCCATGAGCAATATTTGCAAAGGGACCACCATGGATTATAGCTGGGTTATTTTCTAAAGTTTGGGTTACATTTGGTCTGATTGCTTCTTTCAATAACACAGTCATCGGACCATGTGCATTTAAATCCTTAGCATATATGGGTGTTTTATCTCTTGTGTACCCAATCGTTATATTAGAAATTCTTTTCTCTAAATCTTTTAAATCTGTTGCTAAACAGAAAATTGCCATCAGTTCTGAAGCTACGGTGATATCAAAACTATCTTGACGAGGATAACCATTAGCTACACCTCCAAGATCAACAATGATTGATCTTAATGATCTATCATTCATGTCCATAATTCTTCTCCAAGAAACTCTTCTCACATCTATATTTAATTTATTTCCCCAATAAATATGGTTATCAATAAGAGCTGATAATAAATTATGAGCTGAGGTAATTGCATGAAAATCACCGGTAAAATGTAAATTAATTTGTTCCATCGGCACAACTTGAGCATATCCTCCTCCAGCTGCACCGCCTTTTAATCCAAAAGAAGGACCAAGGCTTGGTTCCCTAAGACA
The DNA here is from genome assembly GCA_902634885.1 of uncultured Pelagibacteraceae bacterium. GTDB lineage: Bacteria > Pseudomonadota > Alphaproteobacteria > Pelagibacterales > Pelagibacteraceae > Pelagibacter. The sequence continues at coordinate 61,442 of CACPLR010000002.1, read as the reverse complement.
TACAATTGATTTTTTTCCAATTTTATTCAATCCATCACTTAAACCTACAGAAGTTGTTGTTTTACCCTCACCAGCAGGGGTGGGAGTTATAGCAGTTACTAAAATTAATTTTCCATTTTTTTTATCTTTGAGCTGATCTAAATACCCTAAATTTATTTTTGCGATATGTCTTCCCATTGGACTGAAAGCATTTGGTTCATCAGGTACATTTATTTTAGCTAAAATTTCATCTATGGGTTTCATTTTAGCTTCCCTGGCTATTTGGATATCAGTTTTTGACATAAGAATATTTTTGTTGGTTAGTTAAACGTGGAGAATTCTTATCCTTTTTTGTAAGGTTTTTAAACTTCTAATTTTTTTGGTTTTTAAACTTCTAAAATATATATATATAAAAAATAAGAAAAATATGTATTTCTTACTGTAAAATCCAAACATGCAAAAATATTCTGTTTTTAGTTTGATTAAAAATGCATTCACAGATCATCAAAACTGGGAAGTTGCTTGGAAGGATCCAACACCAAAAAGTAAATATGATGTAGTCATCATTGGTGGTGGAGGCCATGGTCTCGCAACTGCATATTATCTTGCAAAAGAGCATAACATTACGAACGTTGCAGTCATTGAAAAAGGTTGGATAGGTGGAGGAAATGTTGGTCGAAATACTACAATTATCAGATCAAACTTTATGTATGATGCTAATGCAAGATTTAATGAATTTGGTATGGACTTATGGAGAAATCTTAGCCAGGAACTAAATTTTAATGTGATGTTTTCTCCAAGAGGAATAATTAATTTAGCTCACTCTGATGCACAAATGAATGCTTATGCAAGAAGAGGAAATTCTATGAGATTAAATGGAATTGATGCAAAGCTTTTAAATAGAGATGAAGTTAAAAAATTAATTCCAATGGCAGATTTTTCAGATGAAGTGAGATTTCCTATTTTTGGAGGACTAATGCAGCCAAGTGCTGGGACTGCGAGACACGATGGTGTGGCTTGGGGATATGCAAGACAAGCAGATAGTATGGGCGTTGATATTATACAACATTGTGAAGTAGAGGGATTTGATGTTGAAGGTGGAAAAATTAAAGGAGTAAGAACTTCTAAAGGTGTTATTAAAGCCAAGAAAGTTGGCCTATGTGTGGCAGGAAGCACAAATATTCTTGCAGAAAAATTAAATATGACACTGCCAATTGAAACACATTTACTACAAGCATGTGTTTCTGAACCAGTTAAACCTGTATTAGATGGAGTTGTTACATTTGGAGCTGGACATTTCTACATAAGTCAATCTGATAAAGGCGAAATGGTTATGGGAGGAGATCTTGATGGTTATAATAGTTATGCTCAAAGAGGTAATCTGCCAACTATTCAGCATGTTTTAACTGGTGGGTTAGCGTTATTTCCTTTCTTAAGTAGACTTAAAATGCTTAGAACATGGGGTGGTATAATGGATATGTCTATGGATGGTTCACCAATAATAGACAAAACACATATTGAGGGATTATATTTAAATTGCGGATGGTGTTATGGTGGTTTTAAATCAACTCCTGTTTCAGGATGGACTTTTGCCCATACTATTGCCCAAGATAGACTTCATGAATTAAATGCTGATCTTACATTAAATAGATTTTCAAATGGATATCTTTTAGACGAAAAAGGCTTAGGCACTAAAACTTGGATCTCATAATTTATGCTACATATTAATTGTCCATTCTGTGGATTAAGAGCGCAAAAAGAGTTTGCTTATGGTGGAGACGCAACAGTTAAGAGACCAGAAATTAACAAAGAAGTTTCAAAAGAGGAATGGGATAATTTTGTTTATATGAGAAAAAGTCCAAGAGGAAAACACATTGAACTTTGGCATCATATCTCAGGATGTAGGCAATGGTTTAAAGTTCAAAGAGATACTGCAACGCATGAAATATTTAAAACAGCTAAAATGAGTGAAGAAATAGTATGAGACAATCACACAGGTTAAATAATATTGGGCTCATAAATAGAGATAAAGTAATTACATTTAACTTTAATGGAAAATCATATCAAGGTTATGAGGGAGATACTCTAGCTTCGGCATTACTTGCAAATGGAGTTCACTTAGTAGGAAGAAGTTTTAAATATCATAGACCAAGAGGTTTTATTGGAGCAGGAGTTGATGAACCAAATGCCAAACTTCAAGTTACAATCAATGGACATTCAGAACCAAACATAAATGCAACTGAAATTGAATTAGTAGAGGGATTGTCGGCAACTAGCCAAAATTGTTGGCCATCAGTTGAATTTGATATTGGAGCGATAAACAATTTTCTAAAAAGATTTTTCCCAGCAGGGTTTTATTATAAAACATTTATGTGGCCAAAAAGTTTTTGGTATAAAGTTTATGAACCATTTATTCGTAAAGCAGCTGGATTAGGTGTTGCTTCTTTAGAAAAAGATAAGGAACGATATGAACATAAATTTGAATATTGCGATCTATTAGTAACTGGCTCAGGACCCTCCGGGTTAGCAAGTGCTTATGCTGCAGCAAAAAATGGAGCAAAAGTAATTCTTGCTGAAGATAAACCAAGATATGGCGGAACCTTATTAACCGATGACGTTAGTATAGATAATATGTCCGGAAAAGACTGGTCTGAAAAAATCATATCTGAGCTAAAAAAAATGCCAAACGTGACATTAAAAAATAGATCTCAAGTATTTGGTTATTACGATCATAATATGATGGTTATGTTTGAAAGAGTAGGCGACCACTTATCAAATAAATCAAAATATACTCCAAGACAAAGACTTTGGTATATAAGAGCTAAAGAGACTATTTTATCAACAGGATCAATAGAACGACCAATTGTTTTTGGAAACAATGATACACCTGGCGTAGTTTTATCATCAGCAGCTAAAGAATATATGAAAGTATATGGCGTTTTAGTTGGAAGAAAACCAATTATATTTACCAATAACGATAGTGCTTATGAAACTGCTTTTGAATTTAAGAAAAATAACGTTGAACCAATAATATTAGATACAAGAGAAGAGCACGATTCCGAGGTCGTACAAGAAGCAAAAAATAAAGGTATACAAATAAAATTTTCTTACGGTGTAATTGTTGCAAATGGATACAAAAAAGTAAAATCAGCAAAAATAGGTAAATTAACTAAAGATAAAAAATCTTTTGAAAGTACTGAAACAATTAAGTGTGATTGTATATGTGTTTCAGGTTTTTGGACGCCAACTGTTCATTTGGCATCGCAATCTGGAAATAAATTAAAATTTGATGAAAAAATAGATGCTTTTATTCCAGATAAATCTAAACAAAAAGAAAAAACAATAGGTGCTGCAAATGGAAGTTTTACACTTCAAGAAACTATTGAAAGTGGTTTTAAAACCGGTTCAGAATTATCAAGCAAAATAACTGATAAAAATAATGAGAACAAAATACCTACAGTAACTGAAACTAAATACAGTGTGCATGATAAATTTTGGTGTATGCCACTTCCTAAAAATGAAAATCCAAAAAGATTTGTAGATTTTCAAAATGATGTTGCAGTTTCTGATATAGAGATAGCTTTAAGAGAAGGTTATAGATCCATCGAGCACGTAAAAAGGTATACAACATTAGGCATGGCCACTGATCAAGGAAGAACAAGTAATCTTAATGGTCTTCAAATGGTCTCTAATATTGAAAATAAAATTGTACCTGAAGTAGGGCACACAACTTTTAGACCACCATTTACTCCAATTACTATTGGTACAATTGTTGGAAGAGAAGTGGGTATGGAATTTATGCCAACCAGAAAAACACCAATGCACGAGTGGCATGAAAAAAATAATGCAGTGTTTGTTGATGCAGGTGCATGGAAAAGACCTAGATATTACAAAAAAGGAAATGAAACTTTGTTAGAGGCTTCAAAGCGTGAAGCAAAAAATGTAAGAGAGAATGTTGGAATATGTGATGTAACTACACTTGGTAAAATAGATATTAAAGGCCCAGATGCCGCTGAATTTTTAAATAGAGTGTACACAAATGCTTGGTTAAAACTCCCAGTTGGTAAGGCAAGATATGGAGTGATGTTGAGAGAAGATGGCATGATAATGGACGATGGTACTACAACAAGGATTTCTGAAAATCATTATCATATGACTACGACAACAGCACAAGCTGCAAATGTATTATCTCATCTCGAATATTATCTTCAAATTGTATGGCCAGAATTAAATGTAAATGTTGTATCTACAACAGAACAATGGGCAGGCGCAGCAATAGCTGGTCCTAAATCAAGAGACATGTTATCAAAATTATTTCCAGATTTAGATGTTTCTAATGAAGCTTTACCTTTTATGGGTTATATCGAAAGTAATTTATTTGGTGTGCCAGCAAGAATTTTTAGAATTTCATTTTCAGGCGAGCTTGCTTACGAGGTTAATGTTGAGTCAAATTATGGTTTGTTTATGTGGGAAAAAATGATGGAAATTGGTCGAGAATTTAACAATCAACCATATGGAACTGAAGCCCTATCAACTTTAAGAATTGAAATGGGGCACGTTGCCGGCCCAGAATTAGATGGAAGAACAATTCCACAAGATGTTTCATTAGATGGATTAGTTTCAAAGAAAAAAGATTTCATTGGAAAAAATTCTTTAGGTAAAGATGCATTCGTATTAGAAAATAGGCAAAAAATAGTTGGATTAGTTCCAACAGATAGAAAGTCCAGTATACCAGAGGGATCCCATTTAGTTGAAAACGAAAAGGCAAAACTTCCAAATCCTAAACTAGGCCATGTCTCATCATCTTGTTGGAGTGTAGAAAATAATAATCCATTTTCTCTTGCAATCGTAAATGATGGAAAGAATATGATTGGAAAAAAATTATTTGCAGTTTCGCCTCTTAAAAATACTTCAATAGAGGTTGAAATAATTTCATCTCATTATGTTGACCCAGAAGGAAAAAGAGTTCGATCATGACATACATTTCATCATTACAAAATATTCATAAACATGGAACATTTGGTGATTATGAAAATAAAAATGAGAATGATTTGCTTAAATTAAAAGAAGTTAAAAATTTGATAATTTATCAAATTGTTAAGTATAAAAATTCTACAATTGATGTTTCAAAAATGAACTTAGATGGTTTAAGATTACCTGATCCATTAAAAGTAAAACATAACTCTAGTACAAGACTATTGTGGATGGGACCAGATAATTGGCTAGTTATATCAGATAAAAAAAATATTTTTGATATCTTTAAAAATGATTTTACTGATAAAGATTTTGCAATTACTGATCTTTCTCATTCAAGAACTATAATTGAGGTAGAAGGCAATCTTGCAAGAGAGGTAATTAAAAAAGGATCCCCATTAAATATTAATGAATTAGGAAAGGGGGACTGTTCTAATTCAGTTTTCCACGCAATAACCATAACATTAGATTTTATATCTGATAATCCTCAGGTTATTAGAGTTCTAGCTTTAAGAAGTTTTGGAGAGTCTTTGCATCATTCACTGACTGATGCTTGTTTAGAATTTGGTTTTAAGTCAGTTTAAAATTTTACTAATTTAAGTTTTTCATCCCACCAATTAAATGATGACTATTTTCAAGATTATAATTTTTCGAAATTTGAACAGCTAATGCCGATCTATGACCAACTCTACAATAAAATAATAAATTTTTATTCGAAAGATCTTGTTTATTATTTTTTATGTATTCGTTAATATCGGTAAAAGGAATTTCAAGCCCTCCTTCAATTTTTCCATCTTTTTCGATTTCTTGTTTTTCTCTTAAATCTATCAGCAAACTGTTTTGATCTTTTATCTTCTTTAAAAAATCTTTTTTTTCTAAACCGTTACTTAATTTCTGTTTTTCTAAACTGATACCTAAACTGAGATTTCCAGGAACTGCAATATCCATCATTTTTGGGTTTGGTAAATTTAAATTATTCATAATATTCACATATTCGTCAACAGATTTGACTTGTAAACGAGGATTTAGTTTTTTTTCTTCACCAATAGTACTTACAGTTTCTCCTTTATAATCATGTGCAGGATATACTTTTGTGTCCTCAGGTAGTTTTAATAGAACATTGAAAATAGAATTATAGGCATCTCTTGCATCTCCATTTTGAAAATCTGTTCTGCCTGTACCTTTAATTAATAAAGTATCTCCAGTAAAAACCCTATCATTCATCAAAAAACAAAAGCTTTCGGACGTGTGACCTGGTGTAAATAGTGCTTTAATATTTATATTTTCAATCTTGATATTCTCATTGTCAGCTACTTTCATGGCAACAACATTAGCTGGTGCTTTGTCACCCATTATAGTTACACAATTTGTTTTATCTCTTAATTCAGCCATGCCAGAAATATGATCCGCATGAATATGTGTATCTATCACTTTTACAAGTTTGAGATCTAATTCTTTTAAATAGCTAATATATGTTTCAACATTCTCTAATACTGGGTCAATAATTAATGCCTCTCTACCTTTTCCAGAACTAATGAGATACGTATAAGTTGATGAGAACTTATCAAAAAATTGTTTAAATATCATTCGTTTGTTTTAAATTTTGTTTTTTGTATAATATTAACAAATATTATTGGAATTAGTAAAGTTAAGAGTGTCACTGTAATTAGCAATAAACCTAGTTCTGAATAATCTGCCATTGTTAAAATAGCATTTGAAACTTTATCTTTAACTTCACGGGTGATCGTGAATATTTCATTTAAATATTTTGTTCCTAATGAACTTGCAGATAGTGCTAAGTTTGTAAAAGATGCAAACACTGCAAAGAAAGTTGCTTTTAAATGAGCAGGCGCATTTTTGGCGATCCATGCTAGCAATGGTATCATTGAAACTTGTCCCAAAGGCGATTCGAGCGCAGTATTAAATATTGCTATAAATTTTGCATCAACAACACCATTAGTTATTGATGATGTCCAGTTATGAAAACCGTAATACATTCCAACACTTGGTAAAAATAATACTGCACCAGCAATTGATAAAATTATTATTATTTTGGCTATAGAATTATTTGCCATAAATGGCCTTAATACAATTATACCAACCAAAGTAAGAACAGATGCTATTAGTGATAAAACTGAAAAAAACTGTTCATTAAATTCAAGTACATCTATCTCAAACCATGATAATCCAGGTCCGGGACCAGGCATAGCACGAAATATAAATATTATTATAGCTGTTCCAACCACAGTTAATCTTAAATCTTTTGGAAGTTCTTTTATTAATTTATTCATTAAGAATAAAATGATTATCATAGAACCTAAGAAGACTATCTCTTGAGCAAATGGCAGTCTAAATGAACCAACACTTAGAGTAAAAATAACAAATACTAAACTTCCACCTAATATCCACCAATTTATTTCTGTTTTTTCTTTTGACATCTCTGACTCTAAACCTGAAAATCCTTTTTGAATTAATTTCTTTCTTTTTTGACTTTTAAGAAATGAAGCCAAAAATATACCCATTACTGATACGATTGGTATAATAAGAGCATAAATATATATTGAGCCATACAAAGAAATTTTTTCTGTTTGTTCTAAGTCGTCAACACCTTTAAAGAGAATTACATTAGCTAAAGCCACTAAAACTGTACCACCTATTATTGCAAATCTACCTAGAGTTTGCATAGTTGTATGCATTAATTTTATTTCATTCCTGCTAAAATTTTCCCCATTATCATCAACCAGTGGAACAGCTTCAACAGTCATTGCATCTGCAACTACGTCTTGAACTACGTATCCAATTGGAGACAATAAAACGCTGATTACAAACCAAGTCTCGACAGTTAAAATTGTTGACATCCACTCAGTGTGTATAATTAATCCGTACATAATTAATAAGCTAAGAGAGATAAGAGAAGCACCAACAAAAACCATATAGTTTTTCTTATTCCAAATTAAATCAACTAAATGACCAAGTGGCATTTTAAGAGCCCAAGGGATACCTACCCAAAAACCAAGACCAGCTAAAAAAGCAGCAGAAAGATTTAAATAATCTTTAACAAAAAAAGTACCAACTATTCCTGTTAAACCTGATATTCCAGCAGCAATATAAATCATCAATGGAGGCAAATAACTCCATTTAAATTGTCTACCTAGATCAAAAAGTGTTTTGTCAACAAATGCGTAGAACTTGGATCTCATAGATATATTTTAACTGATTTATAAGAAAAAAAAAATTAATTAAGAGGAAAGATTTAATAAAATCAAATCATCTTGTTTGGTTTCTTTGCACCAAAGTTCGTAACTTTCACACACACGCCAAAGATGATTAAAAGCTCGCTGCGAAAGTTCTAAAGGAAAATGACTTTTAGCATAATAAAGTTTAGGAATTTTAAGTAATTCTCTAATCATTGATTTTTTTTGGATTTCAAGCAATTTCATTGTCTCGCTATTAATTTTTTTACCTGTAGATTTATCAGTGTAGTTATTATCAATTAAACTATTAAACCAATCTTCATGAAATTTACCTGAACTAATTTCATCAAAATCCTTTGTACCTATAAACATTTCAAAAGCATCTATGTTGCTTAAATCTTTATTTTTATTTTTTATTTCATAAATTTTTAGATATATAAACTTTGCAACATAAAGCACATGCGGTAATGTTAAATCTTTTTTCAAAATACTTATTTATAAATTTAAAGAATAGTAACAGGAATTTATATCTTCTTTGTAATGAGCAAAGGGTTTACAAGTTTCAAATCCAAAACTCGTAAATAATTTTCTCGCAGGTGCAAAAAATTCTCCAGACCCAGTCTCTACACTTAATTTTTTAAATCCAAGCTGTTTAGAACGGTCAATTAAGTGTGATACAATTTTTTGTCCTATTTTTTGCTTTCTAAACTTGTCAGCTACTCTAATTGATTTAAATTCTCCATGATTAGGTTCCAATGTTTTTAATGCACCACATCCAATTAACTCCTCCTCTTCCCACAAACTCCAAAATCTAATAGTTGGATCTTTAAGACCTGGAATGTCTAATACATGAGAACTTCCTTCTGGAGATACTGATCTTAATTCAATAAAATGCTTATTAAGAAGCTCATTTACTTTTGGATCATCAAAGTTATTTTCTATTGATTTCATTATTTCGATGAACATATAATCTAAATACAAATTAAGCCAAGAACAAATTATTATGTGTGGGAGATATGTTATTACTAACCCTGTTTCAAAAACAAAGAAAATAGTTAAATCTGCAATTCAAGTTGAGGATAATGAAAATTATAATGCTCATCCTTATCAAAAACTTCCAGTTATAAAAAAATATATTAATGGAAATACACTTGAGAATTTAACATGGGGAATAATCCCTTCTTGGTCTAAAAAGAAGGATTTTAAACCATTAACTAATGCAAGACTTGAAACAATTGATGAAAAAATCTCTTTTAAAAAATTAATAAAAGTCTCAAGATGTATTGCTATTGCGGATGGATTTTATGAATGGAAAAGGGAAGATAAAATTAAAACTCCTTTTTATTTTCAAAGAGTAGACAAAAAACTTATATATTTTGCAGCTATATTTGAAAATAAACAATTCTGTTTAATAACAGAACAAGCATCAAGCAATATTAGTGAAATTCATCATAGACAACCTGTTATTTTAAACGAGAATGATGTGAACAGATATTTAAATTTGGAACTTTCCGGTTCAAACATCTTAAATGAATGTAAAAAACCAACTTTAAATTTTTACGAAGTTTCAAAAGATGTCAATAAACCTGCTAATAACAGTTTATCTTTAATCCAAAAAATTTAATTTTCTTTTTCAATAATTGTGAAATGACCCATCTTTCTTTTTTCTTTTATTTCAGTTTTTTGGTAATCAAAAAAAAATTCATTATCTTTGAAACTTTTCACCCTAAAATCCTTAATATCATTTCCAATTAGATTAAGCATTCTAGCATTGTATATTTTTTTTGTTTCTATTTTTTCTAGTCCACATACAGCTCTAATATGATTTTCAAATTGACTTACATTATGAGAATTTATTGTTAAATGACCTGAGTTATGAACTCTTGGAGCTATTTCATTTGCATATAAATTGTCTTTATTATCAATAAAATATTCAACACATAACGTTCCAACATAATCGAGCTCTTCAGCAATTATAGTCGCCCAATCGGTTGCCTGATTTTTAATTTTCTCTGATATTTGAGCAGGAATTTTTGAATGTTTTAAAATTTGATCTTCATGTAAATTTTCAATTGGTTCATAAATTTCATATCTTTGATGACCAAATCGTGTGATAATTACAGAAATCTCTTTTTTTAGTTTAATAAATTTTTCTAGAATATATTCATTAGTAAAATCAATTTCAGAACTAATATTTTCTTTTTTATCAATTTTGAATTGTCCTTTTCCATCATAACCTAAAGTGCAAGTTTTTAATAAACCAGGAATTAACCCGTCATTTATTTTAATATCATCTTCGTCTTTTATAAGGGAATATCTTGTAGTTCTAATGTTATTTTTGTTAAGAAAATCTTTTTCAGTGTATCTATTTTGAATTAATTTATTTACTTCTGGTTTTGGTAATACTGGTTTAATTTCATTTAATTTCTTTAATATTTTGTAAGGAATATTTTCAAACTCATAAGTAATTACATTTACTTTACTTAAAAACTCTTTAATTAATTTTTCATCATCATAATTTCCAGAAATAAAATGTTTTGTAAAATTTTTTGCCGGAGAATTTTTATCATCACTAAAGATTACAGTATCAATATTTAATTTATTTGCAGCTACAGATAATAAGGATCCTAATTGACCCCCACCTATTATACCTAAAGTGATATCTGACATTTATTTAGGTTTTTTCATTACAGACTTTGATTGTTTTGTGCGCCAATTATTAAGATTTTTTTTTATTTGAATATTTGAGCTAGCAAGAATTGAAGCCGCAAATAGACCAGCATTAATAGCACCATCTTTACCAATTGCTACAGTTCCTACTGGTATACCTTTTGGCATTTGAGCAATTGACAACAAACTATCCAAACCTTTAAGTTTTTTACTTTCTATTGGTACTCCAATTACTGGTATGCTTGTTAACGCAGCTATCATTCCAGGTAAATGAGCAGATCCACCAGCTCCTGCAACAATTACAGAAATTCCATTTTTTTCTGCCATTCTTGCAAATTGATACATTCTATCGGGTGTTCTATGAGCAGATACAATTTTGGTTTTAAATTTTATTTTTAAAACTGTTAGAACTTTTTCACAAAATTTCATTGTCGAATAGTCTGATTGACTACCCATAACAATAGCAACTTTCTGGTTATTTTTTCTGTTTTTCATTTTAAGATTATATTGCTTAACTTTTTACATTTATTACAAAATACCCCAAAATTTCAATAGATTTATGTGTGTCTTCAATTTACATATCAACAAGCGTTTAAATACTGTAATAAGTTTAATCAACTCATATGAATTATCGAATTGACAATTTACAATACTGCAATTGGTCTAGAGAAATATTTGAAATTAATAGAGAGGCAGGATTAGATGCTATTCACGTTACAGTAGTTTACCATGAAGACTACGACGAATTTTTAAATCGAGTTAAAGAATGGGATGAGTTATTTAATAAAAATAATGACTTAATATTTTTAGGAAAGTCATATGAAGATATAACTAAAGCTCAAAAAGAAAATAAAACAGCAGTATTTTTTGGTTTTCAAAATTGCTCACCAATAGAAGATGACATTAATTTAGTTGAAAAAGTTCATCAATTGGGATGTAGATTTATGCAACTTACATACAATAACCAATCATTGCTGGCCACTGGTTGTTACGAAAAAAATGATAGTGGGGTTACAAACTTTGGAAGGGAAGTAATCAAAGAAATGAATAGAGTAGGAATAGTTATTGATATGTCACATTCTGCTGAGCAAAGTACACTTGATGCAATTGATTTAAGTGAAAAACCAATAGCGATAACACATGCTAACCCTTCTTTTTGGCATGAAGCAAAAAGAAATAAATCTAATACAGTTTTGAAGAAACTAGCAGAAAGCGGGGGTATTCTTGGACTATCTTTGTATGCGCATCATTTAAAAGATAGTACTAATTGTAAACTCGATAGCTTTTGTGAGATGGTGGCTAGAACAGTTGATATAATGGGATCAAAGAATGTAGGCATAGGATCTGATTTATGTCTAAATCAGCCAGACAGCATAGTCGAATGGATGAGAAATGGAACTTGGGCTAAGGCAAAAAATTTTGGAGAAGGGAGCAAAGATAAACCTGGTTTCCCAGATCAACCAGATTGGTTTATAGATGCTAGAGGTTTTAATAATATTGAAAAAGGTTTAAATAAAATTGGATTTAATGACGAAGAAATTAAAAATATATTAGGAAATAATTGGTTCAATTTTTATAAAAATATTAATTAATGGAAGTAAGTTTAAGAGACCCAAAAATGTTAATGAAATTATCCAAACTTGGATCATTTCATCAATCAAAACTTTCATTCTTACGATCTTTTTTAAATGAATTTAAAGATTGGGAATATAGAAGAGATTTATTTAACCTAAACCAAAACGGATATGGAAGAGCAGTATATTCTTTTTCAAAAAATAATAGAACTTACTCCTTAATTTGTTTTGCAAATGAAATTAAAGATGAGGAAAGATCAGATAGGGTAATTGCCACAAAGTGGGATGCTGCATTTACATTGTACGATGGTATACCTACAGATCAGGATATAGATCGATTAGCTAATGAAGTTCCAAAACAGGAAGTTGGAAGATTGTCTTACAAAGAATTAACACTTTCAAGGGCTAATAAATCATTAAGACTTTTTAACTATGTTGTAGATTGTTTGTCAAATGGTCAACAACCTGATGTGAATAATTTATCTAAAGTTGGTTATTTATATAGAACCACTGCAGTTTATGGATCAGGAAAATTTGGTTTAGCAGACAGATTTAGAATAAAAAACCGTGATGAAATTTTAGGTCCATTTAGATTGGAAATGATGCTAGTTTATTTAGTAAGGCAATTTACTTTTGATCAAGTTAATCATATTGCAAAAAATAAAAATCCAGGCTTAGCAGTTCAATTAGACCCAAATATTTGCAGAAATCTAGGCATAGGTAATTCAACGGGGTTAGGTATGGCTCCATTTATTGTAAATCACCCAGAACTTTTGAATAATTGGATCTTTGCAAGAGAAACTGCTTTAAAAAAAATAAGACAAATAGAAAAGGTTTCAAATAAAGATTTTAATATTTTTAAAGATTGTTTAATTAAATCTCTTAAAAATGTAACTAGTTGGCACACAGAAAGTGAATATCAAAATAATAAAATTAAAAGTCTATTAAATGACCTAGAAAAATTTATAGATTTTTTAAATAAGGGTTCATTAGAAAATAAACCTTTCTTGTTTAATGAAATTTACACATGGATTGAGGATAATTTAAATGATGAATGTATTGAATATATTGTATCTATGATGATGGAACCCTATGACAATATTGTTAATCCACTATTAAAAAACATGAGTGCTGATGAAGAGTTAAGTTTTAATATCCCAATATACAGAACTGTTGAAGAATTAAGGAGTATTATTGAAAAAAATTACCCAAATATTCTAAAAATTGATTTTTCAAAAAATGAGAATAATCAAAATTTTTGGTTTATTTCTAAAAATAAAGAGGAGCCTAGATTAGCTGATAGATATAAAGATCATGGATCAGATTTAGAACAACCGCTTGCTATAGCAAGGGATATAAAAAAATTATATGAAATCTTATTTATATCGAAAAATAGTTTAACTATTGGCAAATTTTTAATGGATCATAATGAATATCGTCATGTAGTCAGAAGGGCATTTATTACTGAAAAATATCCTTACGCAGAAATTCAAGATAACACCATAGGTTCAAATTTGATGCCTATTGATATGTTAAGACTAAAATTATCTTTCTTTGGAGCACTAAAGTTCGACCCACGCTCAGATAAATGGCTCAGAATTTGTATGTTCCAAGGTGCGCCATTACCAAATGAATTGAAATCATTTGATAGTCACTGGGTATATAACTCATTAAATTCATGAGAAGTTTTAGCGAAATAGAAACAGCAGTTAAAAGAGCTACGCGAGGAATAGGATTTTCTTGGGGTGTAGCGGAGGAAGTTGGAAAAAATATTCGTTTGCTAGAAATGTTTGGACTTCCTGGATTTAAAAATATTAATCAATATTTCAAAGTTTTAAGAAATCAAGACTTTGAAAAAATTTCTACTATTTCAACTATTAATAATTCAAAAAGTTTATATTGCCCAATTACAATGGGATTAAATTTTTTTGACCAATCAATCCACTTAAAAGATGCAAATAATATTCAAATTAACAACCTTGGTTTTCCTTTACTATTTATTCCATTTGTAAGCCGCACATCTGAAATTATAGGTAAAAGAATATTTTTGAAAATAGATAACAAAGAATTTCTATTCAACTTCAATCAAGCAGTTTACTCGAATTATTTAAGTGGTGACATTGTCGAGAAAGGTGAAAAAACTGAACTAAAGTTTATGGAAAATAATAATTTATTCAGTGAAGAAGAATGGTCTGAACTTTATAAATTGTCAGAAGATACTTTCGTTGAAGAAACGGACGAACTAAAGCAATCTGCAGCAGGAGCAGGTTTAACAGATAATGACTAAGAAAGATCCTTTTGAAAACATTAAAGAGGAAGACTTAAGAGACTTCAATAATAAATGTGACGAGTGTAAAAAAGAAGATGAAAGCGTTTCTCAAAATTTGATATTAACAGGATTTAAACTCTGTAAATCTTGTAGAACTTCAAAGACTATTTTTCCAATTTAGCTTATATTGCTTATCGGAAGAGCGTTCATTCTACTCATTACGAACGAAACAGACAAGAAAGCAATAATCAAAAAAGACAAAAATATAATTCCAAAAGCTTTAAAACTAGATTTGATATTTAATATTTGTTTTGTTGATATTATTAGAGAAGCAAAAATCCAAAACTGGGTTAAAAATATAATTGAAATAACAAGATCAGGTGTGACTGCAAAAAATCTAAGTAAACCTGGTGCATGAGCATATCCGACAGCAATTAAAACTTTCTTAAAAGGTATTTTGCTCTCTTTATCTGAAAAAATTTTAACTCCTATAACGTAAATGAATATCGACCATACTAACCAAGTTAAAATAGCAGTAAGACCTGAAATACCAATTGAAGTTTTAACAATAGTATTTGCTGCAAAAGCTCCAGCAACACCATCTAAAATCATAATTAAACCTGCAAAATAAATTGCAGCTTCACCAAAGTATCTTTGATCTTTATATAAATTTCTATCTAATTTTAATGATCTGAAAACTATATCTAAAAATTGTGCAAACATTATTTTTTTTGGTCTTTTTTTTGTGCTTTATAAGAAACTATTAATGGAAAAAGTATTAATCCAATGGCTATAAATATGCAAACAACAATTAAGAAAGTTTTGGTCATAATTTAGGGGGGGAAATTTTACCCCCCTAAAATAAATTTTATCCTTTTACAACTTCTCTTGTATTTGCGTTGTAAGACTCTGTAAATGGAATATCTACTACAACTGCATCGACTGGTTGCCCTGGAGTATCAGAGTATTTTTCAGGCAAATGCACTTTGTATTTTGAGCCAGCTTTACCTTTAGGGAAGCCATTTGCGTTCAAAGTTCCATCAAATGGCACATAGCCCATTGCAATATTTTGTTTCTTTTCTGGGTGATACCAAGGAGAAGTTATAAAACCTACTGGCTCTCCACCGTTTTCACCTGAAATTAACCAAAAATCTGGAGCATATTCTTCAATTGGTTTTCCTCCAAGTTCAAGACCAACCAATTGAAGTTTATAGGGTTTATGACCTGCTTTAAGATCAGCTTTCATTTTCTCCAAAGCTTTTTTACCCACATAATCTCCTTTTTTATCCCACTCGCCTTTTCCTGATAACGAAACCTGATAACCCAAGTTACACTGAAATGGATTATGTTGGTTATCCATATCCTGACCCCAAGAAAGAATTCCTGCTTGAATTCTTCTATGGTGTGCTGGAGCAATAACCATCAAGTTATGTTTTTTACCTGCTTCTAGAACAGCATTCCACATATCTTCAGCATATAAAGTAGATTCTCTTAAATATATTTCAAAACCAGCTTCACCTGAAAAACCAGATTGTGAAATTACCACACTTCTTCCTCCAACTTTAGCCTCTGCAAGACCATAGAAAGGCATGTTGTCAAAATCTACATGATCACCACATAAATCTTTCATTAATGCTTTTGATTTAGGACCTTGTATTTGAACAGGGCTCACATCAATTTCATCAATGTTTACATTAAATCTTTCATCTGCATTTACACCTTGAAGATAAAGACCAATATCACTATCAGACAAACTAAACCAAAACTCATCTTTAGAAATTCTAAGAAGAATTGGATCATTTAATACTCCACCATATGCATTACAAAGAATTACATACCTTGCTCTCATAGGTGAAATTTTAGTTGCATCTCTAGTGATTACATAGTCCACAAATTTTTCCGCATCAGGACCCTTTACCCTTATTTGTCTTTCAACTGCAACGTTCCACATTGTAACGTGATTAACAATTGCATCGTACTCAACCATCGCTCCACCGTCCTCAGGTTTTACATATCCTCTTGGATGATAAATACGATTGTAAACTGTTGCTCTCCAACATCCAGCTTTCATTGATAAATGC
This sequence comes from uncultured Pelagibacteraceae bacterium, assembly GCA_902634885.1. Classification (GTDB taxonomy): domain Bacteria; phylum Pseudomonadota; class Alphaproteobacteria; order Pelagibacterales; family Pelagibacteraceae; genus Pelagibacter. Next base: position 44,701 of record CACPLR010000002.1, on the reverse strand, counting down.
CAGTATGGTGATTTTCTTACCCTTGTTGAAATTAGCATTTCAACTTTTGTTGGACCGCTTTGTCTTAAATTGTAAGGTACGTTTCTATCAGACTGATCTACTGATGTTACGTGTCTTACTTTACTATAGTCAAACTCCTTAGACATAGTTATTCTCCTTCAACCACTTGTTTGTTTCCTTCAAGCCGCCGAATGTATAAATGTGAAAATAATCAGTATGCGATTTAACTTTCCCAATTAAATCATTAGGGTCTTTAGGTTTTAATAAATCTAACGCCTTACTAAAATTAGATTTAAGAAAGTTTATGGAATTTTTTGCCCCTACAATATTAGCAAATTTTATCAAGCTAGATATTTTCATTGGCCCAGTAATTCCTACATGCACTGGTACTGTTTGTTTAGAAATGAAATCAATAATAGGCTGACTGTCTAATAACCATTGCGTCACTATATAATCAGCATAAGGCTTCTTATCTATCATTGCTTTTTCTAAATCTGTATCGGATATATCAGGACTACCCTCAGGATGTCCCGCTATTCCTATTTTAATTCCATCAAAAAATCCTGTTTCTAGCATTTGATATGAGCTATCAAATTTTCCTATTGGCTCTCTACCTCCACCGATCACTAAAGCTTGTTTAACTCCTAAATCCTTGCATCTTTTTACATAATCTTTTAATTCATTATCATCATTGATTGATCTTGCTGGAAAATGTGGAACAGGATTAAAACCTTTTTCAACTAACTCTCCTGACTTTGCAGCAGTTTCTTTATAGTCACCTCCTGGCAACATAGTTATGTAAACATCTTTAACTGGCGGCAAGTTTTCAAGAGTCGATTGTGGTCCAATTTCTAAAGAAAATTTCATTATTTTTTGGATCTTTATTTATTTTGAAATATGAGTCTAGAAAAATCGATATCCAAACTGGGCTTATTATTTTTTTTGACCTCTGTGTTTTTGGATCCGCTTCCCGTACTGCTGTGTAACTCTATCGAAAATAATTGCTAGGGCAACAATTGCTAAACCATTCATCATTCCAAGAGCCAAATACTGGTTTGAAATAGCCTGTAAAATAGGGACCCCTAGGCCTTTAACCCCAATCATTGATGCTATCACAACCATAGCCAAAGCCATCATGATCGTTTGGTTTACACCTGCGAAAATTGTTGGAAGTGATAGGGGTATCTGAACAGATTTCAATTTCTGTAATGGAGTTGCACCAAATGCCTCACTAGCTTCTAGAGTTTCTTTATCAACCTCTCTGATACCAAGATTGGTTAATCTTACAATTGGGGGTAGAGCATAAATACATACAGCTAATAGACCAGGCACTTTACCAATTCCAAGTAACATTATTATGGGAATTAAATATACAAAACTCGGTATCGTTTGCATCATATCTAGAACTGGTAATATAGCTTTCTCAGCTCTACTTGACTTAGACATAAGAACTCCTATTGGAATTCCAACAACAATACATACAAGTGTAGATACTGATATTATGGCCACTGTCGCCATGCAATTCTTCCACATGCCAAAATAGCCAATTACAATAAAACAAACGACTGTTCCAATTACAAGCTTAATGCTTCTTGAACCGACCCATGCCAATAATCCAAAAACTCCAATTACTATTGGCCATGGACTATTTACTAATAATTTTTCTAACCAAATTAAAAAATAAAGTAATGGATCAAAAAAAGATTCTATGCCGTCTCCATATGCTCTTGAAAAATCTTTAAAACTTAAATCTATACCTTTCTTTAACTCTCGCAATGCGGTTCTATCCATTACCGGAATTTTGCTAAAGAAATCCATTATAATATTTTATTGGATTTGAACCCGTTTTTCAACGGGTTCAAAATTTTATTGAATTAAAGTGCTTTTTTTATTTTTTTAGCAGCTGAACTTGAAACCCACTTAGTCCACACATCTTCTTGTGTTTTTAAGAATTCAATTGCAGCATCAGCACCTTCTGCTTGGTTTTCACCCATCCAAACTAACATTCCATTCATAACCGGACCAGGGTAAGTTCTGTTCTCAAGATATTTCATACCATCTTTACCAGCTGTTTTTTTGAAATTATCAGTCGTAATTGTAAATACCTCAGATTTTACCCATGAAGTTTTTTTAGGGTCAGCACATTCTTGCTCTGGTAAAACTATACATTTGTCCCAGTTATCTTTTCCACCCCATGCTCCCATGTCTACAGCTTGCATGTTATATTTACCAATTAAAGCTGTTGGAGACCAATAGTATCCAAACCAGTTCTCACCTCTTTCAGCAGCTTTTGCTATTGATCCGTCAAGTCCTGCAGCAGAACCTGTTTCAACAATAGCCCAACCTTTTTCTTCCATACCCCATGCTCTAAAGTGGTTTCTGTTACTTAATTCACAGTTCCAACCTGGAGGGCAGATATGAAAACCACCTTTTGATGGATCTTCTGGATGTGGAAATAAGTCTGGTCTTTTTAAAATTGCATCAGCAGTTGTTAGTTCTGGATGCTTTTCTAAAGTTGCAGGTAATACCCACCAACCTTCACCTAAACCAGTAATTGGTGCTTTATTAAGCGTATGCATTTTACCTTCGTCTACTGCTTTATTTAAAGCAACGATTGCAGCATTTGCCCAAAATTCTGGAGCAACATCTGGCTCACCTTTTTCTTGCATAGATGTAAAAGTTGGCATAGTTGCACCCGGCACCAATTCCACACTGCATCCATATCCCTCTTCTAATATGATTTTATCAACTTCAGCCATAAAGTTTGCAGAAGCCCAGTTCATATTAGCGATAGTTATGTCCCCACATTTCGCATTTGCAACATTTCCAAAACTTGACAGTCCGAAAATAACAGCGATTGTGAGAATTACTTTTTTAATATTCATTATACTCTCCTAATTAATTAATTATCCTTAAAGAGAACATATACCCAATCAAATTGCAAACTTCTTTCAACTAAAAGTTGCAGTAAAAATGTCTTTATCACACTATTTTTTTTAAATAATATTATTGGTAATGAAATTAATCAGTAAAAATTTTTTTTTAGGATTTTATTTCAATTTAAATTGCAAAACTGTTTTTCAACAATCAATTATAAGAGACAGTTATTAAATTTTTTCCTCAAATTTAAAAAAAATAAAACTAAGGGAGGAAAATGAAAAAAGATTTAATATCAAGATTAGACGCTGGTCCAGTTATCTTTGCAGAAGGATATTTATTTGCAATGGAAAGAAGAGGATACCTTTCTGCCGGACCTTTTGTTCCTGAGGTGGTGCTAGAACATCCAGATGTAGTTACACAATTGCATAGAGAATTTATTAGAGCTGGCTCAGATGTTGTTCAAGCATTCACTTATTATGGACATAGAGAAAAACTTAGAATTATAGGAAAAGAACATTTACTTGAACCAATGCAAAAAAATGCTCTTCAAATAGCAAAGGATGCTGCAAATGAATTTAAAGATTTAGACTTAATGGTTTGTGGTGATGTAGCTAATACAAATATTTTTGATCCAAAAGATAAGAATTCTTTTAAAGAATGTCAAAGAATGTACGAAGAACAGGTGCTTTGGGCAAAAGAAGCAGGAGTTGACTTTGTAGTTGCAGAAACAATCAATTGGGTAGATGAAATGAAAATAGCTTTAAAAGCAATTAAGGATGAAGGTTTGATTGCAGTTGCCAATTATGCAATACCTCGTGGTGATTTGACAAGAGATGGTCATACCGCTGAAGACGCATGTAAAATAGTCGAGGATCTCGGAGCAGATGTTGTAGGTTTAAATTGTTACAGAGGTCCAAAAATGACAATGAAACTTTTAAAACAAGTTAGAAAAAAAGTTTCATGCCATGTTGCAGGGTTACCCGTTCCTTATAGGACAACAGAGGAAGAACCAGGATTTTTAAATCAAACAGACCATGGATGTGATTGCATTCCGGGAGGAAATGCTTTTCCTGTAGCTTTAGACAATTTATTTTGTAACAGATTTGAAATGGCTGAATTTGCAAAAGAATGTCTAAAAGAAAAAATTAATTTAATAGGTATCTGTTGTGGTGCTGAAGCTCATCATGTGAGAGAAATGGCTGTTGCTGTTGGTAAAAAACCAATAGCGATGAAATACATGCCAGATATGAGTAAGCACTTTCACCATGGGACAGACAAGTCATTGAAGGATGTAAATAAAGAAATAAAATACTAAAATGCAAAATCATGCAAAAGTAGTTATCATTGGTGGTGGTGTTGTTGGCTGCTCAATTCTTTATCATTTATCAAAATTTGGTCTTAAGGATTGCATTCTTCTTGAAAGAAATGAGCTTACATCTGGCTCTTCCTGGCATGCAGCAGGAAATGTGCACGTAATTTCCTCAGATCCAAACATTTCAAGAATGATGGCTTATACAATTGGGCTTTATAAAGATATTGAGAAGGAATCTGGTCATTCAGTAGGTTTCAAACCTAGTGGAGGATTTTATCTAGCATCAAATGAAGTTTGGGCCGATTATTTAAAAAGAGAGAGATCGAAAGCAAGATATATGGGCTTAGATCAGGAATTTATATCTCTTGAGGAAGTTAAAAAAAAACACCCATTAATTGACCCTTCTAGATATCTTTTAGCATTGTGGGATCCAATTGATGGAGAAGTTGATCCATCGGGAGTAACTTACGCTTTTGCAAAAGCAGCAAAAGTTCATGGTGGAAAATATTTCACTCACACTGTGGTTAAAGATACAAAACAAAAAGAAGATGGGACTTGGGATGTAATTACCGAGAAGGGCAATATCAATGCTGAAATAGTAATCAACGCCGGAGGATTATGGGCAAGAGAAGTGGGTCAACTTGCTGGAATAAATCTACCAGTTCAGCCAATGGAACATCATTATTTGATTACTGAGACAATTCCAGAAATAGAGGCAATGGGTGATCAAAGACTACCAATAGGTACTGACTTTGAAGGAAATATTTATTTTAGACAAGAAGCAAAAGGAATGCTTCTTGGAACATATGAACCCAAATCAACTCCTTGGAAAGTTGAAGGAACGCCAATGAATTTTGGCCATGAGTTATTAGAACCAAAGTTAGATAACATTGAAGATAGATTGGCAATAGGTTTTGAAAGAATGCCTGCATTAGAGAAAGCAGGAATAAAAAATATTGTTAATGGACCATTTACTTTTGGACCAGATGGATCTCCATTAATTGGTCCTGTGCCAGGTATGAAAAATTACTGGGTAGCTGTAGGTATTATGGCTGGATTTTGTCAAGGAGGAGGAGTTGGAAAATGTATTGCTGAATGGATAATTGATGGAGAACCATCGATAGATGTTTGGGCAATGGATGTTGCAAGATTTGGAGATTACGCTTCACCACAATATGGAACAATAAAATCATCTGAAAATTATGAGAGAAGATTCATAATGACATTTCCAAATGAAACCTTGCCTAAAGGTAGAAAACAAAAAACGACAGCTCTCTATGATAGATTTGTAAATCAGGGTGCAGTTATGGGAGATAGTTTTGGTTTAGAAAATGTTTTGTGGTTTGCAAATAATAAAGAAGATGCACATGAGGAACCAACTATAAAAAGATCTAGGTCACATGATTATGTTTCGAGAGAAGTTATTAATGTAAGGGAGAATGTAGGCTTAATAGAAGTAGCTAATTTTTCAAAACATGAATTTAAAGGAACTGATGCAAGAAAATTTTTAGATCACGTAATGGCAGGTAAACTTCCAAAACCTGGGAGAATATCCTTGTCTCCAATGTTGTCTTATAGAGGAAAATTGTGTGGAGACCTAACAGTTGCCTGTTTTGATGAAAATGAATTTATGGTTTTTGGATCTGGTGCAGCGCAAGAAATGCATAGACGTTGGTTTGAAAGTCACTTGGATAAATTTGATGTTAATTACAAAAATAGATCTGATGAATTTCACGGCATATCTATAGCTGGTCCAAATTCGAGAAAAGTGTTGGAAAAAATAGTAAGAGACGATGTCTCCAATGAAAAATTCAAATTCAGAGACTCTCGAAGAATGTTTGTTGGTGGCGTACCTGCAATAATAAACCGAATTTCATTTACAGGTGAACTTGGTTACGAAATTTATGTTGCGCCACACTATCAAATAAAACTTTATGAAGAGTTAATGGATGCAGGAAGAGAGTTTAATATTAAACCCTTTGGAGGAAGAGCCCTAATGTCAATGAGATTGGAAAAAAATTGGGGGGCATGGACTTTAGATTATAGGCCCGATTTTACAGCAAAACAAACAGGTTTGGACATGTTTATAAATTGGGATAAAGATTTTATTGGAAAAGAAAAAGCCAAATCAGAAAATAGTTCTAGCAAACTTACTCCATTAATTGTTGAAACAAATGATATTGATGTAACAAATAATGAAGCTGTAATGAATGGAGATCAAAGTATAGGCTATGTAACATCAGGTGGGTTTGCACATTTCGTAAATAAAAGTGTTGCTTTTACTTTTATTGATCAGAATAAAATTAAATCAGAAAATAAAATCCAAATTGAGATAAATGGAGATTTATTTAATTGTTCGGTAATTAAAGAACCTCTTTATGATCCAAGTGGACAGAAAATGAGAAGCTAATGGCACAAAAAGACGTTGGTAACAAAGTACCAATTTATAAATTAACAAAAACAGATGAAGTCATGGAATACTATGATGAGTGGGGAAAGGATAATAAATACGATCAAGATATGGTTGATTGGAATTATACTGGACCTAAAGAAACCTCTGAAGTTTTTATTAAGTACGAAAAAAATAAAGATGCTAAAATTTATGATGCAGGTTGTGGTACAGGGTTGGTTGGTGTTGAACTTAAAAAATATGGTTTTACAAATTTTTACGGTGCAGACCTTTCAAGAAAATTATTAGATTTAGTCCCAGCTAATCTGTATAAAAAATTAGATCAAGTAGACTTAAACAAAAAAATAGAAGAGGAAGATAATACATACGATGCAGTTCTTTGCGTTGGCACTTTTACTTTTGGTCATGTAAAACCACCTGCACTGGATGAATTTATAAGAATTACAAAACCAGGAGGATACATTTGCTTTACAATAAACGAGGGTATTCATGAAGAATATGGATTTGATAAAAAAATAAATGAATTAAACAATAATAACAAATGGCGTGAGATCGAGTTCTTTAAATCTAATTATATTGCAAGCAAAGATGTTAATGCATGGTTAGGGCTTTATGAAGTCATTTAATTATGTCTGAATTATACAATATTATAGACAAAAAAAAATTAGATGTTGTAACTAAACCTATTTCAAAAGCTCATGGTTTGCCTAATGAGTGTTATACAAATAAAGACTATACCTTAATAGAGAGAAAAAAACTTTTTGAAGATAAATGGGTTGTGATTGGTGTTGCAAGTTCACTTCCAAACATAGGTGACGCCAAACCTTATGATTTGTTAGATTTACCCTTATTAATAGTTAGAAATAAACAAAATAAAATAAAAGTTTTTCATAATATCTGTAGTCATAGAGGAGTAAAACTTGTTCATAAAGAAGGAAAAATTAGAAATGTTATTAGGTGCCCTTATCATTCATGGTCATATAATTTTGATGGGGAGCTTATATCAACACCCCACATTGGTGGTATGAATAAACACGCTCATCCAAAATTTAATAAATCAAAGAGTAATCTAAAAGAAATAAGATCTTATATTTGGTTAGATTTAATTATGGTTAATATTAGCGGTAATGAAATGCCTTTTGATAAATACATAAAACCTTTAAGTGATAGATGGAGTAAATTTTGGAAAAATTCTGATAGAGATATGATCAAACATTCAAATGATTATGGTTATTTTAAATTAGAGGCAAAGTGTAATTGGAAGTTTGCAATTGAAAATTATTGTGAAAGTTATCATCTCCCATGGGTTCACCCTGGTTTAAATTCTTATTCTAAAATTGAGGATCATTACCACATACAAGGGTTGCCAAATCGTTTTGCAGGCCAAGGAACTGTTGTTTATAATCCAAGACTAAAAGGAAAAGAGAAATTTCCATGTTTTCCAAAATGGCCCAAAAATAAGCAAAATATAGCAGAATACGTTGCATTATTCCCAAATGTTATGCTTGGTATTCATAAAGATCATTTTTATGCATATTGGTTAGAGCCAAAAAGTAACGATTTAACTTTGGAGCATATGGAAATATATTACGTAGGTGGTGATGCGGCAAATTCAAAAAAATATAAATCTTTGAGAAAACAAAATTTTAAACTTTGGGAAGATATACAAAAAGAGGATGTTGATATTATACAAGGAATGCAAATAGGTAGAAATTCAAGTGTTTATAACGGAGGAAATTTTTCTCCTGTAATGGATAACCCTACACATCATTTCCATAAATGGGTCGTAACAAATATAGTTTAATGAAATTTAGTAGAAAAATAAATCCAGAATATAAAACTTTTACAAACTTTCTCTCTAAAAAAAGAATTAGAGAAGATGAAATTGACTTTGATAAATTAAGATCTTATCGTTTAGAAAGAGTAAAAAAAGAATTAGAAAAAAAAAATTTAGAAGCGTGTATTTTATTTGACCCAGTCAATGTACGTTATGCATTAGACACTGTAAATATGAGTGTGTTCAATATGCACAATCTTTCTAGATACTGTTTTATTCCAGTGGATGGACCAACAATTCTCTATGAATATTTTAATTGCGAAAAATTATCTGAACATTTAAATTTAATTAATGAAATTAGACCAGCAATTACTTGGGATTATTTCTCTCATGGAGATCAGGCTAGTTTACAGTTAAGAAAATGGATTACAGAGATTAAAGATCTTTCAAATAAGTTTTTTAAATCCAAAAAAATTGCAATCGATGTTTTAAATGGTCCAGCAGTTACTGAACTAAATAAATGTGGTATAGAAGTAGTAGATGCAAAATCTATATTGGAGCAAGCAAGAGTTATAAAATCATCAGAGGAATTAAAATGCATGAGGGCTGCAATAGAAGTTGCAGAAATAGGTGTAAGAAAAATGAGAGAAGAGCTTAAAGCAGGTATGACCGAGGACGAGTTATGGTCAATACTTCATAAAACGAATATAGAAAATGGTGGCGAATGGATTGAGTGTAGAATTTTATCATCAGGTGAAAGAACAAATCCTTGGATGCAAGAAAGTAGTAATAAGATAATTCAACAAGGAGAGATTGTTTCTTTTGACACAGATATGGTTGGTCCTTATGGATATTGCGCAGATATATCCAGAACATTTGTATGTGGAAACGATTTTAATAAGAATCAAAAAGCACTTTATTCAATGTCTTTAGAACAAATTAATCATAATTCTAATCTTATCAAAGCGGATGTATCTTTTAGAGAGTTTTCAGAAAAATCATGGAAATTACCTGAAGAATATTACGGCAATAGATATTCAGTTATGGTTCATGGAATAGGTTTGTGTGATGAATGGCCTTCAATTAGATATCCAACAGATGGGGGAGATATAAGTGGTAGATTTCTTAAAAATATGACCATTACTGTTGAAAGTTACATAGGTAAAGTTGGAGGCAAAGAGGGTGTAAAACTTGAACAGCAATATTTAGTTGGAGAAAATGGACTTGAATTGATGTCCCATCATCCGTTAGAAGATATTTAATAATCAAAAAAAAATTAAATGAAAATTATATTAGTCATGGGTCTGCCGGGAGCAGGCAAAACAACTCTTGCTGATGAGATGGCTCCTTTATTAAATGCAAAAAGACTCAATGCTGATGAAGTTAGAAAAGCTGCTGATGATTGGGATTTTTCTGAAGAGGGAAGAGTTAGACAAGCAAAAAGAATGGCTGAATTTGCATTAAAACTTAAGTCAGAGGGTAATTTCGTAATAGCCGATTTTGTAGCACCAACACCTGAAGCTAGAAGTTTGTTTCCAGCAGACTTTAGAGTGTGGGTAGATACAATTCAAAAAGGCAGATTTGAAGATACAAATCAAATGTTTGTAAAACCAAAAAATTTTGATTTTCATGTCACAACTCAAGATGCAAAAAAATGGGCACCTAAAATAGTAGAGGAGATAAAAAAATGACTTATCAGTGGGATAACAAAAAGCCTACAGCACAAATGTTAGGAAGGTGGCAACCTTTTCATGATGGACATTATACTTTGTTTAAAGAGATTATTAGAAAAACTGGTCAAGTTTGTATCCAAATCAGAGATGTTCAAGGAGTAGATGATAATCCGTTTGATTTTGAAACAGTTAAAAAAAAAATTGAAGAAAGACTTAATCCAGAGTTTGAAGGAAGATTTAAAATAATGCTTGTCCCAAACATAACAAATATTTGTTATGGCAGAGGAGTAGGTTACAAGATTGAAGAGATTGAACTTTCAGAGGAGATACAAAAAATCTCTGCAACTAAAATTAGAGCAAAAATGAGAGAAGATGGAGAACTTAAGTAGTTTTAAATAATGAATGTTATAATCAAAAATTTAAACAATGGTATTAAAAGCGTAATTATTAATGACCCCAAAACTTATAATTCTCTTTCATATAGGACCTTGGGAGATTTAATTAAAGTATTTAAAAAGTTAGATAAGGATAAAAATACAAAAGTAATTATTCTTGAAGGTTCAGGAAATGGTTTTAGTGCAGGTCACAACTTAAAAGAAGTAAGGGGTCATAAGAATAGATCCAATCATCAAAGGCTTTTTAATTTGTGTTCAAAATTAATGTTACAAATAGTTGAAGGCAACAAACCAGTGATAGCAAAGGTACATGGGGCCTCTTATGCTGCTGGTTGTCAATTGGTTGCAAGCTGTGATCTTGCATACAGTTCAAATTCAGCTGTATTTGCAACACCTGGAGTTAACATTGGTTTGTTTTGCAGCACTCCAATGGTGGCCGTGAGCAGAAAGGTTAATAGGAAACATATGATGAAGATGTTGTTAACAGGAGAACCAATAAAAGCAAAACTTGCAAAAGATATTGGATTAATAAATGATTATTTTCCAAAAAAAAAATTAAATAAAGAAGTATTAAAATTAGCGAATGTAATTGCTTCGAAATCTAATTTAACGATTAGAATTGGAAAAAAAGCTTTTTATAAACAACTAGAGATGCCTTTAAAAAAGGCTTATCAATTTACTAGTAAAATGATGACATTAAATATGATGGCACAAGATGCACAAGAGGGAATTTCTGCATTCTTAGAAAAAAGACAACCTAAGTGGAAAAATAAATAAAAAAATGAACGAAACACAAATTAAAGAAGTTCTGAAAAATTCAAAAACTATTGCGATGATTGGAGTAAGCTCAGAGAAAAAAGGAGAAGACAAAAATAATTTAAAAAGAAAACCTGCAAATGTTGTTATGAAATATATGCAAGATTTTGGTTATAAAGTTTATCCGATTAATCCTTTTGCAATTGGTGAAACTATTAATGGTGAAACAGTCTTAGGAAGTTTAGATGATATTGAGGAGGAAATCGATATTCTTGATGTCTTTAGACCATCTAAAGAGGCGCTAAATATTGCAAAAGAAGCGATTAAAAAAAAAGTTAAAGTTTTTTGGCTTCAGTATGGAATTCACAATGATGATGCAAAGAAAATAATTAATGAGGCAAATATAAAATTCGTTTCAAATAGATGTATCAAACAAGATTATCAAAAGATTTTTTTAAAATCTAATCCTGTATTTCCCGTACTTAAAAATTAAATATAATAAGCTCTATGAATAACAGTTTAGTGGATGACAAAATTAAAGAATTATTTGTAAGTTATAGGACTATTGCAATAGTAGGAGTAAGCGCAGATACAAATAAAGACTCAAATAGAATAATGAAATTTTTAAGAAATACTGGTTACAAAGTTTACCCAATAAATCCACACACAGATAATAAAATTATTAATGGTGAAAAGGTATATAAGAGCCTAAAGGAAATAAATGATCATGTGGGAATTGTTAATGTTTTCAGACCCATTGAAGAAGTAGAGGATATTGCCAAACAAACAATAAATATTAAGGCGAATGTTTTATGGTTACAACTTGGTATACACAATGAAAACGCAGCAAAGATAGTTAGTGAAAATAAAATTTATTATATTTCCAATAAATGTATAAAAATTGAGTACGAGAGACTTTTTAGAAAAATTTAAAATGAAAAAAATATTTTTAATATATGGGCATTATAATGATAGCTCTTTTAATGCAGCGATAAAAGATACCTTCATCAAAAAAGCAAATGAAATTGGTCACAAGGTTGATTTTGTTGACTTGTATAAGGAAAAATTTGATCCTGTATTTGATGGTGAAGATAAAGATCAAACTGTAAAAGATCATAGAAGAAGAATAGAAGAAAGTGATGTTATTACATTAATAGCTCCTATCTGGAATTTTCGAATGCCAGCAATTGTTGAGGGTTGGATCGATAAAGTGCTTGCACCGCCATGGGCTTTTAGATTTAAAAAATTATTTGGAAATTATGGATACCCTATTGGAAATCTTAAAGGAAAAAAAGCTGTAGTTTTTTGCACATACGGATCTCCTCAGTTTGCTGTAAAAACCTTCTTTTATAATATGCCGACAAAAAGATTAAGAAGAGGAGTTTTCAATATATGCGGCATAACGGATGTTACATATAGAAGATACTTTGCTGTACCATTTGTGTCAGATGAAAAAAGAAAAAAATTTCTTGATGATGTTAAAAAAACAACCTCAAAAATTTAGAATTTTTTTATTATTTCTAACATTTATTTTAATTACATCGACAAACACACATGCAGATGTCCTAAAACCGAAAAAAAATATTTCACCAAAAGAAGTAGTGAAAATTCAATTAAATGCTCTTATGAAAAATGATAGTCCGTATAAAGATAGGGGTATATTACAAACCTGGGAATTTGCCCATCCGAAAAATCAAAGATATACTGGTCCAATTGAAAGATTTAAAACTATGTTGAAGGGTAATTCATACGCAATGTTACTTAACCATCAACAGAATGAGATCATTGAAATTTTTAAAAATGACAATGTAGCAACCTATGAAGTAACCATTTTAGGTTCAGATAAAAACTATTTCAAATTTAAATGGCAAGTAGAAAAAAATGCTCAAGATGGTCCAACCAAAGACTGTTGGTTAACTACTGGAGTCTCTCAACCTTTTAATTTGGGTTCGTCTATATAATGAAAAAACTTCCAATGTACATAAAATACGCGATAGTAATGTTTGTTTTGTGTTTTCCACCAATATCATCAACTCAATTAGGTTGGTACTTTTTTGGAAGTGAAGTCGGTGTAAATATAGGTATGGTTGTTGGAGTAATTTCAGTGTCCGTGGCAGCTTATCTGATGTACATATTGGGCTGGCGTGACGCAGATGATGATGAATAGAATTTTGTTTCGTTCAAATTGAAAATTTAGTAGGAATCGCTAAATGAAATCAAAAGCAAAAGTTGTTATTGTTGGTGGTGGCGTAGTAGGTGTAAGTGCTCTTTACCATCTAGCAAAAAAAGGTTGGTCAGACGTAGTCCTAATAGAGAGAAAAGAATTAACTTCAGGTTCAACATGGCATGCAGCTGGTCTACTTCCTTTATTCAACATGAGCTATTCAGTTGGACAATTACATAAGTATGCGGTCAATCTTTATAAAACTTTAGAGGAAGAAACAGGAAAAAACGTAGGTTTCAGTGTTGTTTCAAATATCAGATTAGCAAGCACAAAAGATAGAATGGATGAGTATCATCAATATGCAGGAGTTGCTCAAACAATAGGAGTTGATGTAAAATTTTTAACACCAGATCAAGTAAAAGAAATTTGGCCTTTGTGTAATACTTCAGATTTAGTTGGGGCAATACAACACCCTGAAGATGGATATATTCAACCTGCTGATCTAACTCAAGCTTTAGCAACAGGCGCAAGAAATAGAGGTGCAGAAATTTACAGAAACACAAGTGTAGTTGGAATGAAACAATCTAAAGATGGTTGGGTTGTTGAAACGGATAAAGGAACTATTGAATGTGAACATGTTATTTCTTGTTCTGGAAATTTTGCAAGGCAAACTGGAAAGATGGTGGGTTTAGATATTCCAGTTATACCAGTTGAACATCAATATATTGTTACAGAACCACATCCTGAAATTCAAAAAAGAAAAAAAGAAGGACTTCCAGAAATGGGAGTTTTAAGAGATAGCGATAGCAGATGGTATATGAGAGAAGAAGCAGGAGGATTAATTCTAGGTCCTTACGAAGATGGTGCGCCATGTTGTTATGTAGATGGACCTTCAAAAGATTCTGAGTATGAACTTTTCCAGGAAGATTTAGATAGACTAGCTCCACATATCGAAGGTGCAATTCATAGAGTTCCAGCTTTTGGTGAAGTTGGTGTAAAAAAAGTTTACAACGGCGCAATATGTTATACCCCAGATGGAAACCCAATTGTTGGACCTGCTTGGGGATTAAAAAATTTCTGGATTAATGAAGGTCATAGTTTTGGAATAACAGCAGCGGGTGGAGCAGGTTGGCAATTAGCAGAATGGATTGTAGATGGTGAACCAACTATTGATATGCTTGGAGTAGAACCAAGAAGGTATGGTGATTATTGCTCTAAATCATATTTAAAAGAAAAGAATGAAGAAGCTTATAGAAATGTATTCATTATTCATTATCCTGATGAGGAAAGAGGTGCGGCTAGACCTTTAAGAACTGCACCGTGTTATGACAGAATGAAAAAATTAGGTGCTGTATTTGGTCAAAAATTTGGATGGGAAAGACCAAACTTTTTTGCAACTGATGGCATGGAACAAAAAGATGATTGGTCTTTTAGAAGATCAAAGTGGTTTGAAGCAATCAAGAAAGAGTGTAAAAATGTAAAGCAAAATGTTGGTTTATTAGACATGACTGCCTTTGCAAAATGTAGAATTAAAGGCCCTGGAGCTGAAGAATTTTTAGATAATTTAGTTGCAAATAAACTTCCAAAAAAAATAGGAAGAATAAATCTTTGTCACGCATTAAATACTAAAGGCGGAGTACACTCTGAGTTTACAATTATGAGGGAGGCTGAAGACAGTTTTTATCTTGTATCTGCAGGAGCCTTTCAAAGATTAGATCATGACTGGATACATAGATGGATGCCAAAGGATGGATCAGTACAATTTGAAAATTTAACAAACAGCAATGGAGTTCTTGTGGTTTCTGGTCCAAAAGCAAGAGAGTTAATGCAAAGAGTTTCTACTGATGATTTTTCAAATGAAAATTTTAAATGGTTAAGTGCAAAAATGGTTAATATTGGTTACGCACCTGTCAATGCAATGAGGGTAAATTTTGTAGGTGAACTTGGCTGGGAACTTCATCATCCAATTGAGTACCAAAATCATATATTTGATAAATTAATGGAAGCAGGACAAGATCTAGGTATCAAACCATACGGAATTAGAGCAATGAATAGTTTAAGAGTTGAAAAATCTTATAAATTGGTTGGAACAGAACTGTCTATTGAATATTCACCTTACGAAAGTGGTTTGGATCGTTTTGTTCATCCAAATAAAGGAAAGTTTATTGGTTTAGAGGCTTTAAATCAATGGAGAGAAAAAGGTTTTAATAATAAATTGATAACAATGGAAGTTCACAATACAACAGATGCAGATGTTTTAGGTAACAACCCTGTTTATGAAAATGGGAGTGTTATTGGAAGAGCAACTGGTGGTGACTTTGGATTTAGATTGGATAAGTCTATTGCTTTAGCAATGGTGAAACCTGAACTTGGAAATGTAGGACAAAAACTAAAAATAGATATTTTAGGAAAAATGCATGAAGCAACTGTTCTTGAAGAAAGTCCTTATGATCCTGAAAATAATTTATTAAGAGCATAATGAAAATATTAGTCGCTGTAAAAAGAGTAATTGATTACAACGTTCAAATCAGAGTTAAAGAAGATGGTAGTGGTGTCGTTACTGATAACGTAAAAATGTCAACTAATCCACCTGATGATAATGCAGTTGAAGAGGCTGTTAAAATAAAAGAGGCCGGGAAAGCAACAGAAATAGTTGCAATAACAGTAGGCGAGGAGAAGGCACAAGAGACAGTTAGAAAAGCTTTAGCAGTTGGAGCAGATAGAGGAATTCATGTTAAAGTTGACGGAGTAATTGAACCATTAGCAGTTTCAAAAATTTTACAAAAAGTTGTTGAAAAAGAAAAGCCCGATTTAGTTTTTATGGGTAAACAAGCAATCGATGATGATTGCAATCAAACAGGACAGATGCTTGCTGCTCTTTTAAATTGGCCACAAGCAACATTTGCATCTAAAATTGAAGTTAAAGAAAAATCTTTAGAAGTCACTAGAGAAGTGGATGAAGGTTTAGAAACAATTGAAGTTAATGTTCCTGCAATTGTAACATGTGATCTAAGATTAAATGAACCTAGATACGCATCTTTACCGAATATTATGAAAGCAAAGAAAAAACCAATAGAGCAAATAAATGCATCAGATTTAGGTGTTGATACAAATCCAAGAATCGAGCAAATTAAGGTTGAAGAACCACCTAAAAGAAAAGCGGGAATTAAAGTCGCAAATGTTGAAGAATTAGTTCAAAAATTAAAAAATGAGGCTAAAGTAATATAATGTCAGTTTTATTAATTGCAGAACATAACAATAAAGAAGTAAAACCTTTTACTTACAATGCTATAACTGCAGCTTCACAAATTGATCAAGATCTTCATGTTTTGGTGATTGGATATAATGCAGATGAAGTTACAAAATCTATTTCACAAGTTCCAAGTTTAAAAAAAGTAATTCAAGTTGATAATCAAATTTATGAAAATTATATTGCAGAAAATTATACATCTGCAATCATTAAACAAGCAGATAACTATTCACATATAGTTTGCTCTGCAAATACTTTTGGAAAAAATTTAATGCCAAGAGTTGCAGCTTTACTAGATACATCTCAGGTAAGCGACATTATTAAAGTCATATCGTCCGATACATTTTTAAGACCGATTTATGCTGGAAATGCTTTTGCAACTGTTAAAAGCAATGATCCAAAAAAATGTGTTACAATAAGACCAACATCTTTTGATCCTGCGCCAACAACGGGTGGTTCCGCTGAAATAATAAAAGCTGATGCAGCTGATAAAACAGAGTCAACTCAATTTGTAAAAAGAGAAGAAATTAAATCTGATAGACCTGAACTAGGTACAGCGAGAGTGGTAGTATCAGGGGGAAGAGGTATGCAAAGTGGAGAAAATTTCAAACTAATTCAACAAGTTGCAGACAAACTTAATGCAGCAATAGGTGCATCACGTGCTGCAGTTGATGCAGGTTATATAACCAACGATCACCAAGTAGGACAAACTGGAAAAGTAGTTGTACCAGACTTATATATCGCAGTAGGTATATCTGGTGCCATACAGCATCTAGCTGGAATGAAAGAAAGTAAAGTAATTGTTGCTATAAATAAAGATGGTGAAGCACCAATTTTTAGTGTTGCAGATTATGGATTAGAGGCAGATTTATTTGAAGCTCTTCCACAGTTTCTAACAGAACTGAACAAATTAAACACTATACAAAAATAACAAATCCTGTAATAAAATATCATTATGTCCAGAGAAGTGATGGAATACGATGTAGTAATCGTAGGAGGCGGACCATCCGGACTTTCAACTGCAATAAAGTTAAAGCAGTTAAATCCAGATATAAATGTCTGCTTACTCGAGAAAGCATCTGAAATTGGTGCCCATATTTTATCAGGCAATGTATTTGAAACACGTGCCTTAGATGAGTTATTACCAAATTGGAGAGAATTAGATTCACCAATTAAAACAAAAGTTACTAAAGAAAAATTTTTATTTTTAGGAAAAGAAAAATCCTTAAGTTGGCCGACTTGGTTACTCCCCAAAGTTCAACAAAATCACAAAAATTATATCATAAGTCTTGCAAACTTATGTAGATGGCTGGGAGAACAAGCTGAGGCATTAGGTGTAGAAATTTTTCCTGGTTTTCCTGCAAGTGAGGTTTTGTATAGCGATGACGGCTCAGTTAAAGGAATTGCTACTCAAGATATGGGTTTGGATAAACAGGGAAATAAAAAAGACAGTTATGAACCTGGTATGGAATTACATGCAAAAGTAACTGTATTTGCAGAAGGTTGTAGAGGACATTTAGGTAAAGAATTAATAAAAAAATTTAATCTTAATGAGGGAAAAGACCCACAACAATATGGAATTGGGTTTAAAGAAATTTGGGAGGTTGATGAAAAAAATCATACAGAAGGCCTAGTAATGCATACAGCAGGATGGCCGTTAGATAATAGTACTTATGGTGGAAGTTTTATGTACCATGCTGAAAATAAACAAATATTTTTAGGGTATGTAATCGGTCTAGATTATAAAAATCCTCACCTTTCACCTTTTGATGAATTTCAAAGATTTAAAACTCATCCAGCTATAAAAAAAATAATTGAAGGTGGAAAAAGAATTTCATATGGCGCAAGAGCTCTGATAGAAGGAGGAATTCAAAGTTTACCTAAAATGTATATGCCTGGTGCTCTACTAGTAGGTTGTGATGCAGGAACATTAAATATGCCAAAAATTAAAGGTTCACACACTGCAATGAAAAGTGGAATGATTGCGGCTGAAACTATTGTTGATCATTTTAATTTAAAGAAAACTTTATCTTTATATGAAGAAAAATTTAAAAATAGTTGGGTCTTCAAAGAACTACATGAAGCAAGAAATGTCAAACCCAGTTTTTCTTGGGGATTAATTTTAGGTATAATTTTTACTGGAATAGATCAGATATTGTTTAGAGGAAAATTACCTTTCACTTTAAAACACAAGCATGCTGATCATGAAACTCTAAAACCAGCAAATTCTATGCCAAAAATTGAGTATCCAAAACCAGATAATGTAATATCATTTGATAAAACAAGCTCCGTTTATCTAACAGGCACAAATCATGAAGATAATCAACCTGTCCATTTAAAGTTAAAAGATCCAAATTTACCTATAAGTTACACTTTAGAAAAATTTGACGAGCCAGCACAAAGATATTGTCCAGCAGGAGTTTATGAAGTTCAGGAAGAAAATAATATAAATAAATTTGTAATTAATGCTCAAAATTGTATTCATTGTAAAACCTGTGATATCAAAGAGCCTTCACAAAATATTACTTGGGTTACCCCTGAGGGTGGTGGTGGACCTAAGTATGGAAATATGTAATTAAGATAAGTCTATTGCAAATTTTTTCAAAACCTCAATTGGTATAAGTTTTAAAGTTTTCTCATGAGTTTTTTTTAAATATACTGGACAACCTTTGCCAGCTTCAACAGCTTTTGCATACCATCCAGCACAAACACACCAACTATCACCATCTTTCAAACCCGGAAATCCAAATTCTGGATGTGGAGTGATTAAATCATTTCCTGCCTCTTTGCACCATTCTAAGAATTCATTATTTACTTTAGCACATACAGTATGTATGCCATGATCATTTTCATCTGTATTACAACACCCATCTCTATACCAACCAGTCAAAGGATTATTTGAACAATTTTCCAAATTTTCACCTAAGACATTTTTTTGAATTTTAGTCATTAAATATATTTGATACTTTTTTATCTATTTCTAAATTAAAAGAAAATGACCTTCTTTCGCCATCTATTTTAAACGGATATGCAGTATGCATCAAATAATTTGGGAACAAAATTAGATCTCCCACTTTAGGAATATGATTATAAATACTGTTATTTAAAAACGATTTTGAGCCATAGATAAAGTCGATCGTGCCATTAGTTTTTAATTTTTTATCTCCTTTAGTAAGATTTTTTGGTATTTTTAAATAACCAACACCTGAAATATCTCCGTTATGAAAATGAACTGGGTTATAGTCATTTTTAAATTGTCTTACTATCCAAAGATTTTTGATTTTAATATTTTTAGTTTTCTTATTTATACTTTCTAATAAGTACTGATTAATACTTTTTTTAACATATTTCTTTAGAGACTTATTTATAAATTTATTTGATAGTTCTATTTCTTGGCTTACTTGTCCAACAAGTTTTTTTGAATAATCTCTTTTTTTTACTAACTTTTTACTTAATAAAATTTTTTCAAATTCTTTATTTATTTTATTAATTAAATTTTTTGGTATTTTAAGAATTGCAATTTTTGGGCCAAATGGATTAATTAATTTCATAATGCAAACGCTAATTTTATTTTAATAAACTTCAAATACATCAAATACTTCTTCATCAACTTTTGCATTAAAGGAAATTGATCTTCTTTCATCTTTAGTATTTTTAAATGGATAAACTGTATGCATCATATAGTGAGGGAACAAATAAAAATCTCCAACCTCAGGAGTAATTTTAAAAACACTTGATGATAAAAATTGTCTCGTTCCATGAATTAATTCTAATTTCCCACCGACATACTGTTTCTCTTGTTTATCTTGAGTATGATTACCAAATGTGTCTGGAAGTTTTAAAAAACCTGCACCAGAAACATGGCCACTATGCCAATGAACAGGGTTATATTCGTTTTGAAATTGCCTCACCACCCAAGATCTAATCAAATTAAAATTTTTAATTTTTTTTCCTTCATTAAGTTTAATAAATATTTTTGTACAATTTGCTATAAAGTCTAACCATCCACATGATTTAGCGAACTCATTTTCTAAAAAAAATTCCTGTGCAACATCACCTGCAAGGGAATTACCAAAATTTAAATTTTTACTTTTTTCCTTATCTTTAACAACATCATCAATATATTTATTTAATTTTTTTATAATTTCATCTGGAATTTTGACCTTTAATACTGCGGGTCCAAAAATTTTAAGATTTTTGTAATGAATTTCCACTCAGCTAAATTTTTGTTGGATTTATTTGACCTTTGTAAACTTCTTCTGGGTCAAATTGTTTTTTATCTTCTTCAAATTTCATTTCTATATTTCTTGCGTTTTCAATTTTTCCCATTGGCACTGATCTATAAAAACAAGATCTATAACCTACATGGCAACTTGCACCATCACCAATATCAACTGTTATCCAAATAGCATCTTGATCATCATCAATTCTTATTTCTTTTACTTTTTGAACAAAACCACTTGTTTTACCTTTGTGCCAAATTTGTTTTCTTGATCTGCTCCAATAGTGGGCTTCTTTTGTTTCTATTGTTAATTTAAATGCTTCAACATTCATGTAGCCATGCATTAGAATTTCTTTGGTTCTAGAGCATGTTGTGATCACAGGAATCAATCCATCATTATCAAATTTTGGTGAAAGTAACTTACCTTCCTCTATTTCAGCGACATTTTCTCTTTTTTTAAACATATAAAGTGCATTATCTAGCACATTCCCTAATATATTAAATATTTTAAAAATAAGTAAATATATATATAAAAACCGTTCATGAAATTAGTAAAAAACGAAAACGATAAAAACAAAGAAGAAATTTCTGATAAAGAAGCCCAAGAGGCGTTTATCAAAATTTTAAAATGGATTGGCGAGGATCCATCTAGAGAAGGTTTATTAGAAACTCCAAAAAGAGTAATGAAAGCATTTAAAGAATATTTTAAAGGCTACCATGAGGATCCAAAAGCTGTTCTTGATAAAACTTTTGGTGATGTAGAAGGTTACAGCGATATGGTTGTTCAAAAAAACATATCTGTTCAAAGCCATTGTGAACATCATATGGCACCAATTATTGGAATTGCTCATGTTGCGTATATTCCAAATCAAAGAGTTGTAGGATTAAGTAAAATTGCGAGAGTAGTTGAAGTATTTTCTAAAAGATTACAAACGCAAGAAAGACTTACAGTTCAAATTGCAAATACTTTAATGGATTCATTAGATGCAAAGGGTGTTGCTGTTACAATAGATTCAACTCACCAGTGTATGACTATGAGAGGAATTAAAAAAGAGCAAGCAACAACAGTTACAAATTTTTATTTAGGTCAATTCAAGAACGATTTAAGTTATCAGAATAGATATTTGCGGTTTATCGCAAAATAATATTTATTAATTACATGTCAGAGAATTTCAAAGCTTTAGTGCTTAATCAAGATGGTGAAACTTTTACAAGAGAAGTTAAATCGGTTGATAAAAGCTTTCTTAAACATGGCGATGTCACTATCAAAGTTGACTATTCAGATTTAAATTTCAAAGATGGAATGATCTTAAAAAACGGTGGAAGATTAGTTAAAGAATTTCCTCATATTCCAGGAATAGATTTTTCTGGAACGGTAATAGAAAGCGAAAGTGAGAAATTTAAAGAAGGAGATGAAATTATTTTAACAGGTTTTAGAGTAGGTGAAATTTATTATGGTGGATATTCTCAAATTGCAAAAGTTGATGGTAATTTTCTAGTTAAGAAACCAAAAGATTTATCATCAAAACAAGCGATGATGCTTGGTACTGCAGGATTTACCTCTTTAATGAGTGCTTTCGCAATTAAAGCAAGAGAAGAATTGTTGCTTGGCGCAAAAGTAAATGATGTCCTTGTTACTGGAGCAACGGGAGGTGTAGGAAGTGTTGCAGTTATGATCTTAAATAAGATGGGATATAACGTAACCGCAGTAACCGGTAAAAATGACAAAAAAAACTACTTAGAGTCTTTAGGTGCAAAAAACGTTATCAATCGTAGTGAATTTGATAAAGATCCAAGGCCAATTGATAAAGGTCTATGGGATGGAGTGGTTGATACAGTTGGAGGAAAAATACTCGCAAATGCTATCGCTCAAACTAGATCAAATGGTATTATTGCTGTTTGTGGCAATGCAAATAGCAATGAATTAAATACAAACTTGTTACCTTTTATGTTGAGAGGAATTAAAATATGGGGAATGGATTCTGCTGGAGCAAGTATTAAAAGAAGAGAATTTGTTTGGCAAGCAGCAAATGATTTAGTTGATTTTGAATTATTAGAGAAATCTATTCAAATCTTGAGTTTAGAGGAATTAATTGAAACTTATCCAAAAATTTTAAAAGGAGAAATTTCAGGAAGAGTATTAATCGATTTAAATAAATAATGGATTGGGATAAATTAAAAATTTTTCACGCAGTTGCAGAGGCTGGAAGTTTTACTAGTGCAACAGTTATATTAAACTTAAGCCAATCTGCAATTAGTAGACAAATTCAATCTTTAGAAGAGGATTTAAAAGTCAAATTATTCGAAAGACACGCAAGAGGCTTAACTTTAACTGAAAATGGAGAATATGTTTATAAAACAGCCCATGAAGTTATTAGTAAATTAAAAGAGGTCGAAACTTCATTAGGTGATCAAAAACATAAAACCTCAGGAAAATTAACAATTACAACAGTTAGAAGCTTTGGTACACACTGGCTTACTCCAAGAATTCAAGAGTTTATGCAACTAAATCCTGAAATCGAGATTGAACTTATATTTGATGATAAAGAGTTAGATTTAAGTACAAGACAGGCAGATATTGGAATATTTATGAGAAGACCCAAGCAACTGAATTATATTCAAAAGAAATTGATAGATATTAACTACCACATATATGGATCAAATAGATATTTGGAGAAGTATGGAATTCCAAAAACCATAAATGATTTAAACAAACATAAATTTATTGCATTTGGAAAAGGTGCACCCTCACCAGTTTATAATCCTGATTGGGCGTTAAAAATTGGCATGAAAGATAACAAAAAAAGAAAATCAGTAATGAAGGTAAATAGCGTTATGGGTTTGCTTTTAGCTGTTGAAAGTGGGGTGGGTCTAGCTGCACTTCCAGATTACTTAGTATTTCAATCCTCAAACTTGATAAAAGTATTACCAAAAGTGGAAGGACCTATTACAGAAGCTCATTTTGTTTACCCTCAATCCCTTAAAAATGTAGCAAGGGTGTCCACATTTAGAAACTTTTTATATAGCAAAATCTCTGAGTGGAAATTTTAAGTTGATGCGTCAATATTGCAATTGATAATCATTATCATTGCGAATAGTTACTAGTTTCATTATAAAAAGCGCGGAGAAAGAGAGAAAAATGAGGAAAATATCAATTATTGGAATAATTTTTGCATTTATTTCATCTTTCGCATTTTCTGCGGAGGTTAATGTTTTTAGTGCAAGACATTACGATTCTGACATTCAACTGTATGAGAAGTTTACGGCTAAAACTGGAATTAAAGTTAATGTCGTATCAGGTAAAGATAAAGCTCTTCAAAAAAGAATTATGGAAGAGGGAGCTGATTGTATAGGAGATTTATACATCACTGCGGACGCTGGAAGATTGGGGGCGTTTCAAGCTAAAGGAGTGCTTCAAAAAGCTGGGTGGTCAAAAGAAATAAAAAATGTCGTGCCAAGTCAGTTTAGAAGTGCTCAGTGGACTGGAATAGCTAAGAGAGCGAGGATAATTTATTATTCACCAGAGAGAGTAAGTGCAAATGAGTTAAATGGTATGACTTATGAAGGTCTAGCTGATCCAAAATGGAAAGGTAGACTAGTTATAAGAAAATCAAATAATATTTATAACCAATCTTTAGTTGCATCTTTAGTAAAGAATAACGGAAAAAATAATACAGCTAATTGGGCTAAATTAGTTGTTGCCAATATGGCAAGAACACCCAAAGGAAATGATAGAGCACAAATTATGGCAGTAGCAGCAGGAGAGGCAGATATTGCTGTAGCTAATACTTATTATCATGCATTAATGCTATCTGGTAAAAAAGGTGCTGAGCAACAAGAAGCAGCAAAAAAAGTTATGCCTTTTTTTCCTAATCAACAAGATAGAGGAACACATATGAATATTAGTGGAGCTGGAATGTTGAAGTACGCTCCAAATAAATCTAATGCTGTAAAACTTGTTGAGTATTTATTAACTGCTGAAGCACAAAACCATATCGTTAATAACACTTTTGAGTATCCAATGATTTCAGGAGTTTCAGCAAATGACTTAGTTCCAGGAAAAGACATGAGTTTTAAACAAGATAATAAAACCTCAGTCAAAACATATGGAGCTAAACAGGCAGACGCATTAGAAGTTATGCTTGCAGCTGGATGGAAATAAGAAAAACATGAACAAAAAATTTATGTCTAATATTGATTATAATAAATCTTCCACAGGATGTCCTGCATGTTCTATGGAGTGCAAAAAAATCAGTAAAAGAATAAATAATAGAAAACTAACAGAAATTAAAAACAAGGAGGTTCCGCACATCCTAAAAGTATTTAATTTTTGATTTTCTAGACAAGTGTCCATGCTAAGGTTTCTCCTTTCGCATGGACACATTTAGTTTTCATGATTATAAGGCGGATTATAATATGAGAATAAACACTTGGTACATTTCATCTTTATTAGTTTCAATTGTTGTATCTATTCCAATATTAACTGTTTTCTCAAGTTTTTTTGAAGATACTTCAAATTACTTTGAAATACTTAAAAGTACTTTTTTATACGAATACATAATCAATTCATTTATACTTTTATTTGGTGTTTTAATTTTTGCACTAATAATAGGAGTTGGGTGTGCATATATAGTCTCCTTTTACAATTTTCCTGGTGTTAAATTTTTTAAATGGGCTTTAATATTATCTTTTGCAGTCCCAGCTTATATATACGCTTACTCATTAACAGCTTTTTTTGAAAACTTTGGAACTTTATATTCGATAATAAAATCTATTCTAGGATCAGGAGAATATAATAAATTAATTCCAAAATTTGATGGTATGCTTGGAGCTATTTTATCAATATCATTCTCTTTATTTGGTTATGTTTATGTTTTAACAAGAGCATCCTTTCACTATCAATCTCAAAACCTTCTAGAATTGGGACAGAACCTTGGTTTTTCAAGGTCAAAGGTTTTTTTCTCAATAATACTGCCTTCAGCAAGACCAGCAATAGTTGCTGGACTAGCTTTGGTTGCTATGGAAACTCTATCTGAATTTGGAGCGGTATCCTTCTTCGGAATTTCTACTCTAACAACTGGAATTTATGATTCATGGATATCATTTGATGATTTAGCTTTTGCAAATCAATTGTCATTTTTTCTATTACTATTTATTTTAGGGTTATTTTTCATTGAACATGTATCAAGAAGAAAAGCACAGTATCACTCTCCATTAAGAGGAGGCGTAAAACAAAAGAAAAAACTTAATCTCAAAGGCCCTCAATCTATGTTAGCTTTCTTGGTTTGTTTTCTAGTTTTTTTCATAAGTTTTTTATTTCCAGTTTTACAAATGCTTTACTGGACAATTATTTTTCCAAAAAATTTGTTTGATTTAAATATTTTGCAACTTTCATTAAATACAATTTATCTAGTATTTTTATCTAGTGTTGTGCTTATCATATTTTCATTTATTGCAAATTATGGAAATAGAGTGACCAGAAGTAAATTTCTAAATTTTCTCACGATGTTTTCAATAACTGGTTATGCAATTCCAGGTGTAATTTTAGCTGTAGCTTTTATAACTTTTGTTGCTTGGTTTGATAATAACATAATTAAATATTATGAATTAACTTCTATAAAAAAAATATTTATTGGGTCGATAATAGGTTTAGTAACTGTATATTTTATTAGATTTTATTCTTTAGCATATAATGGTTTAAAATCTGGGTATGAGAGAATTAATAGATCTATTGATGAAAGTTCTTATTTACTAGGTTATTCAAAAATAAAAACTTTTTTAGGTATTCATGTGCCATATTTACGAAATTCCATATTTTTAATTGGAATACTTATATCTATTGAGATAATTAAAGAATTGCCTATTACCTTAATATTAAGACCTTTTAATTTTGAAACTTTTGCTACCACCGCTTATATATTTGCTTCTCAAGACTTATTAGAAGCAGCAGCTGTACCATCTTTATTTTTAATTTTAATTGCAAGTACTTTTATTTTGATTACATCTAGATATATATTGAAAGACTGATGCCTGAAAATTATTTTGAAATTGAAAATGTATCTTTTACAGCTGGAGGAAAAAATAAAGTTAATAATGTAAATCTATCCATAGAAAACGAAGGTGATATTATTTGTCTTCTTGGTCCTTCAGGAATAGGTAAAACTACAATATTAAGAACAATAGCTGGTCTTGAAAAAATTAAATTAGGACAGATCAAATTAAAAAACAAAATTCTATCATCAAAAGACAAACATATAGAACCTGAATATCGTAATATTGCACTATCATTCCAAGAAAATTCTTTATTTCCACATTTTAATGTTGAGAAAAATATTGAGCTAGGATCAACTCGAAAAATTGGAAAAAAGAAAAAAATAAATCAAAAGGACGTAATTAAATTTCTAAATCTCAAAAATATATTAAATAAATATCCTCATGAAATAAGTGCAGGAGAAGCCCAAAGAGCCTCTCTAGCGAGATCTTTAATTTCACAACCAGATCTGTTGTTATTGGATGAGCCTTTATCTAACGTTGACCAAAGTTTTAAAGAGGAAATACAAGTGGAATTAAAGCAAGTATTAAACAACTCAAAAATAACAACTATCATTGTTACACATGATTCTTATGAGGCTTTCTATTTAGGAACTAAATGTGGGATTATTTTAAACGGCCAACTAAAACAGTATGATGATCCTTATAATGTTTACCACTTTCCAAATTCAATTGAGGTAGTAAACTTTTTAAATAGAGGAATATTAATTCCTGCCAAAGTTACTGGTGAAAATAGTTTAGAAAATAAAGATTTAGGTACAATAAAAGGAAACTTTATAAAACATTATCCTAATGGCTCTGATGTTCAATTGCTATTACAACCAGAGGACCTAGAACACGATGATCAAAGTAATTTAAAACTAGAGGTAGTTGATAGAAAATTTAGAGGAACAAACTTTATTTATACTTTGAAAACTAATTCAAATTTACTGATTCCTGTCTTCGTTCATTCACACCATATCCATCAACATGAAGTAGATGAAAAATTTGGTATTAAAAGACCTATAAATATAGATCATATAGTATGCTTTTAACTTACAGTTCATATTAGGCTATTTTATATATAACTTTATATTATTAATTTTTTAATTACCCATCAAATGTTATTGTTTATTTTGTGAGCGAAGAAAAAAAAAATGATGAAAAAAAAGTAAATAATTCAAAACAATTTTTGATCAAAATCAAAGAAGTTTTTATAAATTTTATTTCACATTCAATAATTGGTAAAAATATTAATTATATTTCGTTTGCTGCAGTTTTAATTCTGTTAATTCTTTTAAGGCTACAAAATCCAGAATTTGTAAAATCTATTTCAAATATTAGCTTTGACTCATATCAAAAAATTTTTAAATACAATAAAAAACAGGATAATATTGTAATTGTAGATATTGACGAACCAAGTCTTGCAAAATTTGGTCAATTTCCATGGAGTAGAAATGTTTTTTCAAAAATATTAGATAATATCAATCAAAATAATCCAAAAGCAGTTGGTCTTGATATATTTTTTTCTGAAAAAGATAAACAATCACCAGAGGAAATTATTAAAACTTATTCGATAGATGATAGTTACACTCTTAACTTATTAAATTCTATTGAGGGTCATGATGAAAAATTTCAGAAAACTTTAAAAGAAACAAAATCTGTTTTGGCTGTATTTGGAAGCTTGGTTCCCACAAAAGGCACGTTTGATAGAAAGGGTAAAGCAAGAATATTTGCAAAGGGAGGAAATATAAAAAATTATGTTTATAATTATAAATATTCTTTAGGTTCTCTTCCTGCTTTAGAAAAAAATGTAAAAGGATTAGGTTCTATTAATTATATTACACAAAGTGATGCTGTTGTGAGATCCTTACCTTTAATCATGGTATTTAATGAAAAATTATTTCCAACATTTGGATTAGAAATGATCAGGGTAGGTGAGAAGAAAAGAACTATAATTACAAATCTGAATGATAACGGAATAAAAAATATTACTATCAGACCATATGAGTTCAAAACCGATAAAAACTCACTAATTTGGGTAAAATACAACAGATCAATTAACAGCAATTATATTTCAGCAGAAAAGGTCTTCGAAGATAATTTCGACGATGAGTTCTTTAAAGATAAATATGTTTTAATTGGAGCATCAGCAAAAGGTTTATTTGATACAGTAAAAATACCAACAGGAGAAACAGTGCCAGGAGTACAAGTTCATGCAAATGTAATTGAAAATCTTTTAAATAATAGTTTTTTAAAAAGAAATGATGGTATTTTTATTTTTGAATTAATTCTATCAATTATAATTTCTATTGCTGCATTTATAATTTCTCAAAGAATTAAGCCAAAATATAGTTTAAGTATTATATTTGCAGGTTTAATTATTATTTTTGTTATTGGATTGTCAATTTACAGATTTAGATCAGAATTAATAGATGTCAGCTATCCAATGATAATGATTTCAATAACATTTTTAACTGGTCTTTATTTTAGGTTTTTAGAAGAAAATAAAATTGCTCTTCAAAATCTTCAAAAAGAGGCAAAACTTTTAAAAGAAAGAGAACTTGCTGGAGGCGTTCAAAAAAGCTTGTTCCCAGATATCTCAGCATTTGAAAACTTTGTGTATGCAAAAAATATTCCTGCAAGAGATGTGTCGGGAGATTATTTTGATGTAATGAAAGTAGGACCTGAAGAATATTATTTTACATTAGCAGATGTATCTGGAAAAGGAGTTAAAGCCGGCATGTACATGGCAAAAGCTTCTTCTATTTTTAGAACACTCTCAAATTTAAAATTTCCACTTGAAAGAGTTGTATTTGGTGTAAACAATGAAATTATTGAAGCAAAATTTAAAGGAATGTTTGTAACAGCAGTGTTTGGTAAATTTAATCCAAAAACAGGAGATTTGACATTTATTAATGCAGGTCACGAAAGCATAATGTTATTTGATAAATCAAAAAAATTTGAATTTATCCAATCTGATCTACCTCCAATAGGAATAATGAAATATTTTGCAGAGTCTATGGTCAAATCAAATACTATAAATATTAAAGATAAAACTTTTGTTGTTTATACAGATGGAGTAACCGAAGGATATCTGCCAAATGGTGAAGAGTTTGGGGCAGAAGGTGTTGAAAATGTTGTAAAAGAAATGGAAACTATAACTCCCAAAGATCTAGTTGAAAAAGTAACATCAACTTTAAATTGGGGTATACCAAAATTAAGAGATGATATTACTTGCATGGCAATCAATTTTGATAATCCAAATGAAATTGAGAAAAAAAAGAAAAAACCAATTTTAGCAAAAGAAAAATAAAAGTACTGAATAAGAATCTAATTAAGATTTTGATTTGCCCATGCAACTAACTTTTTTCCAAAATAATTCCATCCATGTGTTGTTAAATGTACAGGATCATGAAAAATAACGTTGTTATTTTCGTCTAATAATTCACATTCTTTTACGTCATCATTACAAAAAAATTTTCTTTTTAAAATAATATTTTCACTTGGCAAAATTGACTTTAGTATTTCCTCATGATTTATTATGTCTTTATGCATGTGCAAATAAGATAAATGATTTAAATTCCGATTATTATTGATTGCATAAAAAGATATATTAGTTGGTTTGGCAAACTGCAAATCAGACAAAACAAAAACTTTATATTTTTTTTCTAAGTAAAAATACATCTTCTGAATTTCTTTATAAGTTTTGTCGGTAAGTATATTTGTGGCAATTATGATATATCTTTTGTTTAAAAGTACTTTCTCAAACTTTTTAATTGTTAAATTTTCACACTTACCATCAATAATAATTTTTTCGAAGCAATTTCCATCGATATCAAATCTTTCAGTTTTAATTCCTATTGCCTTCAAAGACATTTGTAAATCTGACGAAACAGAATCACCTATTATTAAAATATCACTTTTCTCACTTTTTAAATTTCCCCAATTTGTTGAAAGAACTTTATTTTTTTCGATATTGTGATTGATATAGTATTGTTTTGAATCATTTATTTTTATATTTAAAAATCCATCTGTTTTATGTCCAGTGATGCCAATACTAATTAAAAATGAAGAAAAAATAAAAAATAAAATAAATATTAATTTTTTATTTAAATTTGATTTATTTCTAAAAAAATTTTCTACATACCTATATGATAAATACGATACAAAAAAAATGCATACTAATTTCATTGACTCATTAAAAAAATTTAGTTTATTTTCAACTCCTGGAATTGACAATAAGTTGTAATCGAAGATTGCAAAAATAGGTAAGTGCCAAATATACAGGCTATAAGAAATTAAACCAAAAAAAACAACAATCTTATTATTTAAAAATTTATAGGATAAAGAACTTTTATTTGTTGAGATAATAATTAAAAATGTTCCAAGTGTAGGTAAAATTAAATAAATACTTGATAATTTAAAATGGTTACTAAATAAAAAAAGCGATAAAATAATAAGAATAAAGCCAATGTCACCAAAAGAGATAAAAAATTTGTCAATATTTTTTTTTTTTAAATAATTAAAAAAATAGAATGCTAATGATCCAAAGAGTAATTCCCAAGCTCTTGCGTAAGGTAAATAAAAATTCTGAATAGCATTACTTCGATTAACATTAATTAGTAAACTAAAAATTAAAAGAAATGATAAAATATAAATAATAATATTTGGTCTTAATTTTAACAATACAAAAAGTATTATTGGATAAACAATATAAAATTGTTCCTCAACTCCAAGAGACCATGTGTGTAAAAGTGGGTTTATTTGATTTGAATTATTAAATACAGCAAAATAATCATTATTTTCTAAAAAAAGTAAAATATTATTTGCAAAAAAGGTAGTTGCAACAACACTTTGAGATACATTTCTAAGGTCGTAAGGACTCCAAAATATAAATACCCATATGAAAAAAATTATTAACATTAAATATAGAGCTGGAATTATTCTTCTAATTCTTCTTTCGTAAAAATTTATTAATGTAAATTTTCCACTTTTAAAATCTTCATAAATAATTGATGTTATCAAGTATCCACTTATCACAAAAAAAATATCTACACCTATAAAGCCTCCACTTAAAATATTTGTACCAAGATGTGAGAAAACAACAGGAATAATTGCTAATGCTCGGAGCCCATCTATTTCTTTTCTATAGATCAATTTATTCTAAATTGTAATTTTTTAATATTTTCTGTCTATTATCGATACTAAATCGACTGAAATTTGATATGAAATATTTTTTTAAATCCAAATTTTTTAATTGATTGTTTTTTGTTAAAAAAAATAAATTAATAAAAGATTTTTCAAAATCTTTATTTTGTTCTTTAGAATAGCTGTCAATTATTAAATTATAATTCCAATAGTTTATATTAAGCATGTTCCTTGATAGGTTTTTATTTAATCCTTCTTTAATAAAATCTCTATTTGTTGAATTTAAAAGAGATAAATTTTTAAGATCATTTGGATAGTTTACTAGGTATTTGTAATCATAAGGCATCATATTCCAAAGGCTGTATTTCAAGCTTTTAAAGGGCAAAAAAAGGACTAATAATGAAATAATATTATATAAAATTAATATAATTAGTGAGTATTTTAAATACTTAAAACTATGAATATTAGCCATAAAAAGATTACTTTAAATTATAGAAATTTTTTTTTCAAAATATTTTTTCTTTATATATTTTTTACCAACATAGCTTTTTCAGAAGGTACTAAAATTGGCTCAATCACTGAAATTAATGGAGAAGTTATTGCAATCACAGAAGAGGGAGATGAAAGAATTTTAGATGTATATGATGAAATATATCTTAAAGATGAGATTTTAATTGGAGAAAGTTCATCTGCAACAATTCAGTTTGATGACAACACAACAATAGTGATGAAAGAATTAACATCACTAAATGTAAGTGAGTTTGAGAAATCAGGTGCAAAACAAAAGTTCCAAGCAAAGGTTGGAAAAGGAAAAATAATTATTGAAACAGGCGCTATCGCTAAAAATGCAAATGGAGAAATGTTGATAGATTTATCAAATATGTCACTCGGTATTAGGGGGACAAGATTTAATGCAAGTATTAAACCAAATGGTAACTCCGAGGTTGCTCTTGCAGAAGACAGTTTTGGAAGTGTAGGTCAAATAGAAATCTCATCTGAAGGTCAATCAACTAGTTTAACATCTACAGACCAAGTTATTGAAGTGACTGAAACTAAAGAAATTGCGCAACGTGAGCAATCAGACGAAGAGAAACAAGAATTTAAATCTGTAAATGAAACTTTAGTTAAAATTTCAAAAATTGATGAGAACGAATTAACCCAACAACTTGAAGAAAAACTTGCTAAAGGAAATCTTCAAGATGCAAATAATGATGGAGTAGTAGATGCTAGTGATGTTGAAGCTGCAAAAGAGATTATAAAAGAGGAAAAAAAGCAAAAAATAGATTTTATTGTTCAAAACAGTAAGGATGAAAATACTACTTTTTTATCAGATGTAATTGATCAATCGGATGATCAAAATATTGGTGAAACTATTGAAAAAATAATTGAGACAAAAGACACCTTAGTTGAAGGTGTGGTTGGAAATTTATCAGATAAAGACAATGAGTATATAACAACTTCAACTTCAGAAGGTGCTGGTTTAATTAAAGAAAAAATATTTGAAACAATTGTAGCAAAAGAAACAGATAAATCTGCAGAGGTTTTAAGTAAAGTGATGGCAAAATCTGATGAGGCAACAATTAACTCTGTTATAAATAACATTACAGAAAAAAATACAAACGAAGAATCGAAATTGTCATTAAAAGTAATGGCAGATTTTTCTGAAAAATCTCCGGAAAAACTTCAGACATTATCTGAAACAAATAAAGATCAAATTGATAAATTAGCTGTTTCAGCAGTTGAAAAAGCATCCACTTCAAATGAGGATGCAAATTTAATTGCAAAAGTTGTATCAGTAGCAAGTGATGAATTAGCAAACAAAGTTGTTGAGGAAGTAAGTAAAAATAATACTTTAGAAAAACAAGATTTGTCTGCAAAGGTTCTTAAGGCAATCGTAGAAACACAGCCTAATAAAATTGAAATCTTAAATGAAGAAATAAAAGAGGTAGTGATTAAACAAACAGTTGAAGCTGTAAAAACTCAACAAGAGACTGAAACAAATATTGCTTTGGAAGATGATTTAACTGATGCAGTTGCAGCAATTATTGTGAACACTGACAATGATACAGCATCAAAATTAATTGAAGAGGTTTCAAACATTGAAACAGAGACAAATTTATCTTTAAAAGTAATAGCGGGAATATCAGAAAAAGATGGAGAAAAATTTACAGAACTTTCTGTAACAAACAAAGATCAACTTGAAAAACTAACCATCTCAGCAATTCAAAAAGCAGAAAATACTAATGAGGATAGTCAATTAATTGCAAATGTGGTGGCGGCAGCAAGTGATGAACTTGCCAATAAAGTTGTAGAAGAAGTAAGCAAAACAGCCATTGATGAAAAACAATCTTTATCAGTCAAAGTTCTAAAAGCAATTATTGATACAGAACCAAAAAAAATTGAAATAATTAATGAAGAAATTAAAGAAGATTTAATTGAGCAAGCAATCGAAGCCACCAAAGATCAACAAGAAGGTAACCTTATAGAGGAAGAAGATCTCACTGATGCTGTATCAGAAATAATTGTGAAAACAGATACTACTACAGCTGCAAAAGTAATCGAAGAAATCAATGATATTGATACTGAAACTAATTTATCCTTAGAGGTAATTTCAGCTATATCAGAAAAAAATTCAGAAATAATAGATACACTATCTGAATTTGATAAAGAACAAATGGATGAATTAACAATAGACGCGGTTCAAAAAGCTGAAAATACATCTGAAGATAGTGAATTAATTGCTCAAGTTGTTGCGGTTGCAAATGATGATTTAGTAAATGTTATGATAGAGGAAGTGAGCAAAACTTCAATTGATGAAAAACAAACGTTATCTGCAAAAGTATTACAAGCAATAGTAGAGAATGAACCTGATAAAATGGAAATTATCAGTGAAGAAGTAAAAGATGTAATGATTAAACAGACTGTTGAGTCAGCTAAAAATCAAAAAGAAGGAACGGGTATTCAAGAGGAAGAGAATTTTACTGACATTGTATCTGAAATTATAGTTAATACTAACACTGAAACTGCTAGCAAGATGATTGAAGAAATAAATGAAATTGATACGGAAACTAATTTATCATTAGAGGTAATTTCTGGAATTTCAGAAAAAGACTCTGGAAAATTAAATGAACTTTCAGATAATAACAAAGAGCAAATGAATAAACTAACTACAGATGCAGTTCAAAAGGCTGAAAATACATCTGAAGACAGCCAATTAATTGCAAATGTTGTTGCCGTTGTAAATGATGATTTAGTTAACAAAGTAGTAGAAGAAGTTAGCAAAACTTCAACCGATGAAAAACAAACTTTATCAGCAAAAGTTTTAAAAGCGATTGTCGATACTGAGCCAAGTAAAATCGAAAATATTAATGAGGAAACAAAAACAACTATTATTAAACAAACTTTAGAAGCTGCTAAAAATCAAGAAGAAGGCCAGATTACCGATGAAGAAAATCTTTCAGATGTTGTTGCTGATATTGTTGTTAAAACTGATGTGGAAACAGCATCAAAAATTATTGAAGAAGTCAATAATACAGAAACAGAATCCTCTTTATCTCTGAAGGTAATGTCAGGAATTTCAGAAAAAGACTCTGATAAAATTAATGAACTAGCAGAAAATAATAAAGAGAATATTGATAATTTAAC
Organism: uncultured Pelagibacteraceae bacterium; assembly: GCA_902634885.1. Classification (GTDB taxonomy): domain Bacteria; phylum Pseudomonadota; class Alphaproteobacteria; order Pelagibacterales; family Pelagibacteraceae; genus Pelagibacter. The sequence goes on along the minus strand of CACPLR010000002.1, from coordinate 9,036 downwards.
TGAAAAAGCCATCCAATCTGCTAAAAGCACCAAAGAAGATAGTGAGTTGATTGCAAAAGTAGTTTCAGTCGCTAGCGATGAAATTGCAAATAAAGTTGTTGAAGAGGTAAGCAAAACATCGACTGAGGACAAGCAGGATTTATCAGCAAAAGTATTAAAAGCAATTGTTGACACAGAGCCATCTAAAATCGAAACGCTAAATACTGAAATCAAGGATAAAGTAATTGAACAAGCTATAGATGCGGCTAAAAACCAACAAGAAAATTTAACTGAAGGACAAACACTATCTATAGAGGATGATTTAACAGATGTTGTAGCAGATATTGTAACTAAAGCCGATAATGATACAGCAGCGAAAGTTTTAGAAACACTTAATGAAGCATCAGAGGAAACAAATTCTAAACTTTCTTTAAGTGTTGTAGAAAATTTAACTAAGAAGGAAAATTATGAAGAAAAAATTGAAATACTTTCAGTAACATCAGCAGTCGTGGATAGTAGTATTAATAAAATGATAGAAAAAGCAGTTGAACAAGCCGATACAGAAAACGACATAGAAAAAGTTAAAAATATTGTAGAAAACAGTAAAGGAACTCTCTCAAATAAATTAATTGATAGTGCTAACAAAAATGAGGAAAGTAAGAAAAAAATTACTGAAGTAATAGTAGACATTGTTCAAGAGAACCCTGAAAAAGCTGTAGAAATTTTGGAAAAGAATGAAAGCACCAACACGGTTACCGAAACAATAAAAACAAAAATCGAAAATGAAGAAGCTGTAACAACAGAGGATTTTGATGAAGTTTTTGATACAAACATATCTCCCAATTAATTATGAATTTTTCAAAAAATAAAAAATATCAATTTTTTTTTTTTTTAATTTTATCTATCTTTATAATTTTTAATGGTGGAAATTCAAACTTACTTATTCAATTCAATTTTATTTTAGCAAGTTTATTTTTTCTTGTTTGCCTTAGGGATAAAAATTATTTTTTACATTTAAAATATTTTGTAAGAAAAAATTTAATTTCATTAGGCTTTTATTCTCTATTTATATTTTACCTGTTATTTCAAATAATACCTTTACCATTAAATATTCTTAAGTTTCTTTCAGTAAATAAATTTCATTATATAAATAACTTAAGTTCTGATATTAAGACATCAGCTTTAAGCTTGTCACCATCTGACTCTTTTTTTCAAATTTTGCATTTCTTAACTATTTTAATATTGGTATTTATATTAAAAATGATTTTTTACTCAGTGAGTCATAAAAGAAGATTATTTCTATTTATTGCTTTTATAGGTTTTATATCTTCTTTATTTGCTGTTACACTTTATTTAAATGGCAACCCAGATATATTGATATTTAAAAACTCTTTCTATAAAAATTCATCGACTGGTTTTTTTATAAATAGGACAGTTTTTGCTGTTTTTTTATTATTTTCATTAATCTCTTGTTTAGAACTCTTAAAAGATTCTCAAGTAAATGTAATTTATCAAAAAAAAGATAATTTTTTCTTAAAAATTTATATTAGATTATTTTTGGTATTTATCACAATCGGAATAATTACAAGCTTTTCAAGAATTGGGAATTTTTTATTAATAATAACAATATTGTCATACTTATTAAACGAATTTTTTTTTACAAAACAAAAAAAACCTTTCTTCATTTTATCAATAATCTTGATAATAATTTTTGATCTTATGGTTCTGGGTTTATATTTTGGAGCATCAGAGCTTATTGATAGGTTTTATTTTTTGAATGAGGAAATATTATCTCTGAATAATAATGATGGTAATTTTAAAAGATTTGAAATAATTAAATTTAGCATAAATCAATTATCCAACTATTTCATATTTGGTTATGGATCTGGCTCATATGAAACAATGTTTCAATTAAATTATGCAAATCTTCATAATAAATATGCAAACCATGCCCATTCAGATTTAGTTGAATTTTTAGGTGAATTTGGATTAATAGGTTTTTTATTTTTTTTGTGCAGTATTTTTAAATTTTTAACAAACAAAATAAGTTACAGCTTTATCAATTGTATTTTATTTTTTTACTTAATTACTATTTTAATGTTTGACTTTTCATTACATGTACCAATTATCCAAATCATGTTTATAATTTTTTTAATTATATCTAATAGATTGTCTATTCGGTCACATTAAGATTATCTCCTTTTAAGCCATCCTGAATGATTGGATTATATGAATTAAATAAATCTGTCTGAGGCAACAACAAACTTATTGTTCTATTCCATTTAACAATCTCTGTAGGAGGGATAAATACAATATCTTTCGCATGTAACATAAATTTTCTACCTGCTATAAAATTTATTGGGTTCCTTATATCAAATTCAAAAACATCAACTTCGAGGAATGAGCTGAATTGTTCTCTTATAACGTAAATTCTTTTTGCATTAGCAGTCAGTTGATTTAAACCACTAGTTGAAATTAACTCTGTTAAAGAATAATCTAAGTTTGGAAAGTAAATACCAGGTTTATTAACTTCCCCAAATACGTGAATTGCTTCAGAATTCCTGTCTATAAATATAACATCATCTTTTTTTAAATAGAAATTCTCCTTATCGTCCTTACTTTTGAAAGCGTTTTCTAAATTAATTTTGTAAACTTGATTACCTCTACGTAAAAAACCTTTTGTACCATAAAGTTTTTCAGAAGAACTGGGATTAAAATTTGCTTCTATTGCTGCTTCTATTAATCTGATCGGTTTTTGATTTAAGTTAATTGTTTTTTGGTTTTTAACAGCTCCTACAATATGCACCTTGCTACTATTGAATTCCTCAATCTTAATTTGTAAGTCAGGGTTTTTATAAAAATCTCTTATTACATTAATGAGAATATTTTGTGCTTCATTTAAAGTTAATCCGTTTAATTTCACTTTACCTATAAAAGGTAAATCAATCATACCGTCTTGATCAATCAAATATGTGTTATCTAAATCATCAGTATCTGTCAAATTAATTGAAATCGAGTCTGCTGGTCCTAGAATATACTGGTATTTGTAATTATAAATATTTTCGAATTTGCTTATTTTATTATCTATCTCTTCAAGGCCTTGTTTATTAAAAATATCTATTTCCATTTCTGATAGTGAATTAATTTTTATCAGATTTATTCCAACATCACTTATAGAGTAATTGCTTTTGGATACTTTACTATTTGGTTTCTTTTTATTAATTTCCTCATTAATACCAGGTAACGAAACACATCCAGTTAAAAAAATAATTAAGCTAAAAATTAGGTATTTTCTTAAAAAAAACATTACACTACTTATTATAACAAACTGCAAAAGCTTCAAAACAAATCAACATCACAAAATGCTAGATTTTATTTATTTTTTTAGTATTTTTCAATTTATTGATTTATTAAATAAACAAAAATAAGTTTTAAATAGAAATGACTAATAAATTTAATGCTCTTCTGGGTATTTTTGATGTTGGAAACGTCAAGTTTTTTTTCTTGGTTGCAAAAAAGAATTTAAAAAATCTTATTATATTATCTATATTAATTTCTCTTCTGATTTTAATAGTTTCTCTAAATCTAGAAAAAAAATACATCAGTAATGCTACAATTGTAATAGAACCAGATGATAACAAGATTGTAAATATTGAGGAGGTTTATTCAATAGAGGCCCAAAGCAATAGAATAAATAATCAAATGGCTATTTTAAAAAGTGATGAGGTTCAGGAATATATTGTAAATGATAAAAAAAGTTCAACAAAATTTAAAAATTTATTTGCGGAAACAGAGATAAATTTTTTCCAAAGAATATTTTCAAAACCTAAAAATTTTGATGAAAATCATTTAAAATCAATATTAACGAAAAATTTCTCTGTAATAAATATTCCGAGAAGTGATGTTCTTCAATTATCTTTTATATCTAGTAATCCAAAAATTTCTCAGTTGGCACTAGTTTCGATTATAGACTCATATCAAAGATATGAAATTGACAGTAAAATAAAAATTACTAATTACGCAAATCAAAAAATTTCAGAGAGATTAAATGATCTTGTTGCACAAATGGATGTGGCACAAAAAAAACTTTCTGAATATAAAAAAAATCAAAACCTAGTAGATACTGGTAATGTAAAAGAACTAAAAATTAAAGAAATTCAATCTATATCTGAAAGAATATTAGAGGCAAAAAAAAATTACCAAGAACAACAAAATGATCTATTATCCATAAAAGTAGCTGATGGAGATGTAGATGCATTACTTGCAATTAAAGATTTAAGATCGAGAGAGGAAATTTCTAATATTAAGGCAAGTTTAACAGCTAATGAAAGCAATATTCAATCTTTATCATTAATATATACAGATAAACACCCAAAAATAATTCAAGCAAATGAATTAAATGATAGTTTAACATTACAATTAAAAAAAATTTTAGATGAAAATATTCAACAAAAAGCTTTTGAATTAAGTAACCTTGATAATTTTATTAAATTATCAGAGGAAGAGCTTCAAAATTCTACAGATGAACTGAGAATAATCGAAGAGAAAGAAGCTGGCATGTTAAAGTTTTCAAGAGAGGTCGAAAGTAGTAGGAAATTATATGAATCATTCTTACAAAGAGTTAAAGAGACAAATGAAGCTCAAAATCTTCAAGTTTCAAAACTTAAAGTAATTGAAAACCCCAATCTTCCAACATCGCCTTTTTCTCCTAGACCATCTAGAAATTTTATTTTTGCTTTTATAGTTTCTTTTTTCGGTCTTTATAGTTTGCTCTATTATAGAGAGATGAACTCGTCTGTAATCAAAAGCCCAGAAACAATTGAGTCTCTAAATATTCCACAAATTGGTATTTTGCCTAGAGTAGAAAAATTAAAAAGAGGTTTTCACATATTACAAATGTTTGTTGAAGACGGTGCATCAAGTTTTTCAGAGGCAATAAGATCATCAAGGGCAATAATTGAGTCTAAATTTGAAAAAAATAAAAGTTATATGGTTACTTCTAGCAATCCTTCTGAGGGCAAAACAACTTATGCATTTAATTTATCATTATCATTAGAAAAATCTAACAAGGTACTTTTTATAGAAGCAGATATAAGAAGACCATCGGTCTTAAATGGATTTTATCAATTTGATAAAGAAATACTTGGACTTGGTGAAATTATTTCTGGTACAATTGACATAAATAAAGCTATTTTTAAAGTTCCTGGTACAGAATTAGACATAATTACTTCTGGCGAAAAAAGATTTGATATGTCTGACATTGTGAATAAGGAGCAAATTAAAAAATTTTTAGATGTTTTAAAGCTTGATTATGATTATGTAATTGTAGACTCTCCCCCAGTTCAACCAGTCTCAGATACACTTATTTTAACTCAAGCTGCTGATTATAATTTATTTGTAGTCCGATCAGAGGAAACAAGAACAGTATCATTTATGTCATCTATTAAAAAAATTCAAAACGTTGGAGCTAAAATAAATGGTATAGTAATAAATGATTTGGATACATCAAAGGATAGCTATTATAGTTACTATTATAGCTATTCGCCAAATTACTATTATCATAAAAATTAAAAATGTTTCGACTGGAGAAGGTATTTCAGAACGATGATAGTGGATTTATACATTTTATCAGTTTAATAAAAGCAATTGTTATATTCTTAGCCATTTATACTTTTACAATTTTAAAAACTCATACTGTATATGATTTATTATCTATAAATATATTTAAAAATTCAAATTTTTATTATTATTCAATCTGCATTACAGTCTCTTATTTAGTTATCTCATATTCAATAAAAAATATAAGATATTACAAAATAAATTTTTTATCTTTTTTAAAAGACGATTTTTTAAGTTTTTTAATTGCAAATTTAATATCTTTCTCAATTTTTTTTATATTTGAGATAAATTTTTTACTAAATGTTGATTATTTAAAATTATTTATAATTATAACTATGGTATTATTTATTATTCACTCATATTTTAATTTTTTATATAACAGATTAATTGAAAAAAATATTATTCAAAAAAATGTTTTACTAGTTGGAAACTATTCTGAAATTAAGCAAATATTAAATGATAAATTTAATAAAATATTTGTTTTTAAGTGTTGTATCATTTTAGATTTAAGTTCGGAAAAGTTAAAATTTGTGAGAAGTGAAATTAAATTTCCAATTTTTAAACCTGATGAAGATATAAGATCAATTTTAGAATATCACTCTTTAGGACAAATTTGGATTTTGAATGGAGATGAAAAAAAGAAACTAAAAATTTTTGAAAATATAATTAAATTTTCTGTTGATACGTTAAATATTTATTTAAACAAGAGCATTAATTTAAAAGGAGAAAATTTATTGGGCAACAAATATGAGTATGATTTTTATGAATGGTCAAGATTTTTTGGCGTAAATTTATTTTTGAAAATTTTAATGGATAAAATATTGTCAATTATTTTTATAATATTAGCATCTCCATTGTTAATTTTATCATGTATATTTATTTATTTTGAAGACGGATTTCCTTTATTATTTACACAAAACAGGACCGGCTGGGATGGTAGAAGATTTAAAATTTATAAACTACGTTCATTAAAGAAAGAGAGTTTTGACAAAACTAAACAAGTTACAAAGGATGACAAAAGACTTCTTAAAGTTGGGAAGTTCATAAGAAGGTATAGTATAGATGAAATGCCTCAATTTTTTAATGTTTTGTATGGAGACATGTCTATAGTAGGACCAAGACCTCACATGGTCGAACATGATATTCACTATTCGAGTTTATTTACTAATTTTTTAAAAAGACATAAATGTAATCCTGGGTTAACAGGTTGGGCTCAAGTTAATGGTTTGAGAGGTGCTACACCGAAAGCAGAAATAATGAAAAGGCGAATGGAATTTGATTTATGGTATTTAAACAATTGGAATATCTTACTTGATATTTATATTATTTTTAAAACAGTTTACGCACTATTTAAATACAAAGGTGATTAATTTATCTTAATGAAAATAAAAAAATTAATATTAAACATTTTAAGATCTGTAGGATTTGAGATAAAAAAATATAATATTAAAAATAGTTCAGACTTTAGGTTATCTAGATTTTTTGAAATTAAAAAAATAGATTGTTTAATTGATGTAGGGGCAAATTCCAGACAATATGCAGAAAAAGTAAGAAATATTGGTTATAAAAATCAAATAGTTAGTTTTGAGCCATTAAAATCAATCTTTTTAGATTTAAAAAAAAAATCAAAAAACGATGAAAATTGGGAAGTTTTCAATTATGGGCTGGGAGATCTAGAAGAAAAAAAAACATAAACATATCAAAGAATTCTTTAAGTAGCTCAATTTTAGAGATGCAAGATGAACACCTTGAGTCTGATCTTGATTCAAAATTTGTTTCGAGTGAATTAGTAAGTATTAAAAGATTGGATAAATTAAATGATTATGATTTCTCAAAATATGAAAATCTTTTTTTAAAAATTGATACCCAAGGATACGAAGACAAAGTATTAAATGGTTCTAAAAATATTTTGGAAAAAATAAATGGACTACAAATAGAGATGAGCATTTATTCTATGTATAAAAAACAAATTTTATTTAAAGAAATGTTTGATATAGTAGAAAATTTAGGTTTTGAACTTTGGGATATAGAAAGAACTTTTGTAAATAAAAAAACGGGCAAAATTTTACAAATTGATTGTATTTTTTTTAAAAACTAATTTAAAAATTTAAATATTTCTTTTATTTCTGTATTATTTTTTTTTTGCAAGGTAAAACAAATACTCATACCCAAGATAATCCAAATCACTGCATTTAAATAATTAAAAGCAGGAAGATTTTCTATACTTAAGAAAAAGAAATTACTTAGAGAGATTAAACTTAATTTCTCTAAATAACTGTTATTAATATTTTTTAATTTGGTTAATAAATAAATATAAATTAGTGTAATAAAAAAAATATAAATAAAACCACCTTTAAGTAGCATTTGTAAAAAGCCAACTTCGACCTTTGATCTTATATAAAAATCAGCATGAGCATTTGGATTATTTGTGATAATATTTGAAAAATATTCACTGAAATAATTTCCCATTGATCCTAATCCTAAAAATAAACTTTTGGCCTTCTTTAATTCAAAATAGGTTTCCTTAAAAAGGATTGTCCTAGTATCCATAAATAACATATTTCGATTGCTACTATTATATTCGGATAACAATTGAAAAATGTTAGGTTCAACAAATAATGTATTATATGAAATATAGACTGGACCAACAAAAAATAAAATTATTAAAATTTTTTTGAATATTTTAAGTTCGAAACTAACTACAAAAATACATAACAGTGATAATAAAATTCTTATAATTCCAGATCTATAATCATTTATAAAAAAAATTATAACGGATACTAATAAACCTAATAATATCCAAATTTTTCTTGATGGTTTTGAGTAACTATATCCAGCAAGTAAGCAGAAAGATGATATGAAAAAAATGTAAGGTACTTCAAAATTTAAAATTAAGGATAAACCGAATATAATTATACCAATTTTAATAAGACCAAATGAAATTTTCTCAAACCAATAAATAGAATTGTTATAGGTCGTCCAAATTAGAAAAATTGGAATTAAAAACATGGGTCCATACCAAATATTTCCAAATCTCGCATAAAAAGGATTAATTACGTACAACTCTGTGTTTACAGGAGATGGTCTTAGTAATTGAAATAAACTTACCGCAGTTAAAAAGAATAATAGAATTATTAATTTTTTAGAATTAAAATTATTAAAACTCTTGAATTGAAACTTAAAAATTAGAAAGAAAATTGCAAAATAAATATGAGAATGAATTAAAATTTTTAAAAAAGCTCCAGGTAACCCAGGAAACCTTATAAAATATATTAATAATTCACCAATAATTACAAAAATTAAGGAATAATAATATAGATCTATTTCTTTATTATTATCTAAAGATATCGACATAATAGATACATAATGTAATTAATAAATTTTGATGTTTCATATCAAATAAATTTTTATACTAAAAAAATACAGTGAAAAAACAAA
>CACPLR010000001.1 GCA_902634885.1 uncultured Pelagibacteraceae bacterium | reverse complement strand
TCAAAAATAATAAAATAATAAAAGAGTGGAGATCAGTAAGAGTAAAAGATCACGCAAAAGAAGTTTTAGAATTTATTAAAAACACTAGTTAAAAAAAAGGCCCCATAATGGGGCCCTTTTTAGTTACTAACTTGAGGGAGGTTAATTAGTCTCTTATCGCGTAAGCTACAACTCCAGTTTCAGATACGTCAGTACCTTTCGTCTCAGCTTCCTTACTTAATCTGATACCTATTGTTGCTTTCATGATTGACCATACGATGTAAGCTACAACAAATACAAATGCATTAATTGAAACTACACCTAAAGCTTGTGCACCAAAGTTTGCATCTGGATTTGTAGCTGGAACAATTAATGTTCCCCAAATTCCTGCAAACAAGTGAGCTGGTACTGCACCAACAACATCGTCAATTTTTACGCTCATTAAAAACTTAGTTCCATAAACAACTATTACACCACCGACTGCACCAATTAAAATCGCGGCTATTGGTGATGGCATTAATGGTTCTGCAGTAATCGCTACAAGACCACCTATACATCCGTTTAACATCTGTACAACGTCTGTTTTTCCACTTAATCTTGTGACCGCACCTGCTGCCATTACTCCACCTGCACCTGCAAGTAATGTGTTTATGAATATACTTGATACTGCAATTGCATCATCTGCTGTACCCATTGCTAATTGAGATCCACCGTTAAATCCAAACCAACCTAACCATAGAATGAATATTCCTAGAGTTACAAGCGGTATTGAAGATGCAGCAAATGGTTTTACTGGTGCAGGATCACCCTTTTTAGTGAATCTACCTAGTCTTGGACCTAGAATGATTGCTCCAGCTAATGCTGCAGCTCCACCTGTTGAGTGAACCAAAGTTGATCCAGCAAAATCTGAGAAACCAGCGGCTGCTAACCAGCCACCGCCCCATTGCCATCCCATAACAATTGGATAAATAATTCCTGCTAAAATTGCAGCAAATAAAAAGAAAGGCCATAATTTAATTCTCTCAGCTAAAGTTCCAGATACAATTGATACTGTTGTTGCACAGAATACCATTTGAAAATACCAATCTGAACCATCAGAGTAGCCAGTATCTACAGCACTTGCGTCTGACCATGGTATAAATTTACCAATATAGCCACCTTCTGGAATGCCATAGGCAAGATTGTAACCTACTAACCAAAACATTATTGCGGCAATTGAGAATAAACCAATATTTTTTGCACAAATTACAGATACACTTTTTGATGTAACCATACCTGATTCTAACATTGCAAATCCGGCCGCCATGAACATGACCAAGAAACCACAAATTAAAAACAGGAGAGTATTAAAAATAAAACTTACTTCAGCAGAAACTGTTGTCTCTGCGTAACCTGCACTAGTCATATTTAATAAGAAAAATATACTTAATAAAGGACCGGCAAGTCTTTTTAAAAATTTAGTCATTTTACCTCCGTTAATTAAAAAATAAAACTTATAGATTTAAAAAAACTAAAAACTAATGATTGTTATTAAAAATAGGTATGCGGTATTTGCATATAGAAACAGCCTTTATCAAGCTTTTTACTTGATAAAGGCTGTTGAAAAAAAGTTTATTTATTGAAAACTTCTTTAAGTGCTTTAGCAGGTAAAAATTTTACCTTTTGAGAAGCAGCGATTTGGATTTGTTCTCCAGTTCTCGGATTTCTTCCAATTCTTGCTTTTCTTTTAGCCACTTTATATGTACCAAAACCCGCTATTTTTACTGAATCATCATTTTTCAAAGCGTCCAGAATAGTGTTTGTAATGGTATCAAAAGTACGCTCAGCATCAGCTTTACTTTGATTTAAAGAACCAGATAATTTAGCGACTAATTGTTTTTTATTCATTTTTTAGCTCCAGGTTTAAAGATTTAATACTTAACAAAATCATTGATATTTCAAGCTTTTTTTTAGTATGTTATAAAATATTTTATACAATATGTAGTGGTGAAAAACCGTTGATTTTATTGATTTTTTATATCTAAAAAAACCCCTTAAAATAAGCCCAAATCTCTAAGGTCATTAAAAGTCACGAAAAACATCAATGAAAGCAATAAAAACATCCCGATTCGAAAAAATCCTTCTTGAGTTTTTTGGCTTAAGGGACGTCCTAAAATTTTCTCAAATCCATAAAACATTAAATGGCCTCCATCTAACATTGGGATGGGAAATAAGTTAATTAAACCGAGGCTTATTGAGATATAGGCCATCATACTAATAAATGGAATAACACCAAATTCCGCAACTTGCCCTGATATTTTAGCTATTCTTATTGGACCCCCCAACTGTGAGGTGTCTCCTTTTCCAACAATCATAGAACCAAGATATTTTAACGATGAAACGGTTACGAAATACACCTCATTAAATGATTGAACTAATGCTTGTGCAGGACCTAATTTAACGTGATTAATTTTATCATTATAAGCACTCAATTTAATACCCACCATCCTTTTCTTAAGTTTGTTTCCTAAGTTATCTTCACTTTCTACTAGATTGGGTTTTACTTTTAATAATATTTCGTTTTCAAATCTTGATACTTTGAAATCAACAAAATCTGATGTCGACATTGCGATAAATTTAGAAACATCCAAAATACTCTCTACTTTATTATTATCTATTTCTAATATTATATCATTTTTCTTTAAACCTGCTATTTCTGCAGGGCTATCTTTTTGAACTTCATCAATAACAGCAGGAGTAAAATCTTTACCAATAAACATATAAATAAAGAGAAATATAAAAATTGCTAAAATAAAGTTGGCTAATGGACCGCCAAATACAATCCATGCTCTTTGGTATAAAGGTTTAGTTACAAATAATTTTTCTTGGTCTTCTTTATTATATTTTTTTAATAATTCCTCTTGATCAGCTTGTGAAAAAACATTTCTGTCACCAAAAAATTTTACATAACCGCCTAAAGGTATCCAACAAATTTTCCATCTAGTACCTGATTTATCGTTCCATCCAAATATTTCTTTACCAAATCCAATTGAAAAATCGGTTACTCCAACTCCATATTTTTTTGCAAAATAATAATGGCCATACTCGTGAATAAATACCACAATCAAAATAAGTATAAGAAATGGGATAATATAATTAATCATTGAATTTAGATAATCATATCTATAAATTTAGAAAATTAAATAGTTAAAAATATCTTTCAAAATAGTTATTTTTTTAAATTCCATGTCAATAAAGGAGCAAAAGTCGCGGTCAAAAATGACAGAAATAACAACGATTGAGAGACAAAACTTGGAAATAGATCAACTGGAAAAATTATTCCAATTAAAATAGACTTAGAAAAGTCTGGACTTGGAAATAATAATAAACCAGCGATTAGACCCACAATTATTGAGATATATGCATTTTTCTCGAAAAATGTTTTTGAATAAAATCCATTAAAAATACTTAATACTGCTGCACAGCAAAAAAGATCAGCTAATAAGAATAAATATAAAATACTCAAACCCTTTGAGGCTACAAATAATGCAATGATGGATAGTATGATTATTATCTGTTTAGACAACAAATCATAATTTTTTATTTTTACGATTTTTTTTCCATCAACAATAATTAAGCTAGAAATTGCGTTAATAATCGTATCAATACTGCTCACTGTTAATGATATTGCTAAAAAAATTATAATAACTGAAATAGTTAAATATTGATCTTTTAAAAGTAACTGAAAAAAAGCAAGATCAGGCACGACTGTATTTTCTGATGATGCTGCAACTAATCCTGAAAAACCCATAAAAAAAACAATTGGAATAATTATTAAAAAGGAAAGAACTAAACTTTTTTTTAAAACTTTATTATTCTTTGCAGCATAAACTCTTTGCCAATTTCCCTGGTGAAATAGATTTGTAGCTGCAACTGCAATAAAAAATGTAAGACCAGCTGTAAAATTAGGTAGATAATTTATACTTAATAATTGAGGTTGTTTTACTCTAATATAGTCAAAGTTAAATACATTTGAATTAAAGTTTATCAAATAAGAGAGAGCAATTATCAATAAAACAATAAAAAATATAAATTGAATATTGTCTGTAAAAATAGACGCTCTTAGACCTCCATATAATGTATAAGCTAGAGAACTAATAATAACAATTAAAGCTGTTATCCACAAATCAGTCCCTGAAATATAATTAATTAACATTGAAACAGCTGTTACTTCAGCAATTAAAAAGATAGTCATGTAAAATATTGATAAAACTAAAACTAATTTAAATAAATTAGGTCCATATTTTAATCTAATAACCTCAATCAAAGTTCTTCCTTTTGAATATTTTTTTCTAAAGGTTGTGCCAATGTAAATTAAAATAAATAATGGGAAGGCAGTACCTAATGCATATCCAATAACAGCCCCTATTCCACCCCAAGTAGCAGCTGATGCGGGTCCAAATAATATCCATGCACCCAGTGCTGATGCAACTAAACTTGAGGTTAAAGAAAATGTTCCAACAGATCTATTTGCTAAAAGATAATTATTTAATCCTCTAAATTTTTTTGAGTAAACTGTTCCAACAATTACAAATATTATTGATATTCCAAGAACTAATAAAATTGCAGTTTGTTGGCTTAGTAAATTTAAGTTATTCATTTTTCTCCCTTTCTGAATTACCGGACAGGTTCAAAGAGTATTTCTCAGTCCAATTGGACACCCCTATTTTTCTTTATATATATTTTAAAAATTTATGAAAGATTTAAATAAGAAAATCATAAATCATTTTTGAACTACTGATTAAAATTAAAGCATAAATTATATTATAGAATAAGTTTTCCTCAATTATTTTTAGTAATTTAAAACCAATATAAATACCTAATATCGAGAGAGGAAATAACATTATAGAGCTAATTAAAGTTCCTGTATTCATCATAGATAAATGAATATACAGAGGTAGCTTTATTAAGTTTACAAACGTAAAAAAAATTACTCTAGTCCCAACATAAATTTCTTTTTTTAGTCTTAATGGTAATAAATAAATACTTGTAGGCGTACCTCCAGCATGAACACAAAATGATGTAAAACCTGCAACAATTGTACAAATTGAGCCTTTAACCTTATTTTTTTTATGTGGTTTGATTTTGTCTTTTTTAAATATGAAGTAATGACTCGCAAACAAAAAACCCATTAATCCTATTAGAGATTTTAAAAGATCTTCAGAAAAATATGAAAATGTAAATGATCCAATAATAATTCCAATTGCAGCTGATGGAATGATTAACTTTAAAGTTTCAAGATCAAATTCTTTTCTAAATCTATAAACCGCTATAAAATCTGAAAAAATTAAAATTGGCAGCATAATTGCTAATGCCTCTGTTAATGACATTGATAGTGTCATTAATGGAATTGAAATTAAAGCTATGGATCCTCCTAATCCAGATTTTGCAATTCCAAATAAAATAATTGCTGGTATTACTGAAATTAGGAAAATAAGATTAATTTCCATTCAGTTTTACTGAAGTTGAAATAATTTTTTACCTAGAGGACTAATTGGTTCTTGGGGGACTGGTCTTTTACCTACTTTATTCTCAATGATTTTTATTAATTTTTTAGCTAAACCTTTTCTTCTAAACATAGGGTGTACAAATATGTATTCTATTTCACCTATTTCATTATATCTGGCGAATCCAAGTGTAGTATTATTATTTTTGAAAGTGACTATACCTTCAGTTTCTACGCACTCGTAATCTGTTGGATTGATCATATTCAGTCATATAATAATATTCCGAGAATTGACAAGGCAATAATTAATATTGCTACAATAATATAATTTATTTTAAATTTGAATTTTTGAAAAAAATAATCTTCTATTTTTTTCCAAAATATAACTATTAGTAGTAGAATAATTACGGGTAAGACAATTTTAACCATAAAACAAATTAGACTAATATTTTATTTTTTAAATTAATTAAATTGTCTTAAATACAAATTTCTTTGCATAAAATTTGCTTTCTGCTATGCACTCACCATGACAGATAAAAACTTTGGTTTTGGTACACAAATTAGAAAATCTCCATATTTCAATGCAACAGTAAGATACGGCGCTAAAGGATTTTCAGTTTATAACCATATGTATATTCCAAGAGATTTTGGGAGTCCCGAACAAAATTTTTGGAATTTGATTGAAAAAGCTATTTTATGTGATGTTGCGGTTGAAAGACAGGTTGAGATAACAGGGCCAGATGCATTCAAATTTATACAATTATTAACTCCAAGGGATTTATCTAAACTTGCAGTGGGTCAATGCAAATATGTTTTAATAGTTAATAATGATGGTGGAATTTTAAACGACCCAG
The DNA here is from genome assembly GCA_902634885.1 of uncultured Pelagibacteraceae bacterium. Taxonomy (GTDB): domain Bacteria; phylum Pseudomonadota; class Alphaproteobacteria; order Pelagibacterales; family Pelagibacteraceae; genus Pelagibacter. The sequence continues at coordinate 156,075 of CACPLR010000001.1, read as the reverse complement.
TTTTATTAAGACTTGATACGAATCATTTTTGGCTATCACTTGCTGACAGCGATGTATTGTTTTGGGCTCAAGGAGTTGCAATAAATTCTGGTTTAAATGTAAAAATTACAGAGCCTGACGTTTCACCTCTGCAATTACAAGGTCCAAAATCAGGAGAGATTATGGTTAGCCTATTCGGTAAGAGTATTAAAGATTTGAAATACTATTGGCTAAAAGAATTTAATCTCGATGGAATTCCATTGATTATTTCAAGAACAGGCTGGTCAAGTGAACTAGGATATGAAATATTTTTAAGAGATGGATCAAAAGGTGATGACTTATATGAAAAAATTATGTCTGCAGGAAAAGACTTTGGTCTTAAGCCTGGACATACATCATCAATAAGAAGAATTGAAGGAGGAATGCTATCTTATCATGCTGATGCGGACATTAATACTAATCCTTTTGAACTAGGTCTTGATAGATTGGTCAATTTAGAAAGTGATGTAAATTTCGTTGGTAAAGATGCATTAAAAAAAATTAAAAAAGATGGAATTAAAAGAAAACAAGTTGGCATTGAGTTATACTGTGATCAGCTTTCAGGACCTAATACAACTTTTTGGCCTATAATGAATAAAAGTGAGAAAATTGGAAAAATTACATCGGCTGTGTACTCACCACGACTGAAAAAAAATATTGCTTTAGCAATGGTGAATATAAAGTACGCAAAAATAGGAACAAAATTACAAGTTAAAATTGAAGATAAAATAGTCAATTGCACCATTGTAGAAAAACCATTCTTTGATCCTAAAAAAAAAATCGCTTCGAGCTAAAATTAAAAAATCAAATAACTAATCAAAATCACGATTAATACAATAATAGACCAAATTGATAAATTGGTTAGAAATTGTTTTAATTTTGAATTAGTTTTTAGAAAAGCAGGTAAAACTAATATTAATACAGCAATTAGTGATATCGCTGGAATTGCTTGTTCTAAATTCAAATTATTTATTGTTTTATGTTGTAACCTTTTTTTAATAACGTTGTTACAACAGCTATACAAATTATTAAAAAAGCCAACATACTGCTGATACTTATCCAAATATTAAAATCTGAAACGCCATAAAAAGAGTATCTCATACCATTAATCAAATATACAACTGGATTAAAGTAAGTGACTGTTTGCCAAAAAGAAGGGAGCATATCTAAAGAGTATAAGCTACCACCTAGAAAAACCATTGGCGTAATTACTAATGTTGGTACAATTGACATTTGTTCAAAATTAGAACTTATCAATCCAATTAAAAAACCAAATAGTGCGAATGTAAAAGCTACAAGCACCAAAAGAAAAATCATAAGTAAAGGATATTTGACTGTTACATCTACATAGAATAAAGAGGTAACAAATATAACAACACCAACTATCAAAGTTTTAGTTGCACCCGCTCCTACAAATGCCAGTACCACCTCAAAAGTAGAAATTGGAGCAGCTAAAATTTCATAAATAGTTCCATTAAATTTAGGGAAAAATATTCCAAATGAAGTATTGCTTATTGATTGTGTTAATAAAGTTAGCATTAATAAACCTGGTACTATATATGAGCCATAACTTAACCCATCAATACTCTCCACATAATCACCAATAACAGATCCAAAAACAATAAAGTAAAGAGAAGTTGATAACACTGGTGAAAGTAAAGATTGTAATAACGTTCGTCTAAATCTATCCATTTCATGAAGGTAAATTGCTCTTAGAGCATAAAAGTTAAATTTCATTATTTTCCTTTACTAAGGTGACAAATATTTTTTCTAAAGAACTCTGTTCTGTTTTAAGGTCTCTCATTTTTAAACCAGTCTCTTTCAATTCTTGTAACAAATTTGTAATTCCAGTTCTTTCAGCTCTTACATTGTAATTATAAATAAGCGACATTTGATCTTGTCCAATCACTAATTCATATTTGGAAAGTTGGTCAGGAATTTGAGTTATTTTATCTTGTAATTCTATTAATAAAGTTTTTTGACCCATTCTTTTAAGTAAATCATTTTTATTTTCTACAACAATTATTTCTCCTTGATTAATTACAGCTACTCTATCTGCAATTGCCTCTGCCTCTTCAATGTAATGAGTTGTCAAAATTATTGTTACTCCAGTTTTTCTCAATATATCTACAACATTCCACATATCTTTTCTTAACTCTACATCTACTCCAGCTGTTGGTTCATCCAAAAAAAGTATTGAGGGTTCATGAGAAAGTGCTTTAGCAATTAAAACTCTTCTTTTCATTCCACCTGATAATTGTCTGAGACCAAGATCTTTTTTATCCCACAAACTTAGATCTTTTAAAACTTTTTCAATGTGCTCAGGATTTGGAGATTTGCCATACAAACCTCTCGAGTAAGATACGTTATTGAAAACCGTCTCAAAAGCTTCCAAAGTTAATTCTTGAGGTACTAATCCAATCCTTGATCTAGTTTCGCGGTATTGATCAATAATATCATAATTGTCGACAGTAATTTTACCTGAGGAGGGAGTTACAATTCCACAAATTACACTTATCAAAGTTGTTTTCCCAGCACCATTAGGACCTAATAATGCTAAAATTTCTCCCTTTTTAATTTTGAGATTGATATGTTTTAAAGCGTTAAATCCATTGCTGTAAACTTTAGATAAGTCTTTAATTATTATTTGATTTTCTTCCATGGGAGTGGAGAACATATAATTGTTAAAAAGATTATTACAAGAAATTATAAGAATACATCTTTTAACTACAATTGAGAATAATAGGGTTTTTTTAACTATTCTAATGACAAGCTTGATTGAATTTTTTAAGTCTCCAATAATTATAAGGCCATGGAGTTACAAAACCTACTGCTAACATAATTGGAACTACCCACCAAGTGAGTATTGCACCACCTGTTAAAAAATAATCAGTTAAATTCATTGCAACTTCCATACTGATCATAGATATAAAACTCATCCCAATAGCTGTATGAAAAGCTTTTTTGAAATCAAAATTTTGTTTCATTAGAATTAATGTCTCTAAAATAATACTTGTTATTAAACCATTTATTATTGCTAAAATCATAATGGCCAGGACGGGAAAAGGAATTTTGGTTAATTGAAAAAATAAAATTGTTCCAAAATCTCCTATAGAACATCCAAGTAAACACCATGCAGTGTTTTTTGCACTTCTTTTCCAAGTGTGTTTACATGACCAATTAAAATTTAAAGTTTCTGAACTCATTTTTTACTAATTTCCAACTGATGAAAATATATATCATCATTCCAATATGATTTAATATAGGAAAGAATATTATCAATCCCCTCATCTTCAATATTGTCACCAAAACCCATCATTTTACCTTCATAATTTTTTATCAGTTTTGCAAATCCATGCTTTATAATTTTATGCAACAACTCATCAGAATGATGCCACGTATGTCCTGTTCCATTTAAGGGCGGTGCTTTTCTATGTCCGTCTTCATCAAATCCTTTCCAGTTTTTTGCACCAGCTAAATTTACTTGATGACAAGAAGCACAGTATTGATTGTATAATAATTTTCCTGCTTCAATTTTTAATGGATCGTCTTTAGTTATAGGATAATGAGAATGCGAATAAGCAGACTTAATGAAACAAAAAGATAAAAAAATTATTAAAAAAAAATTTTTAAACATTTATATTATTAATGTGGTTTTCTATATCTGCTATGACATGCATTGCAATTTGACCACATTAATTTTTTGTAAGTCACTTGAATATCATCTACTTCTTCCATAACTTTAGCTAATTGTAACATGTCATCTGCTGCTTTTTGCATTAATGCGTTAAATGCATCCTTTTCTTCCCAAATAATTGGTAAAGCCTCAGTGCCATAACCTTCTTTTGAATTCTCTGGAAAATAATTTAGTAAATTTTCATAATTTTTACTCATTTCAAGAATAAAGGGTTCTGCTTCCTCAAACTCGAAATTTCTCAATAGAATATTTACTCTTTTTGCTAATTTTGCATTATTGCTAAAAATTGCTTTTCTACCTTTAATTATATCCTCTATACTTTCCTCAGAATGCGCAATAAAATTGGTGTTAAAAAATGAGGCAGCTACAAAAATAATTAATAAAATTTTATTTTTCATTAATATAAATTATGAGAAATGTTAACATAATACAAAAATACAATATTTTAACAAAGTTTTTCCATTGGCTAAGTGTCATAGGTCTAGTAGTTCAAATACCACTAGGTTTTTATTTAGTTAGACAAGAATTTTCTGATTTTAGAATAACAATTGAAGAAATTCACGTATTAATTGGAATAACAATTTTTTATATCACTTTATTAAGACTATTGGTGAGGTTTTTTATAAATTCTCCAGAAAATCCAATTGAGGCATTTCCAGGTCAAATGATAGTTGCAAAACTCAATCATTTTCTATTATATTTGACACTTCTAACAGTCACTTCTTCCGGGATATTAAAAAAATTGTTTAATGGTGAAAAATTGAATTTTGGGATTGCTGAGATAAAATTAAAATCGAATTTTGATTATGCCGATTTAAGTTATGATGTACATATATACTCAAATTATACTCTGATTGCTCTCATATCTTTGCATATTTTAGCGGCATTGTTACATACCTTGGTTTTTAAAGATGATGTTATCAAAAGAATAACATGATTAAGTTAAAAAATCTAATATATGTAATTTGTTTTACTTTTTTTTCATTTTCAAGTTTTAGCTTTGAGAAATCATCTAATTTTTCTTTAAATGAATTTGATAAACTTAATAATCAAGGAAAAACAATTGTAATTAATTCTTGGAACGAATGGTGTTCAGTTTGTGCAACTCAAACTTCTATATTTAAACAAGCAAAAAAAGATTTTCCAGATTATGAGTTCTTTTTTTATGAACATGACAAAAATAAGAATATAAGCGAAAAACTAAATATAAAGTTTTGGACCACTATAGCGATTTATAAAGATGGAAAAGAAGTTGCTAGAGAAATTGGTTTGGACAAAAAAGAGGAAATTTACGAATTACTTAAAAAAGGTATTTAATTTAAGATTTCAGAAGCATTAGCGTATTGGTGACCAAAAACATCTGCAACAGCTTTATAAGTGACACTGCCTTTATGAACATTTAGTCCGGCTAAAAAGTTTAAATCTTCTTTTAACGCTTTTTGATAACCATCTTTTGCTAATTTACTCAAAAACGGCAGAATAGCATTATTTAAGGCTATTGTAGAAGTTCTGGGGACAGCTCCAGGCATATTTGCTACACAGTAATGAACTACATCATCAACTATATATGTTGGTTCTGAGTGTGTTGTTGGTTTGCTGGTTTCAACACAACCACCTTGATCAATTGCAACATCAACTATTACAGATCCTCTTTTCATTTTCTTTAGCATATTTTTTGAAACTAATTTAGGTGCTTCAGCGCCTGGAATTAAAACTCCTCCAACTAATAAATCACATTTTGAAATCAATTTTTCTATGTCGGTTTCATCGCTTAATTGTGTAATGATTTTGTCTCCAAACATTTCAGTTAATTGTTTTAGTCTCTCGGCTGATTTATCAACTATATGAACTTTTGCTCTCATTCCTGTTGCAATAATCGCTGCATTCTCTCCAACAACACCTCCACCTAGAATAACTACATTGCCAGGTTCTCCACCAGGCGCACCTCCAAGTAATATCCCTCTTCCTTTTTGATTTTTCTCTAGACAATGTGCTCCAGCTTGAACGGACATTCTACCTGCAACTGCACTCATTGGTGCAAGTAATGGAAGTCTTCCACTTTTATCTGTGACTGTTTCATAAGCTATACAAACTGATTTAGAATCTATTAGTCCTTGTGTTAACTCTTTTGCTGCCGCTAAATGTAAGTAAGTAAAAACAATTTGATTTTCTCTAATCATTTTTACTTCATTCAATAGAGGCTCTTTAACTTTAACAATTATCTCAGCATCGTTAAAAATATCTTCTGCTTTTTCTATAATTTTTGCTCCTGCAGATTTATATTGATCATTTTCAAAACCAGCTTCAAAACCACCATTATTTTCTATTAACACTTCATGACCATTAGAAGTTAAAGTTTTTACACTTTCTGGGGTTAGTCCTATACGATTTTCTTGAGGCTTTATTTCCTTAGGAACACCAATTTTCATGAAGGTGAATTAATTTTTTTTGCTTTTTGAATAGTTTGATATTCCAGTTCTTAGTTTTTCAATAATTTCGTCTATATGTTTTTTTTCACAAATAAACATTGGAGCGATAATTAAACAGTCTCCAGTTGCTTTAAAATTTACACCTGCTTCATAACAATGTTTAAAACATGTAAATCCAGCTGCCCCAGGCTTTTTGCCTGCTCTCATATCAATTCCACCCATCATTCCATATCCTCTTATATTATCCACTTCATCTAAATCTTTAAGAGACATCAAACCTTCTTGAAAATACGGACTCATTTCTTTTGCTCTATTAAATATATCGTCTTTCTCAAATATATCTTGCACTGCTAAACCTGCGGCTACTGAAATTGGAATTCCAGAATACGTATATCCATGAAATAATTCTATTGTTCCTTTGGGTGCGCCATCCATTATTGAGTCGTAAATTTCTTCTTTACATGCCACTGCACCTAATGGTGATATACCGTTCGTAGTTGCTTTTGCCATTGTGATTATATCTGGTGTTACACCGTACTCTTGAGATGCAAATGGTGAACCTGTTCTTCCCCACCCTGTAATAACCTCGTCAAAAATTAAAATTATACCGTGCTTATCGCAAATCTCTCTTAGTCTTTGTAAGTATCCTTTTGGTGGAACTAAAGTTCCAGTTGATCCAGCAATTGGTTCTACAATACATGCAGCAATATTTTCTCCTCCAAAGTTTGTACAAATTCTCTCTAAATCATCAGCTAACTCTGCGCCTGTCTCTGGCTGACCTGAAATAAATTTATGTTCTGGTAAATGTGTATGTCTCATATGAACTACACCTGGCATTAATACACTTGCAAATGTTTTAACATTATTGATCATACCACCAACAGATGTCGCTCCAATATTCATTCCATGGTATCCTCTTTCTCTACCGACAAATCTAAAACGATTACCTTCTCCTCTAGATTTATGGTACGCAATTGCAATTTTAATTGCTGTTTCAACTGCAGTTGATCCACAAATCGTATAAAAAATTCTATTTAAATTTCCTGGAGTATGTTTTGCAATTCTTGTTGCAAGTTCAAACGAACCTCCAAAACCTTGTTGAAATGGTTGAGCGTAATCAACAGTTTTTAGTTGTTTGGTTATTGCATCGATAATTTCTTGCCTTCCATGTCCTAAGGGATTGCAAAATAATCCAGAGCTTGCATCAATTTGAGTTTTTCCATGGTGGTTTTTTAAATAGACTCCTTTTGCTTCAACTATTAATCTTGGGTTTTCTTTAAAATCTTTATTGGATGTAAATGGCATCCAATGTTCATTTAATGAATTTGGAATGTTTGGTTTTTCTGAACTCATAAATTTTTAAAAAAAGTAAGTTTTTATCCTCATAGACTAATTCATTTTAATTGGACAGAAAATAAATATACCATACAACTCAAAGTTGTCTAAGTTTTTAATGTCACCCCTAACGCATAATTCATCATTTACATCAATCTTATAATGAACTTAAATACGCGCAGTAAATTAAATTTAATTACAGGAGAAATAATGAAAAAAATAATTAGTTTTATTTTAGGAAGTATATTTGCTCTAAACCTTGCAATTACTGCCGCTAATTCAGCAGCGAACGTTGTTAGAGTTGCATACTTTTTAGAATGGCCAAGTCCTAATTTAGAAGACATGCAAAAAAAGAATTTTGCAAAAGCTCTTGGAGTGCCAGTTAAATGGACAAATTTCACTAACGGTGGTGCAATGACTGATGCAATGTTAGCTGGAGATATTGATATTTCTTATTCACAAGGACTAGTTCCTTTCATCAATGCTGTAAAATCAAAAGCTCCAATTAAGCTTGTTGATATTGCAATGGAGTATGGAATGGGTGGAACTACGTGTGTAACATCGAACGCTTCAGGTATTACAAAAGCAAATGCAACAGAGTTGGAAGGCAAAAAAGTTGCTGTTCCACTTGGAACAATGGCTGAATATGTTTTTGATGAAAGTATGAAAGTTGTTGGAGCTGACAGAGGAAAAATGGACATCATTCAAATGGACCCAGAAGAAGGTGCTGCTGCATTAGTAAGTGGCGATGTTGTAATGGCATGTTTATTTGGTGGTAACTCAATCAAGGCTGCAACTGCAGTTGGATCAAGACTTTTAACTGTTCAAGAAGCAAGAGATGCTGGTATTTTAGGAATAGATATCACGTCAGTAACAGATAAATTTATGAAAGAAAACCCTGGAATGTTAAGAACATTCATCGAAGTAACTCATGAAGCTAATGACAGATATAGAGCTGGTAAAAGCGATATGAATTCTATGTCAAAGGCATCTGAGATGAAAGTTGCAGACATGAAAGAAACTTTAGGTGGTTTCAAATTTTTAACTCCAGAAGAAACTAAACAATCTATGGAAAGTGGTAATCTTGATGCCTTCTTAAAAGGTATGGGAACACCAGACGGAGCAGTAGATACAAGTTTCTTACCACTATAATTTTGTAAGGTAAAATATCTAATAGGCGCCAATTTTTAATTGGTGCCTATTTTTTTTGAAAAAATTCTAATATAAAGTCATTGAATGAGCGATCTAGTTTCTGAAAATCTAAACATGATTTTTAAAAGCCCCAAAGGGGAAACTGTTCATGCATTAAAGGATGTAAGTTTTACTCTTAAAAAAGGAGAACTACTTACTGTATTAGGCCCATCTGGTTGTGGAAAAACAACTTTATTAAATATTACTGCAGGATTTTTAAGACCAACCTCAGGAAAAATAACCTTAAATAATAATGAAATAGATGGACCAGGAGTTGAAAGGGGTATGGTATTTCAGCAAGGTGCATTGTTCGAATGGTTAACAGTTGCAGAGAATGTGAACTTTGGATTGAGGATGAAAAAAGAGGATCCAAATATTACTTTAGAAAAAGTTGATGAATGGCTTGATATAGTTGGTCTTAAAGGATTTGGAAATACTCCTACCTACCAGCTATCAGGTGGAATGCAGCAAAGAGTTGCTCTAGCAAGATGTTTAATTAATGATCCAGATTTAATTTTAATGGATGAACCATTAGGCGCTTTAGATGCATTAACTCGAGAAAAGATGCAGTCTTTAGTTTTAAAGATTTGGAAGGAAACGGGAAAAACAATTATATTGATTACTCACTCAGTTGAAGAGGCCTTATTACTAGGTGAAAGACTTTATGTAATGGCACCAAGACCAGGAAGAATACACAAAGAGTACAATCTTCCTTTTGCAGAGATGGGTTTAAAAGAAGATTTAAGGGAAATTAAAAAAAATAAAGATTTTTCATCTAAAAGAGAAGAAATCCTATCTATGATTTGGGATATGGAAGAAGAAATTATGGGGAAAGATAATTAAATGTTAACCCAGTTTACAACAATACTAATATTTGTAGCGATAATTGGATGTATTCTTTACGGAAGAAGATTAATAAAAACTGAAAAAGTTGATGCAGTTTTTGGAAACCCTGAAAGAGCAAAAGGTGGTAAACATTGGATTGTTGTAGGCAGTAGCGCAATCTTATTAGTCTGGTTGTATTATTCTTGGGATATAGCAAAAGGGTTTTACCCAAAGTCTGCAAATGAGTTATGCCAAGTGGCAAAAATCAACGAGTCATTGATGGGTTTAAAATATCAATTTCCTATTGAAGAAAGAGAGTTCAAAAGTACCTCAATTATTAAAATCGAAAATAAAAATCTTAAAAATATAGCTAATGAAATTCAAAATTCAAATGATCTAAATGATCAGCAAAAAAAGATATTGATTAAATTTATTGATAAAACAACCCAGCTCATTCCTTTGCTTACAAATAATAATTTAATGGAAATGGATACAAAAATTAAGATTAAAGAAATGACTGAGGAAATTAAAATTTTGAGCTCAAATTTTAAAAAAAAAGATTATCCATTTGAATCTGAGGAAGAAAAAAATGAGAGACTCAAAGCTGTCTTGGAACAAGGTGGATGGGGTATTACTACTGTAAGAACTGGAACTGGATCTATAGAAAATACACTTGAAGTTCCATTAGTCCCTGGAACAAATAGAGGTTTAAAATTTCATGCGGCAGCAGCAGAACTTAAAGTGATAAGTGACAAATTTTTTAAGTTAAGAAATCATAACTCATATTTTAAAACTTCAATTAAAGAATTAAAAAATGAAATCAAGGCGTACAGAAAAAGTTTAGATGATAGTGAGGAAATAGCATCAACATATGCAAAAAATATTGTAAAAATATCAAGAAGAATAGAATTTGCTAGCATCTATCCTCCAACAGCTCTTGATGATATGAAAGATGCGATAATTGAATTTGATAATCTTCAAAAAACTGAACAAGGTGGATTAAGATTAATTGACATACTTTTATTTCCTGCAGGAACAATAGTTGCGAGTGGTCCAAGTTGCTCTGAACAAGGTTCAGGTAGATGGCTACCTAAGCCATCTGATACCTTTAACAAATTTATTCTTATGTCTAAACCAAGTGTTGGATATAAAAATATTCCATTGCTTTGGATCGAAATGGTTGATGTTAGTTCTATGATTGGTTTTATTCTTCCAGATTGGATTGCAGATGTTTTACCTGGTGAGTATCCAGTTCACACTAAAGATGGAATTGTAAAGGAAAATTTTAAAAGCAAAGTATTAAAACTAGTAACAGGTGATTTTAAATTATTTAAAGTTCCTGTTCCGTACGGACATATTTGGGACTCTTTTTTAAGAGTATTTTTAGGATTAGTTTTTGGTATTATTATTGGAGTGCCTTTAGGTTTGTTTATGGGTCTAAACAGATTTGCTAAAGGATTTTTTGATCCCTTAATTGAATTATATAGACCTGTACCACCTTTGGCATGGGCACCTTTGATAATTTCAGTCTTAGGAATTGATAATACTGGTAAAGTTTTTCTGTTATTTATGGTTTCATTATCAATAATGATAATATCAGCTAGAGCTGGGGCATCTGGTACCCAATTATCGAAAATTCATGCGGCACACTCCTTGGGAGCTTCTAAAAAACAAATTTTAAGACATGTTATTTTCCCTAATTCTCTCCCTGAAATATTAACAGGTATAAGAGTTGCAGTTGGAATGTGTTGGGGTACTTTAGTGGCAGCAGAGTTTTTAGCTGGTACAACGGGTATTGGTTTTGTTGAAAACGTTGCTAAAAAGTACTTTCAGTATGAGGTAATTTGGATCACAATATTTATAATGGGAATGTTGGGTCTTTTGTTTGATATTACTCTTAGAAAAATTATCGATAAAACTATACCTTGGAGAGGTAAAGGCTAATCTAAAAGATTTACTTCATGGATAAAAATAAAATATTAGAGTGGCTAGGCGTTATAACTGCTATTATTTATTCACTGCTTGTTGCTCTAAACATTGGTGCTGAATTTCTAGGTTTTGCCCTATTATTAATTTCAGCAATTTTAATTGGTTTGTGGGCATATTTAGGAAAACATAGGGGAATTTTACTACTTCAAATTTTTTATGCTACTGCAGGTATCATTGGAATGTTTAGGTGGTTTTAATGAAAAAAGAAAATTTAGAAAAATTACTAATTAAAGTATTTATAAAATATAAATTAAGCAAAGAACATGCAAGGATTTGTTCTGATGCACTAGTTAATGCTGAATTAGTTGGCGCCACTGGTCATGGTGTCTCAAGATTAAAAATGTATTGTGACAGAATAAATAAAAAATTAATTAATCCAAAGCCTAAATTTAAATTTAAAAAAATATCTCAATCCATAACGCAAATTGATGCTGATGACAGTATTGGTTTTGTAGCTGCTGATATTGGAATTAAAAAAGCAATTGAGAGTGCCAAGAAAACAGGGTTGGGTTTGGTTGGTATAAAAAGAAGTGGTCATTATGGGTTATCAGGATACTATGCAGAACAAGCAGTTAAAAAAAATTTGTTAACATTAATTTTTACCAATGCTCCACCCGCTATAGCCCCACATGGTGCATTAAAAACTTTGTTTGGAACAAATCCAATTTGTTTTGGAGCACCTACTTCTTCAAAAGTTCCCTTTATTTTAGATACATCTATATCAATGATAAATAGAGGAAAAATAAGAGTTGCAGCAAGAACAGGATCTAAAATACCAGAAGGTGTTGCATTAGATAAATATGGAAGGCCAACCACAGATGCAGCTAAAGCTCTAAAAGGTGTGCAATTGCCTATTGCTGGATTTAGAGGATCAGGTTTAGCATGGATGGTTGATATCTTAAGTGGTGTTTTCACTGGAGGAAATCATGGAGGAAAAGTTAAAGATCCATTTGATGATTTTTCAGGTCCTCAAAACATCGGTCATTTATTTATTGTTATGAGGTCAAATTTATTTGTTAAAAATTTTAGCTCAAGAATTAAAGAAAATATAAGAAGAGTTAAAAAACTCCCAAAACTAAAAAATATAAAAGAAATTATGTATCCAGGACAAAATAAGTTTAACAGATATAAAAAAAATTTTAATAAAGAGATTAAAATTACAGATGATATTAAAATAGATATTGAGAAACTTTTGAATTAAGTTGCTACAAAAAATAAAACCGCAACAACACTTAGAAATAAACCAGTCAAAACCCTATTTTCTATTTTTTTATTTTTTTCTTGAATTTTAAGTCTATTATTCAGTTTATTTATACAAGTCTTATGTTTGTTTGTTTTATTCTTACTTACCTCAACTTTATTTTGTTCAGCGCTTAATGTTTTTGGATCAGATACGTTAACACCTGATCCATTGGGGTCAAATTTGGAATTGATTAAAATTTTTGGATTTAATTTTGTTAAAGTCTCAGTACTCATCTTATTTTTTATAATTTGATTATAGTCTAAAAGTTTAAAGATACTCAATCTTTGACTTCACCAAATTAGGTTTTTTTAATACAACATGTTCATTTTGGGTCGCGATCTTTTATTTTAGCTCTAATTTATCTTTTTTAAGAGAAGCACAAATATTATAGATGTGACAAACATGATCAAAGCATATGAGGCAGTTGGTATCAAATAAATTATTTCATCGAATATTTGAGTAGATACAAATACTGCTAAAGTTCCATTTTGAAGTCCACATTCTAGTGAAATACATTTTCTTTGTTCAATGCCACTTGCAAAAATTTTAGCAACATAAAATCCTATAACCATCATTGTTACATTTAATATCAGAGTTATTATGCCAGCTCGTGATATATAAATAATTATATTGTCCCATTCCTCTAACCAAATAGATATAAAAACTATGATAAAAAGAGTTAATGAGATTTTTTCAATTAAAGCTGTTCTTTTAATTATAAAATTTTGTGCAAAATTTCTTATTAACATTCCAATTACTACAGGTAATGTTACTACCAAAAACATTTTGATTGATATCCCACTCATTGAAATTTCCTTAGATAGGTAATTTATATCAAGTAGGTCAGCAGATTTAATTACGATAAATGGAACAGTTAAAATACTAAGTAAACTTATTGTTGCCGTCAATGAAACAGAAAGAGCGACATCACCATTTGCAAATTTTGTAAGAATATTAGATGTAACACCTCCTGGTGCAGCAGCGATTATCATTACTCCTAGAGCTAATGCTGGTTGAACATTTAAAATTTTTATTAAAACAAAAGCAATTATAGGAAGTAATATTACTTGGCAAATCAATCCAACTAAAAAATCTTTTGGTCGTTTAACTACTCTTGTAAAATCACTCGTTGTAAGACCTAAGCCCAACGTTAACATAATCAATGCCAGAGCAATTGGAGCAATTTTTGTTACAACATCCATATTTCTGACATTATCAAAAAATAAATGATATGTTAGTTTTTTTTAATTTTGATATAAGATTTTAGATGCTTTCAGATAAATCAACAGTATGTCCAAATAATCTCTTAGACCTTGCTCATCAAAAAAAAGGTATCAAAGTTGCAATAGCAAATGCTGGAATGACACTGCCAATGATTTCAGTAATGGATGCGGTAAAAGAAAAACTGATTGTACCAGTTTTAATTGGTAACGAATCTGAAATTAAAAAAACTGCAGATGATATAAAGTTTGATATATCTGAATATGAGATAATAGACGAACCAATAGAAAATAATACTGCCAAGATTGCAGCGAAACTTGCCTCAGAGGATAAAATTAAAATAATTGTTAAAGGACATATTCATACAGATGTTTTGATGAAAGAGGTTTTAAAGCGAGAATATAGTTTATTAGGCAAAAAAAGGCTAAGTCATATATGGCACATGACATTAGAAAAAGATGATAAGCCACTTATAATTACAGATGGAGCATTAAATGTTAATCCAAATGTTAAAACTAAAATGCACATTTTAAGAAATGTAATAGATTTTTGTCATCGTATAAATATTCCAAAACCAAAAATATCAATTTTATCAGCAACTGAAGAAGTATTGGATAGTATGCAAAGTTCTCTTGATGCAAAGGAGATTACAAATTTAGCAGCAAAAGAGGGTTTTAATGCTGACATTTTTGGTCCTTTGGCTTTTGATAATAGTATATCTAAAAAGTCCGCAGGTATTAAAGGTATAAAAAATATTGTTGCTGGAGATGCAGATGTTTTGCTAGTACCTAATGTTGAGACTGGAAATGCGCTTGTAAAAATGATGATTTATTTTATGGGAGCCTGTGCAGCAGGTGTAGTAGTTGGAGGTAAAGTTCCAGTAGTAATAACAAGTAGATCAGACGATGCAACAGCTAGATTAGCCTCAATAGCTGCTGCAGTAGTTGCGTTAGATTAAATTATCAAGAGTATTAATAAAAAATATCTTTGTTGAAATGAGTATTTTAATACATTAAATAACTTCAGCAAAATACGCATCAATGACAATTAAATACCTTAAAAAATCTCCTAAAACATCCTCAACTGATGATAATAAAACGAGGGATATTGTTCAAAATTTACTTAATGATCTAGAGAAATCTAAAGAGGAAGGTTGTAAAGAATTAACAAAAAAATTTGACAATTATGAGGGTGAAATAATTGTATCCAAAGATAAAATTGAGGAAATAAAAAAAAATTTACATCAAAAAACAAAGGATGATATTAAATTTTCTTATGAAAGGGTAAGAAAATTTGCTGAGGCTCAACTTAAAAACTATGGAAATGATTTCGAGGTTGAATTATCTGATGGTTTATATGCTGGTCAAAAATTAGTTCCTGTTAATACTGCGGGTTGTTATATTCCAGGTGGAAGATATGCTCATATAGCTTCGGCGGTTATGAGCGTAACAACTGCAAAAGTTGCTGGAGTAAAAAATGTAATTGCTTGTAGTCCACCAAAAGCGGGAGTAGGAGCCCACCCCACTATTATATATACTGCCGATTTGTGTGGTGCAGATGTTATTTTAAACTTAGGCGGAGTTCCTGCAATTGCTGCAATGACATACGGTTTATTTGGTAATGCTCCAGCAGATATTTTAGTTGGTCCAGGTAATCAGTTTGTAGCTGAGGCAAAAAGGATTTTATTTGGAAGGGTTGGAATAGATTTATTTGCTGGTCCCACAGAAATTGGAATTATTGCAGATGAAACTGCTGATCCTGAGATAGTTGCAGTAGACTTGGTTGGGCAAGCTGAACATGGTTACAACTCTCCTTGTTGGTTATACACTACAAGTAAAGAGCTTGCTGAAAAAGTGATGAAAAGAGTTCCTGAATTAATTTCAGAGTTACCTGAATTACCAAGAACTAGTGCGGAGGCTGCATGGAAAGATTATGGTGAGGTAATTCTTTGCGATACTGACGATGAAATGGTTAGGATAAGTGATGAATATGCTCCAGAGCATCTTGAGGTTCAAACAAAAAATTTAAAATGGTTCCATGACAGACTAACGAATTATGGATCCCTATTTGTTGGTGAAGAAACAACAGTAGCTTACGGAGACAAATGTTCCGGAACAAATCATATTTTACCAACTAAAGGAGCAGGTAAATATACAGGGGGATTATTTGTTGGAAAATTTATAAAAACACTAAGCTTCCAAAGAATGACAAAAGACTCAACAAAACTTGTGGGTGCTGCTGCAGCAAGAATTTCTAGATACGAAGGTATGGAAGCTCATGCACGAACCGGCGATGTAAGATTAAGAAAATACGGATTTTCTAATTAAAAAATTTTAAAATTTCAAAAATCACATAAATTGAAATTAAGCCCATTATTAAAGAAATAACCCATTTTATTATTACCCAAGCTTTTACATTATTAAGATATTTTGAAAAATAATTTGCTAAATATCCCAATAAGTAGAAAAATAAAAAAGAAGCTATAGAACCTCCAATACCAAAATAAATTTTATAATGAACAGGAAAATTTTTTGAAAAATTACCAAGAAAAAAAACTGTATCAGAATAAACATGCGGATTTAAATAAGTAAAAGCGAGCGTTTTTAATATAATTTTTTTTCTCTCATCATATTTTTGATCTTTGTCTATTTCTATGTTTTTAAATTTTTCAGAAATTTTTGTGTAAATGAAATAAATTAAAAATATTAATAATAAAATATTGAAAACTAGTTCAGTTATTTCATTAAAATACGTACCAAGATACTGAAAAAGAAAAATTCCTAAAAAAATCAAAATTGTATCTGATATTGAACAAATGAAACATATTAAAAAAATATGTTGTTTCTTGATACCCTGCTCTATTACAAAGATATTTTGTGGTCCTATTGCTAATATTAAACTTAAACTGGTTATAAAACCTAAAATTAAAAAACTCATTCTTTCTTATCTGCATTAATTATTGAT
Organism: uncultured Pelagibacteraceae bacterium; assembly: GCA_902634885.1. Taxonomy (GTDB): domain Bacteria; phylum Pseudomonadota; class Alphaproteobacteria; order Pelagibacterales; family Pelagibacteraceae; genus Pelagibacter. The sequence goes on along the minus strand of CACPLR010000001.1, from coordinate 139,163 downwards.
AAAATAATGAGAATTAAAAAAGGAATACAAAATAAGTTAACTGTTTTCCAGCTTGCAATAGAAATAAGTATACCGGCTAACAAACTTGCTAAAGCCATGGAAGAGAAAACTAATAAATCATTAAATCCTTGAGCTTTAAATTTTTCTTCAGGTTTATAAGTTGTGACTAATAAGCTTGTGCCAGATATAAATAAAAAGTTCCATCCTATACCTAAAAAAATCAGACTTATAAAATAGTTTAAAAAAGATGGTTGAAAGAAAGATAATAAAATTGTGAAAAAATAGAATAAGACACCTAAATACATCATATTACTATAACCAAACTTTTTGATTAAATTTCCAGTAACTAGCGAAGGTAAAAACATTGCCAAAACATGAAATTGAAGAACTATTCCTGTTTTTTCTAAACTTAACTGATGTACAATATGCATACTTATTGGAGTTGCTGTCATTAAAAAAGACATTACTGCATATGCAAATGCAGCAGAGGTAATTGCTTGTAAAAATTTTGGATCTGAAAAAAATTCTGAATAATTTCTTGAGTTATTTTCCTTATTTGAAACAAAAGAAATTTCTCTAATATCCTTAAAAAAGAATAATAAAAATGAAGGTATTAATGTCAAAACTGCTAAAGTTAAATATGAACCTACATATAAATAATCACTTACAAAATTTTTAGTATAATTTGCCAAACCAATTCCAAGAAAGGCAGCAACTATTCCAGCTAACAATAATGATGAAATAGCTTTAGGCGCTTTTTCCTTTTCTACACTTTCTGCTGCAGCAAAACGGTATTGATGAGTAAATGCCATTGTGGCACCTAAAATAAATTTAGCAAAACAAAAAATAAAAAAACTTTCTATAATTATTGCATAAGCGCCTATCAAACAAGAAATTGAACCAGCTACAGAAGCAAAAATAAATCCAAGCCTTCGTCCAATAATGCTCATTATCTTAGCGGCAAAGATTGTAGCTGCTGCTGTTCCAACAACATAAATCGATGGAGGAAGTGTAGAAAGTGTTTTTATAGAACTTAAGTCTGATCCAATAATACCACTTATAAAAACTGTAACTGTAGCGGCTGTAAAACCAAATACTTGGCTTAAAATAAGTAAGAAAAGATTTCTATTCATCTATAGTGTTATTACTTGCATAAATTAAATTAAAATATAGTTCTACTAATTAATATATACAGATAAATTAGCTTTTATGATTGGTATTCTTGGAGGAATGGGAACGCAGGCAGGTTTAGATTTTTGCAGCAAGCTTGCAAAATTATATAGAGGAAAACTGGATCAACAGTACCCTATGTTTATTCTTTACAACAAGTCTAATACACCAAAAAGACCTGAGAACTTGAAAAAATATTACAATGTGCTCAATGAGTTGATTAAGGGTTGTAAACTGCTATCCAAAAATAAATGTAAATTTATTGTTATGCCTTGTAACACTGCACATTATTGGCATCAAGATATTCAAAAAAAAATTAAAATTCCTTTATTAAGCATGCCAAGGGAAGTTTTTAATTATACAAAAAAAACTTGTAAAAAAAATACGAAAATAGGAATCCTTTGTACTGAAGCAACATTGAAAACAAAAGTTTACCATCAATATTTTGATAAAAAATATGATTTTATAAGTCCAACTAAAAATTTACAAACAAGCTCTGTAAACAAATCTATTAAATATGTAAAAATGGGAAAAGTGAAAGAGGCAGAGAAAGTATTAAGACCAGCTGTTAATCAACTAATAAAAAAAAAATGTAAAAAAATTATATTAGGTTGTACAGAACTTCCTATAGCTTTATTTGCATATAAATCTTTTAAGAAAGCAAAAGACTCTAAGTTGTTTATTGATCCAAATCTTTTATTGGCCCAAGTATGTATGAGAAAATACAAAAATAACTAAATTTTTTTGTTACAAACTAAATATAACTTTCTAGGAAACTTTCCTTCATCAAATTTTTCAATAAATAAATTTTTAAAACCATCTAGAAGACTATTTATTTTATTCTCAGAAAAAAAATGAATAATAAATCCATCGATTTCAAATAAATCTTCACCCCTATGAATCCCTTTTTTGAAATCTCCATCTTCTGTATTTCTAACAGTATAAATATTCAAACCTCCAGGTTTAAGAATTCTTTTAATCTCATTATTTAAATTTATTAATTCAAGATTTGTTAGAGCCATACAATAAAGCATATGAGAATAACAAACTTCTACCGTATTATCTTTAAAAGGTAAGCTACTCCTCACATCAAACTTCATAGTACGAATAAATGAATATAAATTTAATTGTTTAATTTTTTTGTCAATTATTGATATACCATTTTGACTATAATCAAGCGCAGTAACCTTGATTGAATTTTTTGCAAAAAATATTGTGTCTCTCCCTAATCCTGCTCCTAGTTCTACAATATTCGATAAATTGTTTTCTTTTAAAACAGAAAGAGTTTTTTCTGCTGAATAACTTTGATCTAAACCAAACATCTCAGGCTTATTTGAGAAATTAGTCTCCCAATGCTGAGATTGTTGGTTTAATATATTCTTATCCAAATTATTTAGAAGGATCTGGAACCTTTCTTAAATATGGTTTTACCGTCTCCCATCCATTTGGATATATTTTTTTCGCTTCCTCATCTTTAACAGCTGGTAAAATAACTACATCTTCACCTTTTTTCCAATTAGCAGGAGTAGCTACTTTATGTTTTGCTGTTAGTTGCATTGAGTCTATTGCTCTCAATATTTCCAAAAAGTTTCGTCCTGTTGCCATTGGATAAGTTAGATATAAACCAATTCTTTTATCAGGTCTTATTACAAAAATAGTTCTAACTGTCTCGTTATCAACAGCAGTTCTGCCCATTGATGTTGTTCCTGCATCACCTTCCAACATATTAAATAATTTAGCAACTTTAAGATCTTCGTCTGCAATTATTGGATAGTTTGGTTTTGAACCTGACACATCTTTTATATCTTCTAACCATTTGTTATGGTCATCAACTCCATCTACACTAAGACCTATTACTTTCACGTTTCTTTTGTCGAACTCATCTTTCATTAAACCTAGAGCTCCAAGTTCAGTAGTACAAACTGGCGTAAAATCTTTTGGATGTGAAAATAATACACCCCAGCTGTCACCTAACCACTCGTGAAAAGAGATGTCTCCCTCTGTAGTTTTAGCCTGAAAATCAGGACACATACTATTTATTTTTAACATTGTTTCTCTCCTTATTATAAAATTATTATATGAAAAATTGATTTATGAAGCAAACTTTTAAGAGATTGATCAACTTTAAATTCAATTTTTAATAACTATATAGAAATACTCATGAGTGACTTTTTACAATCAATTATTGACAGAGATCCAGCAGCGAAGTCTAAATTAAGTTTGATATTGACTTATCCAGGTGTTAAAGCTGTGTTTTTTCATAGATTGGCTCATTTTTTTTCAGTAGCTAAATTTGATTTAATTGCGAGAATTATTTCGCAGTTTTCAAGATTCCTAACAGGTATTGAAATTCATCCTGGTGCAAAGATTGGTAAAAATTTATTTATAGATCATGGGATGGGAGTTGTAATAGGTGAAACGTCTGAAATTGGTGATAATGTCACAATATATCATATGGTTACTTTAGGAGGTATATCTCCAAGTATTAATTCTAATAATCAAAGAAATATAAAAAGACATCCTACCTTAATGGATAATGTAGTCGTTGGATCTGGTGCACAAATATTAGGTCCTGTAGTAGTAGGAAAAAATTCAAAAATTGGAGCAAATGCTGTTGTAACAAAAAATGTTGAGGAAAATGCTGTGATGATAGGAATACCAGCAAAGAATGTTGGAACTGCTACAGAAGAATTTAAACCTTATGCTGTAGAAAATGACAATTCAGAAAATAACAATGGTTAATATCAAAGATAATTTTTTACAGTCAATTGGTAATACTCCCTTAATAAAATTAAAAGCAGCCTCAGAGATAACTGGATGTAATATTTATGGAAAAGCAGAATATTTAAATCCGGGGGGATCTGTAAAAGACAGAGCGGCTTTGGCACTTATAAAAGATGCTGAAGAAAAAAAATTAATTTCAAAAGGTGGAATGATTGTTGAAGGAACAGCAGGTAATACTGGTATAGGTTTATGTCTTCTAGGAAATTCTTTAGGTTATAAAACAACAATTGTAATGAACGATAATCAAACACAAGAAAAAAAAGATACTTTAATAAATATCGGTGCAGATTTAAGGTTAGTACCACCAAAACCTTACAGTGATGATGGCAATTATGTAAAAGTTGCAGGTAGACTTGCAGAAGAATTAAAAAACTCAAATAATTACGGAGTCGTCTGGGCAAACCAATTTGACAATACTGCAAATGCTAGAGGTCATTATGAAACAACTGGACCTGAAATATGGGATCAAACAGAAGGTAAGGTAGATGGATTTGTTTGTGCATCAGGCACAGGTGGAACGATTGGAGGGATAAGTAGTTATTTAAAAGAAAAAAACAAAGATATAAAAATATATTTATCTGATCCAGCAGGTTCTGCCTTATACAATTTCATTGAAAATGGTGAATTAAAATCCGAAGGTGGTTCAATAACTGAAGGTATTGGGTCCAGTAGAGTAACAGCAAATTTTGCTGAAGCAAAAATAGATGGAGCATTTTCAATTGATGACCACGAGTCTTTGCCTTTGCTTTATAATCTAATAAAAGAAGAGGGATTAAGCTTAGGCACTAGTTGTGGTGTAAATATTGCTGGAGCAATTAGACTTGGTAAGTTAATTGGTCCAGGAAAAACTATTGTAACAATTCTCTGCGACAAATCAGATAAATACAACTCAAAGATGTTTAATAAAAAATTTTTACAAGAAAAAGGCCTACCTACTCCTAGTTGGATCTAAAAATCACATACCAGTATTGTAATATAAAGTTTACAATTTTTCTTTGTAATTAATTAAGCTCTTAAGGAGGGTTATAATGAAAGACTATTTAGCAACGCATATATTTAAGTCTGAGGAGATGAAAAAAAAATTTCATGAAGTTGTAAGTTCAACATCCCCTGAGGATTTAAAAAAAGGAGTAACTGGAGAAAAGGCTGTATGTCATATGACAATGATGGGTGCAGGCGACTCGATGAAGGTATTTTGTAAGTGGCAAGCCGAAAGTCCACAAGCAATTATTGATCAACTTGGAGATATGAATAATTTTTTTGATACAGTCTCTGAGGAATGTTCACAAACAATGGATTTTGCAAAAATGTAAGGAGAAAACTATGAAAAAAATAATAATATTAACTTTTTTTACACTATTTACCTCTAACTTGTTAGCAGAGACCGGAAAGTTTAATGCAAGTGGAATGGGTTCATGGGAAGTAAATGTTATGAATGCTGGTAATGGCAATATGAGTATAACTTATGATGGTAATGCTGGACTTTCAGACAAAGAAGATGGAAGTATATTTGATAAATCTACCATGCATTGCATTGGAGGGCTTACTTTAACTGCAGGTAAATTTGATGATGAAACAGGAATGTGCACATTTTATCTAAATGACGGGGAAAAAGTATTTATAAATTATAAAGGTAAAGGAACTGGCGGCGTTGGTGGCTCTGGAGATTTTGTTATTATTGGTGGAACTGGTAAATATGAAAATATTTCAGGTACAGGATTTTCAAGTAGACAAAATCTTAAAGGTAAAGCTGGAATGGCTCACTCAATGAATCAGATGAGTGGAGAATATACTTATTAATAAATAATTAACTTCGAAAGGAATATTTTATGGACGTAAAAGAGCAAACGAGAAAAGCATACGAGCTTTTTAGTAAAGGAGATATGGAAACTTTTTTTAATGAGATGATCGATGACAATATTGTATGGACATTTCCTGGTAAAGAAGGTGTCCATCCATTGTCAGGAGTTCACAAAGGTAAACAAGCTATGATGGGTGCGATGTCAAAAATTCCAGCTACATGGCCAAATTTTCATTTAAAAATTTTAGACATGATCAGTGAAGGAAATAAAGTATTTGTTAGAGTACATGCGACAGCTGACAACATGGATACTATGTTTGGTCATTATTTTGAAGTTAGCGATGAAGGAAAAACTAAAGTTATGATGACCTTTGATGATACGCTTAGCATGTTCAATGCAATGAAGAAATAAGCAACAATTGATTTTGGTGGTGTGTGGGGAGAGTAAAATGGTAAAAGTGGTTGGAAATTTTGAGGTAAAAGACTGGACTCATTGGAAAAAAATGTTTGATGAACATTCTGGTCCAAGAGAAGCGGCAGGAATCAAAACTATTTACGTTGGTCATGAATTAGAAAATCCAAATAAGGTACATATTGTAATGGAAACACCAGCATCAGACACTATGCAAAAATTTATGCAGAATACAGAGAATGCAAAAGTAATTGAGAAATCTGGCCATAAACAAGAGACTACAGTAATGAGCATTTGCTCAGATTAAATTAACAAAAAAAGGAGGCTATAAATGGAAAAGGAAATGTTAGTACATCTTAAAATAAAAGAAGGTAAATTAGATACTTTCATGGGATGGATGCAATCAGATGAAGGTATGGGTGTTAGAAAAAGTGTTGCATATCCAGAAAAAACTGTTGGAGCTATGATACCAGATAAAAGTGGTATGTTATTTAAAGTTTCTGTTCATAATGAAGAAGGAATGAAAGATTTTGTAACGGGAAAAAATCCTACAGCAAAAGCTATCTATGCGGAATGTGTAGAGAATGCTCAGTTGTATGATTTATCTAAAGTGGATCTGTAAAAAAAAATATTGAAATTGTTAATCCATCATATTGAAATTTCAGATAATGACTGGTTACGTAATTTTTAATATTAAAATTACAAATCCTGATAATTACAAAGAATATATTGAAAAAGTAAAACCAATCGCTGAGAAATTTGGGGCAGAATATATTGTAAGAGGTGGAGATTTTGAATTAATAGAGGGAAATTGGGAGCACCCAAGAACAATAGTAATCAAATTTCCTAGTTATGAGAAAGCTCAAGAGTGGTATAAATCTGAAGAATACAAACCAATAAAAAAAATCCGTCTAGATAACGCTTTATCAAATGGAATAATAATTAAAGGAGAATAAATGGCAAAATTTTATTTAATAGGTAAAATAAGTGGAGAGTTAATGAAGAGAATGCAGAATGAACCAACTGCAGACAGATTCGCTTCTACAAAAAAGGCAACAGAGGCCGCTGGTTTAAAACTTATTTCTTACGAGTGGGTAAGAGGTAGATTTGATGTAATTTCTTGCGTGGAAGGAGAATATGAACAAGCTGTTGCCTTAAAAATAGCTTTTAAAAATTCTGGCCTAATGGAAGATTTAATGGTCCATGAGGTAATTGATTATAACAAAGCATTTACGAATGCAGCTAATGCAGCTAATAGTGTTGTTAAACCAGGAAAATAAAAAATAAAGGAGAATAAAAATGTCAATTTTAGCTAAATACAATAAAGCCATGGAGAGTAAAGATGAGGCAGCATTAAGAGATATAATTCATGACGATTATACGTTTACGATGCATAAATCAGGAACTGTTTTAAAAAAAGACGATGTAGTAAAATGGGCAATGAGTGGAGATATCAATAGAGATAAAGTTAGAGTTATTTATGAAAATGATGAAATTGGTGTTGAACACGCATTTGTTACATTTAATGATGGAAATAAAGAAGCAGTAATGGCTGTTTTTAAATTTAAAGATGGCAAAGTATTTGCACTTGAAACTGGTGCAACCCCGATGAACAAATAAAATATTTAAAGTTAGAATTTAAATTTTGTTTTCAAAAAAATACTCAAACCTATTATTTATAGTTTTAATGGGATGTGGGATGAGTTTCATGATGACTCTCCTAATAACCTATATTAACACTGGCTTTGACAAAGATTATTTTAATAGATTTATAACTGCATGGTCTGTGAGTTTTCCAGTTGCAATGATAGCAACCTCAATTGTTGCTCCTTTAGTAAAAAAAATTGTAGATAAAATCACAAAATAATAGGTTAATATAAGTAATGGAAAAAGTTGATTTTTATTTTTCAATTGGAAGTACTTATACATATCTGACAGTTGCTAGGATATTAGATGTTGAAAAAAAATTAAATGTAAAATTTAATTGGGTTCCATTTAGTGTGAGAGCAATAATGAAGGAAATGAACAACATACCTTTTCCAAAAGACAAACAAAATAAAGTTGATTATATGTGGAGAGATATAGAGAGAAGAGCTAAAGGTTATGGTTTTTTTGCAAAAACTCCTGTGCCTTACCCATTAAGTGAATTTGATTTAGCAAATAAACTTGCAATATTAGGATTAAAGGAAGGCTGGGGAGTAGATTATGTAAGATTGACTTACAAGAGATGGTTCCAAGACGGAAAAGAACCAGCTACAGAGCCAAATATTTCTGAGATATGTAATGAGCTTAGTTTGGATAAAGAAAAAATTGTAAATAATGCAAATTCTCAAGAAATAGAAAATAAATATTTAGAAAACACTGAAAGTGCAAGATCACATAAAATATTTGGTAGTCCTTCTTTTGTTGTGGGTAATGAAATATTTTGGGGAGATGATAGAATGGAAGATGCAATAAATTGGTTAAAAAATAATGAGTAATTTAAATGCATATGTATATTTAATTGTTGCTGTAATTTTAGGAACAGCGTCTAATGCTTTTGCAAAAAACGCTCAAGGTTTTACTCTATTAATTCCAAGTATTTTAACTGCAATTACAATTGTTGCCTGTATGTTTACACTTTCACTTGTAATGAAATCAATTTCTGTTGGAGTTACTTACGCATCATTTGCAGGTTTGTGTATTATAGCCACAAGTGTAGTAGGAGTTTTAAAATTTAATCAAATTCCTAATTTTACAACCATCCTTGGTTTATTTTTAATAATTACAGGTGTTTTAATTGTAAATCTATTAGGTAACACAAAATAGTTACCATGAAGAGTTGGGTTGATCTAAAAACTCAATTTCTTCTGCTGTTGATCTTCTTCCTAACATTTTATTTCTGTGAGGATATCTATGAAATCTTTTAATTACTGCTGTATGATCTTTCCAAAATTTTTTTATTTCTAAAAAATTTGGATGATTTGATAGATAATTTGTTAATAACTTATATGCTCTATCGTGATCAATAATTTCTTCACTATGAATATATGGAAGTAACATAAAAAATCTTTGATATTCATCCATTTGATCAAGATATCCATTATAAACAGCATCATTTACAATTAATCTTGCTTTAAAATCGTATTCAAAAGACTTTTTATCATTTCTATAAAGGTTTCTGGAAAACTGATCTAATAAAATAATTAATGCTAAACAAGTTAACGGCTCATCTTGCCAATAATCATATTCATTTGAAGTAGCTTTATTGTGGTCTTCTCCAAATTTTTCTCTAATTAACTGATCAAATTTTTCGTCTTTTTTAAACCTTTTTTCAACTATTAGGTCATCAAACCAGAAGTCTAGGATTGCTTGAGCTCTATCATTCATAAATTTCGTCTACTTTAACTTGGTATGACTCAACCAATTTATTTGTTTCATTTGCCATACCAACTACCGCGTTAAGTTCAGCAAGCATATCTTTTGATGCTCCTTTCTTAATTGCAGCAGAACTATGAGATTTTATGCAATACTCACAGCTATTTGTAATTGAAACAGCAATATAAATTAATTCTTTTGTCATCTCATCTAGAGCACCTTTTTTCATTACTTGCTGCAATGAATTCCAAGTTCTCTCTAAAGTTTCTGGCTCATTAGCTAACATTTTCCAAAAATTGTTTACAAATTTTATGTTTCTTTTTTGTTTAATGTCCTCAAATATTTCTTTTACTTTTCCTTTGGCTTCACTTTCCTCTATCATGTTAAATATTGCCATATTACCTCCTTGATTATGCTTAAAAAACTAACTCAATAAAATGTTAAAAAAAAGGAAATTCTCAGATTAATTTCTTAAAATTGTTATAAAGAATTGTTGAATATTTATTCATTGAGGACATATTCATTTTAGCATCAATATCAAATTTCTCAAGTGCACCTTTTCCTAACTGACTTTCAAGAGCAGATTTATATTCGGGCACACACCCCCAATCACTTACTGTAGTATCTTTGATTTCAATATGAAATTGAATTCCGTATGCGTGTTCATGAAATTTAAAAATTTGATATTTTGTTTCAGGTGATGAAGCTATTAGAGTAACAGATTGTATATGTTCTAAATCTTGAACTTCATAAGAATGCCACTGTAGTGATTTGATTTTATCAGGGAAATTACTAAATAACTGATCTTTTTTTTTATTTTCTAAAAAACCAATATCCAACATTCCAATTTCAGGTTTTGATGATTTTACAACTTTCCCTCCAATGACTTCACCAAGAAGTTGGCAGCCTAAACAAAAACCTAAATAAGGTTTTTTTAAATCAATAACAAATTCTTTAATTTTTTTTTTTTCTTCAATAAGCCAAGAATATTCATCTTCCATCCATGTGTCCATAGGTCCACCCATACAAAACATTGCATCAAATTTATTTAAATCATTTGGAATTTTTTCACCTTCATCTAATTCTATTGTAGTTAAATTTATTCCATCACTTATCATTAGATCTTTAATATATCCTGGGTCTTCTATTTTAATATGTTGAAGTACAATTATGTTTTTCATGTAGCTGGCTTAAGCAATTTTAATATTTTTTTATGATTTAATTTATTGCTCGATGCTAAAATATTTCCAGCAAGTTTGCCATTTTCATTTTTCCATGTAGTAAGTGTTCCACCAGCAGCACTAATTATAGGTATGATTGCATGTACATCCCATATTTTGTTCGCACATTGAACTACTATATCCAGTCTTCCCTCTGCTAACTGAGCATAAGTTAAAGCATCAAAACAAGGAAAATTTACTATCTTTATAAATTTTTGAATTTTTTTTTGTTTACTAAATGATAAATAACCGTGAAATGCAGCTGCAATCTTTGCATTTTTAATAGATACTTTTGAATTAACATTTAATTTAGTTTTTTTTCCATTTTCAAATAAATATGAATTTTTTTCGTCTTTATTTAAATAATATTTTTTAAGTTTAGGAAAATTTGCAAGGCCTATCATAGGATTTCCTTTATAATTTAAAGATATTAAATTACTCCAAGTTGGATTACCGGTTACAAAAGATCTCGTTCCATCAATTGGATCGATTACCCAAGAGAAATCACTTTTAGTTTTTTTTAATCCATATTCTTCGCCAATAATTTGATGATCAGGAAACCTTTCTAATATTTTTTTTCTAATGAATCGTTCGAAAGCTTTGTCTGAAGTTGTTACCGGATCATAGCCTTTTCCTTTTAATTTATTGCTAATTTTAAAAGGCTTATCGAGTTTTGAATAATAAAATCTTGTCAGTTGTTTTGCTAAAATATTAAGAAAATTGAAGTAAATTTTATAATTAAACTTTTTGCTCATCGCTTCACGTATTAATAAAATATTTAAATCAATACAAACGAATTTATCTTGAAAAAAAAGGGGTTTTAGAGGAAAGTTTAAACAGTTATGAAATTTGAAGTTAGTTCAAACAAAATATTCTCATTAAATGGATCAAATAAAGAGGAAATTCACCCTTTTTGGTTAAGAGAGCGTGTCAGTGAGAAAGAGTATCTTGATGAAGGTACCCAACAACGCCTGTTTGACCCATCTACTATGAGAAACTCAGTTGAAATTATAAACGCAGAAATAAATGGTGATTTTTTAAATATACAATTTAACGATGGCGTTAATTCAAAATTTGAAATTAAAAAATTATCAGATGAACTTAGTTTAAACTCAAACGAAATAATAGATATCAAAAAAGTACAATGGAAATCTGATTTCAAAGATATTAAAAATTTCAAATTTAATAATAAATTTGCAGATAGCGAAGATATGTTAAATTTACTTATAAATTTTTATAAATTTGGCTTTGTTATAATTCAAGATGTGCCAACAAATGATAATTTTCTGGTCGAATTTGGAAATATGATTGGCAGTGTCAAAAGAACTAACTTTGGTGAATATTTTAATGTAAAATCAAAACCAAATCCAAATGATTTAGCATATACAGCGCTAAACTTATCTCCTCATACTGATAACCCTTATAGAAATCCTTTCCCTCCATGTATACAAATCCTGCATTGTATTGAAAACAAAGTTAATGGAGGTTACTCAACTTTAGTTGATGGATATACTGTTACAGAAGACTTGAAAAAATTAAATCAAGAATATTATAATATTTTAACAAGTACTAAAGTTAGATTTAAATTTTCAGATAAAGATACAATTTTAGAAAGTTGGGCTGAATTAATTCATTTAGATGAAAATGGTAATTTTCAAAATGTTAGATTTAGCCCAAGATTAGATTATGTGCCTCAAATGAAAAAAGAAAAACTCGAAATTTATTATAATGCAAGAAAATGTTTGTCAGACTTATATAATTCTGATGAGTACATGATTGAATTTAGATTAATGCCTGGAGATTTAATGATGATGGATAATCATAGATTGCTTCATGGTAGAACATCTTTTGATCCAAATGAGGGTAATAGATTTTTACAAGGGTGTTATTTAGACTTTGATAGCACAGAAGGTAAATTGCTACATTTAAGAAGGAAATTTAATCTTTAAACAATTCTTCTATTTTGTTTTCAGCCTGCTTGATGGATTTTTCATAATCTAATGCCATTTGATCAGCAGCGATGATTTTAATATTTTTAATACCAAAAAAATTCAACATATGAATTAACCAAGGTGTTAAAAAATCCTCATCACCTTGTATTTTAGTTCCACCGGAGGTGATTACTAGATATACTTGTTTATCTTTAAGTAAACCAATTCTATCACCGTCTTCAGAATATTTAAAAGTAAGTTTAACTCTTGCTGCAAGATCAGCCCAGGCTTTTAAAGTTGCAGGAGGACCAAAATTATATATTGGTACAGATATGATAATTATATCACTCTCTTTTAATTCAATAACTAATTTATCAGAAAGTTCGAACATTTTTTTATGATCTTCTGTTTGTTGTTCAACTGGAATTTTCATACCCGACTCTGTTAAGCCTGAAATAAAGAGCATCTCATCATCTAAATCTCTATAGATTAATTGATCATCTTTTTTTTTAATTTTTTTAAGTAATTTTTGAGCTAACTTTCTTGAAGTTGATCCCTCTTTTCTAGCGCTACAATCAATCTGATAAATTTTTCTCATTAATTATCCAAAATTTCCAAGCACAGGGATATACTCTAAAAGATAAAAACCTAGTGCCTGTAATTGGTTGGTTATCATCAATATTCCTGTAATAAGCAAAAGTCCACCACCAATTTTGGAAATCAGTTGCATCTTATTTTTTAAGTTTTTTGAAAAAATCATAAATCTTTGAATAAGATATCCAGATAAAATAAAAGGAATTGCTAAACCAAGTGAATAAAAAAATAATAATAATACTCCTTTGTTGATACTGTCTTCAACTGCAGCTAAAGCCAAGATAGATCCAAGTATTGGACCTATACATGGTGTCCATCCAAAACCAAAAGCCATACCAATTAAAATAGATCCAAAATTACTTGGTGTGATATTTGAATGCACTCTTTTTTCATAATTTAAAAATTTAATATTAATTAAACCAATTATCTGAAGAGAGAAAACTATAATAAATATTCCTGCAATAATTCTTAATTCATAAGAGTAGTCTAAAACTAATGATCCGAGAAATGTAGCAGTTGCTCCAAAACTGATAAATACAATTGAGAAACCTAATGAAAATAGAATTACTGGAAAAATGTTTGTTTTCTTACTTTCCAAAAGTTCATTTAAGGAGCTTCCAGATATATAGGATACATAACCTGGTATCAAAGGTAATACACATGGCGACAAAAAACTAATTAAACCTGCGCTTAATGCAATAAAAAGTTCTAACATTATCCAGTATTTTTCATTGCTGCAGAAATACCAGCTATCGATGTTAACAATGCATCATTTAAATTCTTTTTATTCTCTTTACCTTTGGTTGTTTTCAGCTTTGATATAACAATTGGTTGAATAACATTGAGCACTTCTGTGTAAATATTTCTTGCAACAATAATATTCCTAAATTGCTTTCTGGCATTTATAATTTCTATAGGAGTTATTTTTTTATTTAGTTTTTTTATTGTTTCAAATTGGTATCTTAATTTTTTACCAATCCTTATAAGTTTATGATCTGCTAAATATTTTTCATAAATTTTTGATATTTCTGGATCAACTTTTGAAATGACCATATCTAGGATATCTAACATTGAATTAAAAAATGGCCAATTTTTTTCCATATCTAAAAGAGTACTTTTAAATTTTTTAATTGAAGAATATCTTAATGCCTCTGCGCTACCTAACCACGCTGGTAACATAAGTCTAATTTGAGTCCACGCAAATACCCAAGGTATTGCTCTTAAGCTTTTTATGTTGTCTACATTTTTTCTCTTAGACGGTCTTGATCCTATTAAGAGTTTACCTAAAGATATATGTGGTGTTACTGTTTTAAAATACCTAATAAAATCAGAATTTTGATTAATATTTTTTCTATATGAACTTTTTGAAATATCTGACATTTTTTCAATTAACTCTCTCCAATTCTTTTTTGGTGCAGGTGGAGGATTGAGAGTTGCCTCTGTAACAGCCCCTATATAACTACATAAATTATATTTAGCTAGTGGCTCATAACCATATTTTTGCTGTATAACTTCTCCCTGATCTGTAATTCTTATTTTGCAATTTACCGAAGATGGTGGTTGAGACCTAAGTGTGGCTTGTATTGGACCGCCTCCTCTACCAGCTGAGCCACCTCTACCATGAAAAAAAGTTACATCAATTTTATATTTTTTTGCAAGTTTAACTATTTCTTCTTGTGCTTTATATTGATGCCAACTTGCGCATATTTTACCAGCGTCCTTACTAGAGTCCGAGTAACCAATCATCACTTCTTGTTTGTTATTTATTAATTTTCTGTACCATTTTTCTTGAAAAAGTGAATTCATGATGGCTTTTGAGTTTATTAGATCGTCCAATGTTTCAAATAATGGAACAACTCTTAATTTATTTTTGATTTGGGCTTCTTTTTGTAAAAATGAGACAGTTACGATGTCAGAAATAGACGAGGTCATTGAAATGACATATGCTCCTAGACATTCATCTGGTTGTTTAGAGATTGTTTTGAAAGTTGACCAAACTTCTTTATTTTCTTTATTTTTAAATTCAAAATTAGTTAATAAGTTTTTCTTTTTTTTAATTTGATTTGCTAAAAAATTAATTTTTTTCCTTTCGCTCCATTTATAATAGTTTTGTTGATATTTTCTTTTTATATATTCCGCAATCAATTGGGAGTGTCTAGATGATTCTTGTCTTATATCCAATCTTGCAAGATTTATTCCAAAACATTTAGCTCTTCTCATTAAATCTAATAATTCACCGCTTGCTAAATTTTCATTTTGATTTTCTTCCAAAGATTTTCTAACAACCCTTAAAGGTCTTAAAATTTCTTCTCGTGAATTTAGCAATATTTTTTCGTTCAATGGTTTATTATAAACTAAATGTTGTTCTATAGATCTGTGAGTAACTCTCATTTTGTCTCTGAGTGGGCGTAAATAAACTCTATAGGGTTCAAACGTTTCGCCTGTTTTTTTTTTAATTTCTTTTGAGCATTTTCCCATTGAATAAGATCTAATTAATTTTGTTAAAGATTTTTCATATAATTTTGCTGCCTCCCATCGAGATAATAAAATTACTTCTTTAGTCACTTTTGCAGTTACATTTGGGTTACCATCTCTATCTCCACCCATCCAAGATCCAAATTCAATTGGATTAAAATTTTTAGGAAGACCCTTACCCATATTTTTAACAAAAATGCTGTTTAATCTCCTGTATACCTTCGGTATGGTTTCCCACAAACTATCTTCGATTATAGCAAGTCCCCATCTCGCTTCATCAAATGGAGAAGGCTTTGTTCTCTTCAAGTCATCTGTGTTCCATATAATTGTAATTTCATCATATAATTTTCTATCTATAATTTTTTGTTTTGATGGGAAACTTTTGATCAATTCTCTTTGCTCTAAAAGCTCTGTAATATTGTGATATTTTTGTATGAGTGTTCGTCTTTTTACCTCTGTAGGATGTGCTGTTAATACAATACCAATGTTTAAATTTTTTGCAGTATTGTAGATTTTATTAGATGAAATTTTTCTATCCTTAAAAAGTTCCTCAAAAATTTCCTCTATAAAAATATTTTTGTTTACTTTAGCTTTATTATTCTCAAATTCATCTAAAGTTCTTGAAGCATCAATAGACTCCGCAAGATTTATAAAATTCATAAAATGAGAAAATGCTCTTGTAAGTTTATAAGTATTACTTGGACTAATTTGACTTAATTTTTTAGAAATTTTTTTATATGAGTCTTTTTGTTTAATATTGGCTCTATTTGCTTTTGAAAGTTTTCTAATATTTTCAACAAGATTATAAAATGTTTGACCCTCTTGTTTTTTAATCACATTTCCAAGTATATTGCCAAGTAACCTTACATCTTCTCTAAGTGATTTAGTTGGAATTCTCTCATAATATAAATCTCTTTTAATCATAAATATTTATTGTTTTGCGTTATATTAATACAACTTTGGAGTTTTGTTCTCCTAAATTATCTATTGATAACCTAAGTTTGTCGTTAGGTTTTAAAAATTTTTGTGGCTTCATTCCCATACCTACTCCTGGAGGGGTTCCAGTGGTTATTATATCACCTGGGTGCAAAGACATAAATTTACTTAAATAAGAAACAATTACATCCACATTAAAAATCATAGTATTGGTGTTACCAGTCTGCATTCTGACACCATTTAAGTCTAATGACATGTTTAAATTATTAGCGTCCGAAATTTCATCTTTAGTTACTAAATATGGACCAATTGGACCGAAAGTGTCATGTGATTTACCTTTAACCCATTGACCTTTTTTTTCAATTTGCCATTCTCTTTCACTCACATCATTTACCAAACAATATCCTAAAATATGATCTTTGGACTGTTTTTCAGATATATGTTTAGCATGTTTTCCAATAACAACTCCTAATTCAACTTCCCAATCAAGTTTTTTTGAATCTTTAGTAATTTCTATATCGTCGTTTGGACCGTTTATACAACTTGTTGCCTTCATAAATACTATAGGTTCAGATGGAGGTTTTGATCCTGTTTCAGCAGCATGATCAGAAAAATTAAGTCCTATGGCAATAAATTTTCCTGGGTTTGTAATACAAGAACCAATTCTCTCGCTTGAAGAAAGTTCTGGTAATGAAGATAAGTCTATACTTTGTAATTTTGAAATTGTCTCAAAATTTAAATAATCAGGATTGAAATCTTTAATACATGAACTAATGTCTATTATTTTACCATCTTTGCTTAAGATGGCTGGTTTTTCATAATTTTTTTCTCCAATTCTTAAAAGTTTCATTTTCCTCGTAAATATTTATAAGTAATTTTTTATTTCTTTATACAAGTAGCTGTGATCTAAATTATCATAGCCTTTTTTCGATAATTGTTTATACAAATTCCTAATAATCATTGAGAGAGGAAGGTTTATCTTATTCATTTTAGCTGTATTTAAAATATTCTCCATGTCCTTTAATTGCGATGCAACTTTACCTCTGGCTTTAAAATCTTCTTTTATCATTCGTAATCCATGAGTTTGTAATATTTTACTATCAGCCCATCCTCCTTTTAAAGCCTTTAAAACATTAATCGGTCTAAGACCTAATTTTTTAGACAATATTATTGCTTCTGATACTGCGCCAATAGTAATTCCTACAATAATTTGATTTGCGAGTTTTGCTGCCTGACCAGAGGATGGTTTTCCTACATAATTTGGAATTCCTAAGATTTTAAGAACTTTTAAATTTTTTTCATATATTTTTTTTTCTCCTCCAACCATAATAGCAAGGCTAGCACTTTCAGCTCCTTTCGTTCCTCCAGATACTGGGGCATCTAAAAAGTAAACTCCCCTTTTTTTTAATTTTTTATAATTATCTAATGCAGTACTTGGTTTAGTTGAACTCATATCTATTACTGTTGTTTTTTTACAAACATTATTTAAGAATATTTTGCTTCTAATTATATCGTTTACAGCTTTGTCATCTGTAAGCATTGTAATTATGATCTCCTTATCTTTTGCTAATTCTTCAATTTTATAAGATAAATAAGCACCATATTTTTTAAGTTTTTTAGCTTTGCTTATAGTTCTATTGAATATACTTATTTGGTGTTTTGATTTTAATAAATTTTTAATCATGGGGGTTCCCATTAAACCTGTGCCTATAAAACCTATTTTCATTTAATGATGCTTATTACTTATTATTATTAATTTATTTAATTTAGTGTTCATTTTTATTTACCCACAAATCAAAATAAAACATATTATGTTGAAATAGAAATAAAATATTAGTTATTGGGTTTTATTAATGCTAAATGTAAGTAAAGTTATTTAAAATAATAAATTTAAATTATGTATGAAAAGTTTGGACAATTTATAGATGGTAAATGGCAAAAGTCTCAAAATAGTGAGACCTACGAAGTAATAAATCCTGCAACAGAGGAAATTTTAGGTCATGCATCTAAAGCCTGTCGTGAAGATGTTGAAAAGGCACTACTTTCATCTGAGAGTGGATTTAAAAAATGGAAAAATACCACACCTTGGGAAAGATCTAAAGTTTTAAGGAGAATAGCTGACAAGATAAGAGAGAAAAAAGATATTTTAGCCAAATGGATGACTTTAGAGGTTGGAAAACCATTAGCGGAGGGAGTTGGTGAAGCAGGTGGTGCAGCTGATATTTTTGAATGGAACTCTGAAGAAACTAAAAGAATTTATGGACAAACTGTTGAAAGTAGATTTTCAGATACTAGAGTTCATGTATATTACCAACCTGTTGGGGTTGTTGCTGCACTAGTTCCATGGAACTTTCCTTTAATATTAGCATCTAGAAAAATTTCTACTGCCTTAGCTGCAGGATGCTCGGTAATTTGTAAACCAGATGTGATAACACCTGGAACAGTTATGGAATTAGTTGACATCTGCAAAGAATGTGGTGTTCCTGATGGTGTTGTTAATTTATTATCTGGTGATCCACCCTCAATTTCTGAACAATTGCTTGAATCAGATATAATAAAAAAAGTTTCAATTACAGGATCAACCAGAGTTGGAAAATTAATACTTAAGAAAGCAGCTGATAAAGTTCAAAGAGTAACAATGGAATTAAGTGGTCACTCTCCTTTTATTGTATTTGAAGATTGTAATATTGAAAAAGTTGCTGATATGGCCATTGCAGCAAAATTTAGAAATAATGGACAAGTATGTATTTCCCCCAATAGATTTTACATTCAAGAAAGTAAGAAAGATGAATTTGTTAACAAATTTATTGAAAAAACTAAAAAATTAAAAATAGGAAATGGTATGGACCAAGGTGTTCAATTGGGTCCTATAACAACTTTAAAAAGATTAGGTGAAATTGAAGAGCTTGTAGAAACAACAAAAAAAGAAGGTGCTAAAGTTTTGATAGGTGGAAAACGACCATCAGGCTTCAACAAAGGGTATTTTTACGAGCCAACTGTATTTGACGATGTTGATGATAATTTTACTATAATGAAAACAGAACCATTTGGACCTCTAGTTCCTATGCTATCTTTCAAGTCTTTTGATGAAGTTGTAGAAAGAGCAAATAATAATGATTTAGGATTGTGTAGTTATATTTATACAAACTCAATGGAAAAAGCACATAAAGCCTCTGAATTAATGGAAACTGGATGTGTAGCTGTAAACACACCAATGGTTGCAATAGCAGAAGCACCATTTGGAGGTATTAAACAAACTGGATATGGACGAGAGGGTGGTTCTATGGCTATTAAAGATTACTTAAATATAAAATACACTCACTTAGGTCTTAAAACTTAATAGAGCAAAACATCCTCTTTAAATTGTTCTAAATCTTATTTTAATATAAGTTTTTTATAAATGACAAAGATTTTTCCTTTGATATTTATTGTTTTGTGGTCATCTGCTTTTATCACAACAAAACCGATTGTTGATCATAGTGAGCCTTTTTCAGCATTAGCTTTTAGATTTTTTTTTGTATCTTTAGGTTTTTTAATATTTTCAATATATAAAAATTTTAGTCTTGTAATTTCTAAATTAAATTTAATTCAATCATTGGTTAGTGGAGTTTTGTTTCATGGAATTTATCTTGGTGGAGTTTTTTATTCAGTTTCTTTGGGAATGCCTACTGGTATAGCTGCATTAATTGTAACATTACAACCTATTCTAACAAATATATTAGCAGGTCCAATTCTCAAAGAGAATGTATCCTATGATCAGTGGATTGGAATATTACTTGGATTTTTAGGTGCTGTGCTAGTTTTAGGTTTTGACATTGGAAAAAATATTCCTTTCGATGGTGTGATAGCAACTATAATTTCCCTTATATCAATTACCTCTGCAACAATTTGGCAAAAAAAAATATCAAATAATTTACCGTTAGAAACAAGTAATACCTACCAAGCTATTGGAGGGTGCTTGTTTCACATCTTAATCATAATATTTTTTACAAAATTTCAAATAAATTTTTCTTTCACTTTTATAGCTGCAATGAGTCATCAAGTTTTATTAGTCTCATTTGGAGCGTTTACTATTCTAATGTTATTAATAAGAGAAAATTCGGCAAGTAAAACCACCTCATTTTTCTTTTTAATACCATCTGTATCTGCTTTGATGGCTTGGTTATTTTTAAACGAAAATTTATACTTTATTGATATAATTGGTTTTTTAGTTGCTTCAATTGGTGTGTATATTGCTACAAGACCAGGAAAATAATTTTATGGATTTAAAATATTTTGAAAAAGTTAGAATTTTTGACGGAGGAATGGGTCAAGAACTTTTAAGCAAAGGCTTGATATCAAAAGGTACACTATGGTCAGCAAGTGCATTAATTGAGAGAAAATTTCATAAACTAGTAATTGATGTACATATCTCATACATAAATGCAGGTGCAGATATAATTGTAACAAATAATTTTTCTGCTAGGAAAATAAGATTTATTCAAAATAAAGTTTTAGATAAATTCCAATATGCTAATGAGCAAGCTGGTATTTTAGCAAATAAAGCAAGAGAGATTTCTAAAAAAAAGATATTGATAGCTGGTTCCTTGCCATCCCAAAGCGATACATATGTTGAAGATGAAAGAAGCACATCTGAAATTAAGTCTGATTTTGAGGAGCAAGCTAAAATCATAAGTCCTTATGTTGATTTTTTTTATTTAGATGTTGTCAGTAGTGGAAGAGAAATAGAAATTGCCTCAAATATTATTGAAAAACTTGGAAAAAAAGTGGTTGTAGGAATACATTTAAAAAAGGATTGCAAATTACCCTCAGGTGAAAGTGTTAAAAATGTCATTGAAAAATCTAAATGTAACAGTTGGATAGGTCTAGTTTTTGCTTGTGTATCGCCAGAAATAATTCAGAGAGCTTCTGATTTTTTTTCAGATCTTAAACTACCTTACGGATTTAAAGTAAATTTATGGGGTGTTGAAGAGCCCACTCCAGTTCAAACTTTTAATTCAGCAAAACACAATGAAATAGGAACTAATCCTAATATTGCTCTTGGTTCAAGAAATCTAAGTCCAAGAGAGTTTTATACTTTTACAAAAAAAATGGTTGAAAAAGGGGCGAAAATTATCGGGGGTTGCTGTGAAACCAAACCAGAACACATAAAAGAAATTTCAACTCTTAAATAACTTTTTTGTCACCTGCCCGTCTTACAAAATAAATTCCAATAGTAACGGCTACAAGAGATATAACTACCTTAAAAGTAATTAATTCTCTTAAAAATATATAACTAAGTATGGTTCCAAATATAGGTATTAAATATGATACTTGAGACTGAAAAATTAAACCGTTATTTACCAAAATTTTAAATCTTAATAACCAAGCTATACCTGTGGATACTAAGCCAAGATATACTACTGAGATAGTAGATTGAACAGATGGACTATAAGTCCATGGTTTTTCAATCAAAAAAGATAAGGGGATTAAAATAATTACTGCCCAAATAAGTATAGAGCCAGTTACATTTTCATTTTTTTTTTCTTTTATTTTTAAAGTAAGAACACCTCCTATTACATAACAAGTAGACCCAACCAAAATTAATATTGCAGAAATAAAATTGCTTTCATTTATTAATAAATTATCAGAAAATAAGTATACTACTCCTGCAAAGCCTATTAAAATTCCAATAGTTTTTGTGAAATTAAATTTTTCATCCTTTGTATAATAATGTCCTAAAATTGTAGAAGATAAAGGAGTTGTAGACATTAAAATTGCAGCTAAATTACTTTGAACAGATTTTACACCATAGGATATTAAATAAAAAGGTACAACCAAGTTTATAAAACCAATTATCGCAAACCAATACCAATCTTTTGAAAATGCTTCTACTTTAATTTTTTTGTAAAAACATAAAATTAAAACAGGAATAGCTCCAAAAAATACTCTTAATAAAGCAATGGTCACAGGTCCAAAAGAATATGTAGCTATCTTAATATTAAAAAAAGCAGATGCCCAAATTAAAGCAAGTAAGACTAAAAGTGTATAATCAGTTAAAGTTGCTTGTCTCATTCAGTTATATTTTTTGGTAAACCATTTGTAATTTTTATCAGATCTTTATAATTAATTTTAAATACACAATAAGGA
Organism: uncultured Pelagibacteraceae bacterium; assembly: GCA_902634885.1. Lineage (GTDB taxonomy): Bacteria > Pseudomonadota > Alphaproteobacteria > Pelagibacterales > Pelagibacteraceae > Pelagibacter. The sequence continues at coordinate 116,354 of CACPLR010000001.1, read as the reverse complement.
TTTCCTGCAGCAGCAAAAAGTTCATCAAATCTTTCCAGTGATAAATCAATTAAAACATTTAATTTATTTTTAAGACCGATTGGTGAGACACCTCCAATGCTAAACCCAGTTACTCGTTTTACATCATTTGCTGAGGCCATTGAAAGCTCATCTACATCTAATATGCTCTTTATTTTACTTGTGGATGCTCTTTTATCTCCAGATATTAAGCACAAGTAATATTTGTCAGACGATTTAAAGATTAAACTTTTAATGATAGCGCCAACCTTGCAACCTAAAGATGTTGCCGCCTCTAAAGCAGTACCAGCTGAGGTATCTAAAAAAATTAATGACTGATTTTTGTCGAATTTAATTAAAATATTATAAACTCTTTGGACTAACTCATTATTTTTTAGGTCCATATTTCAATTATAGATTGATTTTCATTTATAGATTATTTAAAGAGATATGCAGTTCTTGCATAAGTGATATTTATTTAAAATGCGTCGTTTTGTAAATATTTCTGTTATCACATTCGCACTATAGCAAAAGAATAAAAAATTACATTAAAGGATTATAAATGAGCGCTAGTAAAATATTAAAGTTAATTAAAGATAAAGAGATAGATTATGTAGATCTAAGATTTACGGATCCAAGAGGAAAACTCCAACACGTCACCCAAGATTTAAAAACGGTCGATGAAGATATGTTAAATGATGGTATCTTTTTTGATGGATCTTCAATTGCTGGTTGGAAGGCAATTAATGAGTCTGACATGATATTAAAACCAGATCTGTCAAAATCTTTTGTTGATCCATTCTTTTCTCACAATACTCTTGTAGTTTTTTGTGATGTGATGGATCCAATAACTAAAAAATATTACGAAAGAGATCCTAGATCAACTGCAAAAAAAGCTGAAAAGTATTTGAAGGATTCAGGTATTGGGGACACTGCTTTTTTTGGTCCAGAGGCTGAATTTTTTGTTTTCGATGATGTTAGATTTAAAAATGAAATGAATGACACTGGTTTTGTCATTGATAGTACAGAAGGTCCATATAACACGGGGAAGGAATACGATAATGGAAATATGGGACACAGACCTGGGGTTAAAGGTGGTTACTTTCCAGTACCTCCAGTAGATGGTGGGCAAGATTTAAGGTCTGAATGTTTAAAAGCAATGAAAGAAATGGGTGTTGAAGTTGAAAAGCACCACCATGAAGTTGCACCAAGTCAACATGAACTTGGAACCAAGTTTAATACAATAGTCAATCAAGGTGATAGTATGCAAATTTATAAGTACGCTGTTCATCAAGTTGCACACTCATTTGGAAAAACGGCTACATTTATGCCAAAACCAGTTAAAGGTGACAATGGATCAGGAATGCACGTTCATCAATCTATATGGAAAAATAAAAAACCTTTATTTGCCGGTGATAAATATGCAGGTCTTTCAGATATGTGTTTATATTATATTGGTGGAATTATAAAACATGCTAGAGCACTTAATGCATTTACTAATGCTTCAACTAACAGTTACAAAAGATTAATCCCTGGTTTTGAAGCTCCCGTGCTACTAGCTTATTCGTCAAGAAATAGATCAGCAAGTTGCAGAATTCCATTTTCTAATAGTAAAAATGGAAAGAGAGTTGAGGTGAGATTTCCAGATGCATCAGGTAACCCTTACTTGACATTTGCAGCAATGTTAATGGCTGGCTTAGATGGTATCAAAAATAAAATTAAACCAGGTCGTCCTATGGATGAAGATTTGTATGCTTTGTCAGGCGATGAATTAAAAGGTATTCCTACAGTTTGTACATCTTTAAAAGGTGCTTGCACTGCTTTAGATGGTGATAGAGCATTTTTAAAACAGGGCGGTGTTTTCACAGATGATCAAATTGATGCTTACATAGAATTAAAAATGGAAGAAGTTCAAACATTTAGAGATACACCTCATCCAATTGAGTTTCAGATGTATTACAGTTGTTAGTTTTTTGGTTGTATTAGTAATTAATTAATATTGGCTTTATAGTTTTGTAAAAAATTAATCACCTCTTTTCTTTTTTCTCTTTTGGCTTCGTCAAGTGGTGTAGCTCCCCAACGGTCTCTCACATTTAGAGGATGTCCGTGTGACACGAGATATTCGACAGCATCTAAACTTCCCTCTGCTGCAGCAAGATGTAATGCTGTTCTTAAATCATAATCACCAGCATGGACAGGGACTCCCTGTGCAACTAAATGGCGAATATTATCTACATTGTTTTCAGCAGCTGCAAAAAGAAGCTCAATCACCATTAACTCGTCTTCAAAGTTTGCCATTTTATCTGTTTTTCCTTTTGGGTTTTCAACTAAATGAAAAGGTTCTGTGTAATTAATTTTTAACTCATTAAATAAATCTACAATTTTTTGATGCTTATTATTTCTTGCATCTGATATAGGATAACCTCCCCACCTGTCAGGTATTGGTTTTACACCTTGGTTCAGTAAAAATTTTACTACTTCTAATTGACCTTCAGCAGATGCAAGATGAAGTGGAGTTCTAATATCATAATCTCCCTGTTGTAGATCTCTTTGTTGGCTAACTAAACTTTCTAAAGTTCTTATATTTCCATTACTTGCTGCCCAAATAGCTTCTCCACAACTATTTGCTAACCATCTTGCTATTGGCAATTTTGGATCTTCTCTACTTGTGTCTGTCATGGTGCCATCAAATGTATGAACAAGATATTTTGAAGTAAGTTTTTTTGCCATTTCCAAACCTCTAACGCTATTACCTTGTTCGTCTAATCTTGGAGAAAATATGCAAATACCCATTAATTGTGGAACAACTAATAATACACCACCACCTACTCCACTTTTTGCTGGTAAACCAACTTCCTGAAAAAAAACTCCACTAGCATTATACATCCCACTAGTTTGTAAAACTGGCAGACAGTTCCTAACAGTTTTTTGACTTAATACACGATCTTGAGAAATCGGACAAACACCACTATTTGCAAGTGTAGCCGCAGCCATTGCAACATCTGTTGCTGTCATCTCTAGAGAACAGATACTAAAGTATAATTTTAGTGCCTCAGTTACCGCAGGCTCAATATAAAAGTCAAATTCATCTTCATCTGGATGAATATCTTTATGAAGATCTGATTTAGTATGAGGCAAGCTACCAGTTGCCATTAACAAATAGCCCATTGCTATATTATTGTAACCTTTAAAATTTTCTTGGCGTGCCATATTTTTATTAAATCTTGGCAATTTAGAAACATTATTGTTTTTTGATGTCCAACCTATCAGTCTACCAAATTGTTGACGAATATGTCTTAATCTTTGAGTATGAGAGTCGTTTGGATTTATTAGACCAGCAGTCATTATAGCGCCAGCATTGACCATCGGATTAAAAGGTACTCTTGCAAATCTGCCCTCTAAATCATCTTTTGCAAAATCTCCTGTATAGTTACCTGTTACTGTTCTTGCAAGCAAAGTTAAATCATCAAATTGTCTTCCTGATGGTTCCTGACCGACGTGTTTATGTACTCCCTCAAGGCCTAATTGTTCCATTGCAAAACAGTAATTAAATGGCTTACACATCGACTGAAATAATTGTTTTTACTTCATCAAAAATTTTATCAATTTTTTTTGAGAAATTTATAAAATCAGGTAGCACTAATTGACCACGTAATGCTTTTTCAACCAAAAGCCCAGATTTTCTTATTATATTTATAAAATCTTCAAAAACAATCTTATCACCGTGAGCTTCAAGGCTTCTAAAAAGATTTTGTAGTCTGTTATCATTCGATTTTAATCCAGAACGGTTTAATGCTTCAATTAACTTTTTGCTGTGAGTAAAATTTTCACCATTTTCACACAATGAAAAAAATAAATTTGCTTCTCTTTTAGATTTTACTTTTAAATTTTTTAATAACGCAGCAGGATTAGATTGAATATTACCTTTTTGCTTCATGTTATCTTATATAAAAATTACCATGGTCATCGAAAATATATTTTTACCTTAAAAAAATATAAAATTCAGTTTATATTAAGAAATTTAGATATTTGTGTAAATAATATTTTTAGATATCAAATTATTCAATTTTAAAAGATTCTCCACATCCACATCTTTCAGTTTCGTTCGGATTTTTGAAAATAAATGTCGATGAAAATTCCTCTTTTATATAATCCATTTTTGTGCCTAGAAGATAAATTACTGCTGCTGAGTCTATAAATATTTTTACTCCTTTATCCTCAATAATTTCATCATTTGGATTTGTTTTTTTTAAGTACTCCATAACATATGACATGCCTGCACAACCTCCAGATTTTACTGAAACTCTTACACCTAATGCATCCTTTTCGGCATTAGCCATAATCTCTTTTATTCTTGCAGCAGCTTTATCGCTCAATGAAATCACTTGTTTTGTCATAAATTTAATTCAAGTTTTGCGGCCTCAGACATCATTGATTTATCCCAAGGAGGATCCCAAACCAAATCAAGATCAACTTTATTAACATCTTTAAGTTCCAGTATACTATCCTTAACTTCTTTAGGCAAACTTTCTGCAACTGGGCAGTTGGGTGTTGTAAGTGTCATCTTAACTTGGACATCTTTATCTTTAATTTTAATGTCATAAATTAAACCAAGCTCATAAATATTTACTGGAATTTCAGGGTCATATATTTTTTTTATTTCTGTAATTACTTTTTCTTTTAAATCCATTTTTAACTTTCAGTATTTACTATTTTTTGAAAATCTTCTATTGCTGATGTTAAAGTATGCCAAGAAAGAGTGGCACATTTTACTCTCATAGGGTACTGTTTTACACCTGATAGACACATTAATTTAGTTTTTTCATCTTCATTTAAGATTTTATTTTGAAGTTTCTCTTTCTCTTTAATCATATCTAAAAAATCATTTACAATTTCTTTTACTTCGGCTTCCTCTTTACCTTTAACTAAGTCAGTCATTATAGAAGCTGAAGCCATTGATATCGCGCACCCATGACCTTCAAATGAAATATCCTCAACTTTTTTATTTTCATTTAATTTTAAATAGATATGAACGTTGTCTCCACATAAAGGATTGTGTCCTTTTGCGTCTTTATTAAAGTTTTCTGCTTTTCTCAAATTTCTTGGATTTTTACCATGATCCAAAATAATTTCTTGATATAAATCTTTTAGGTCCATTATACGTTAAATATTTTTTTACAATTTTCTATTGATTTGCTTAATTGATCGATATCATCTTTTGTATTATATATTCCAAATGATGCTCTTGCAGTAGCTGGTAGTTTAAGTTTTTCATGTAATATTTGACAACAATGGTGTCCTGCTCTGATTGCTACTCCATCTTCATCAAGAATAGTAGCAATATCATGCGGGTGAACACCTTCAATGGTAAAAGAAATCACTCCACCTTTATTTTTTGGATTACCAACAATTTTAATTGAATTATTTTTCCTCAAAATATCTAATCCGTAATCTAATAACTCTTTCTCATGCTTCTCTATATTTTCAATACCAACTTTTTCCATAAATTTTATAGACTCGTTAAATGCAATTACCTGAGCTGTTGCCATTGTGCCTGCCTCATATTTATTTGGTAATTCTCCATAGGAAATTCCAGTTTTTTTAACTTCATTTATCATTCCTCCTCCACCTTGATATGGCGGAAGATCATCTAACCATTTTTTTTTTGCGTATAAAACCCCAATTCCTGTAGGACCGTACATCTTATGTCCTGATATAGCATAAAAGTCACAATCTAATTCCTGCATATCTAATTTTAAATGTGGTGCTCCTTGGCAACCATCTACTAAAACAGGAATATTTTTTGAGTGCGCAAGTTCAACAATTTCCTTTATTGGCAATATTGCTCCAGTTACATTTGATAAATGTGTAACACTTATAATTTTTGTTTTGTTAGTTATTTTATTTTTTATTGCTTCGATAGTTATTTCGCCTGCCTCATTAATTTCTGCAAATTCAATCTTAATTTTTTTTGAATTTCTGAGAAAATGCCAAGGAACATAATTTGAATGATGTTCAAGTTCTGTTAATAACACTTCATCACCTTCTTCTAAATACTTTTGACCAAATGTATTAGCTACAAGATTGATTGCTTCTGTTGCACCTTTGGTAAATACAATTTCGTTCTTATCTTTTGCATTGATATATTTTTGAACTGATGTTCTAGTGTTTTCATAAAGATTAGTTGCTGCTACAGCCAAATAATGAACACTTCTACCTACGTTAGAAAACTCCTTAGAGTAAAAATCATATATTCTGTCGATTACCACCCTTGGCTTTTGTGAAGAGTTTGCGCTGTCTAAATAAACTAAATCATTATTATGAATTTTTTCATCAAATATTGGAAACTCTTTTTTTATGTTGTCTATGTTCATTCTTTTATTCCAATAATATTTTTAATGAGGTTTTTTATTTCTGAGTCTGTTATTTTTTCTACTACATCAAGTAAAAAACCATTTATTAATAACTCTCTTGATTGCTGATAACTTAAACCTCTTGACATCAAATAAAATATTGAATCCTCATTTAAACTACCCGATGCAGAACCATGTGAACATTTAACATCGTCAGCATAAATTTCTAACTCTGGCTTTGCATTGAACTCAGACTCTTTGTCTAGCAATATTGCTTTACTTAGTTGATAACCATCGGTTTTTTGTGCATCTGAATTGACAAATATCTTTCCTTGATAAACGGCATTTGAATTTTTCTCTAATACACTTTTTACTAACTGATAGCTTTTTGTATTCTCAGTTAGGTGATTTATAGTTGTCCGGATTTCATGATGATTGTTGTTATTTAAGGAGAAAATACCATTTACAAATGCTGATGCATAATCTCCATTTAAATCACAATTTATCTCATTTTTTAAGAAATTAGATCCTGAGGATAAAATAAAGGTTTCTGAAATACTATTTTTTTCTTGCTCAATATTATTGAAGAAATATTTTATATTATCATTTTGATCTTTATCTAATTTATAATTTTTCAAAATTGAATTTTCTTTTAAATCAAAGCTATAAAAAATATTAATAAAATTTTTCTTAGATGTATCGTTAAAATAGTCAATTACTCTTAATGAACTATTTTTATCTAGTTCAAAATCTAGTTTTAAATTTATATTTTTGGACCAAATTTTTGAAGTAGTAGTATGATAAATAATAAGCGGCTTTATCAAGTTATATCCATTTTTAACCAGAATTTTAAATGATTTATTTGTAAAAGCGTTGTTTAAATCAGATAGAGAGTTTTTAGCATTAAATTTATTAATAGTTTCTGATTGATCAATTATTTCTATTTGATCCTTCCTTTCATAATTAAAATCAATTTTTTCAATTCTGCCATTTATGAATACTATTTTATTATGCTCGAGACCATCTACAAATATAGATGTATCAATTTTGTTGGTAGATGTATAATCACTATAAAAACTTAATTCTCCAATATTTTTTTTTATTATTTGATTTAAATCTGAAAATTTCCAATCTTCATTTTTTCTGTTAGGGAAACCTTTGTCTATAAAATTATCTAAACAAAATTTTTTTATTTCAATATCTTTTTGGGATAGATTTAAATTTCTAATAATATTATCAAAATCTTTTTGTAATTGTTCTTTCATCTATTTAAAACTTTCATATCCTTTTTTTTCTAATTCAGTAGCTAAATCTGGTCCTCCTGATTTAATAATTTTACCATTCATTAAAACATGAACAAAATCAGGTTTTATATAATCAAGTAACCTTTGATAGTGTGTAATAATTAAAAATGAATTTTTGTTATCTCTTAATGTATTAACTCCATCAGCAACAATCCTTAATGCATCAATATCTAAACCAGAGTCTGTTTCATCTAAAATTGATAATTTAGGAGCCAGTAATGACATTTGTAGAATTTCATTTTTCTTTTTTTCACCTCCAGAAAAACCAACATTTAATTGTCTATTTAACTTTTCTTCATCAAATTTTAATTCTTTGGATTTTTCTTTTACTAGTTTTAAAAATTCTATTGCGTCTAATTCTTTTTCACCTCTTGCCTTTCTGACTGCATTTAATGATGTTTTGAGAAAAATGTTAGTGTTAACACCTGGTATCTCTAAAGGATATTGAAAGGCTAAAAAGATACCTTTGTGGGCTCTTTCCTCCGTTTCAAGTTCAAACAAATCCTTGTCATCAAATAGGATTTCTCCAGAAACTTCGTACCCTTTTTTTCCTGATAAAATGTTTGATAATGTACTTTTACCGGATCCATTTGGACCCATAATTGCATGCACTTCACCAGGATTAATATTAAGAGAAAATCCTTTTAGAATTTGTTTATTATCAATCTTCGCATTTAATTGATTTATTTTTAACATTATCCCACACTTCCTTCCAAGCTTATACCGACTAATTTTTGTGCCTCTACCGCAAATTCCATAGGAAGTTGTTGTAAAACTTCTTTACAAAAACCATTAACAATTAACCCAACGGCTTCCTCTGGGTTTAAACCTCTTTGTTGACAATAATGCAATTGATCTTCACTTATCTTAGATGTCGTAGCTTCATGGGCAATATTTGACTCTGAATTCTTATTTCTAATGTAAGGGACTGTATGAGCTCCACATTTGTTTCCCATTAATAGAGAGTCACATTGAGTGTAATTTGTAGAATTATTTGCTTTTGGTGATATATCAACCAGGCCTCTATAAGTCATATCTGAATTTCCAGCCGATATACCTTTGGAAATAATTTTACTTTTTGTATTTTTTCCTAAATGTATCATTTTAGTACCTGTATCTGCTTTTTGATGATTATTTGTGATTGCGATTGAATAAAACTCACCAACTGAATTATCTCCTCTAAGTATGCAACTTGGGTATTTCCATGTTATTGCTGATCCTGTTTCAACTTGTGTCCAGGAAATTTTAGAATTTTTACCTTTGCAGAGTCCTCTTTTAGTAACAAAGTTATAAATTCCACCCTTTCCATCTTTATCTCCAGGATACCAATTTTGAACAGTTGAATATTTAATTTCTGCATCATCTAATGCAACTAATTCTACATTTGCAGCATGTAGTTGATTTTCATCTCTCATAGGAGCAGTGCACCCTTCTAAATAACTGACATAGCTCCCTTTATCAGCAACTATTAATGTCCTTTCAAACTGACCTGTTTTAGATGCATTGATTCTAAAATATGTTGATAATTCCATTGGACATCTCACTCCCTCCGGAATATATGCAAAAGATCCATCGGTAAATACAGCAGAATTTAAAGTCGCAAAAAAATGATCTGTAGTAGGTATAACTGAACCCAAATACTTTTTAACAAGTTCAGGGTGGTTCTGAATAGCTTCAGATATTGGACAAAAAATAATTCCATGTTTTGTTAACTCTTCTCTAAATGTTGTTGCAACTGAAACAGAGTCAAAAACTGCATCTACTGCTATTCCATTTAATCTTTTTTGTTCTTCAAGTGGTATTCCAAGTTTTTTATAAGTTTCTAAAAGTTTTGGATCTAGTTCATCAAGGCTATTTGGCTTATTCTTCATACTTTTTGGTGCTGAGTAGTAATACAGGTCTTGATAATCTATTTTTGGATACTTCGGTTTTTGCCAATTTGGCTCTTTCAATTGTTTAAATCTTTCGAATGCTTTAAGTCTAAAACTTAACATCCAATCAGGTTCTTTTTTAACTTTAGATATAAATTTAATTATATCTTCGTTTAAACCTTTTGGGGCTCTGATATCTTCTATATCAGTTGTAAATCCATATTTATATTCTTTTAAATCTTCTATTTGTTTATCTCTCATCTATAATCTATTCGTTGGTTGATTTAGTAAATCTCTAAGACTTTTTTTTTCAAAAAAATTATTTATATAATCTTCTAATTCATCCCAGAGATTGTGAGTAATGCATTTTGCAGTTTTACCATTACACCCTTTTTTTGAATGTTTTTCACATCCTATAGTTTTAACTTTCTCATCGACTGCAAACAAAATATCCGAAATTTTAATACTCGAAGCTTCTTTAGAGAGAACGTATCCACCTTTAATTCCACGGACACTGTTAACAATATTATTTTTTTTTAGTCTCAAAAATAATTGTTCAAGATAAACTAAAGATATTCCTTGTCTCAAAGAAATATCTCTTAAAGAAACTGGCTCATTAGGATCAAATTTAGCTAGATCTGCAAGTGCCATAACTGCGTATCTTCCTTTACTTGATAATTTCATATTATTGTTAATTTATGCGGTTTATATATATACCCGACTAAAATAGTCAAGTTTCAGAAAAATTTTTGAACTTGCATTTTGTCGCTCAATTTTGATAGAAAAATATAATTTTTTTTTGAGATTAATTATCAATGACAACAGCAGATAACAAAATTGTGGAAATATTTATTCCTGGACCTGCAGGAAGGTTAGAAGCAAAATATTATAAAAGTAAAAAAAATACATCTCCAATTGCATTAGTTTTGCACCCACACCCTCAATATGGTGGAACTATGAATAATAAAGTTGTTGTTGATACATTTCAAACTTTTATGGATAACGACTTTTCAGTGTGTAGAGTAAACTTTAGAGGAGTTGGCAAAAGTGATGGAGAATTTGACAATGGCCAAGGAGAGCTAGCAGATGCTGCTGCTGCACTAGATTGGTTGGAGCGAGAAAACTTTGATAATTCACAATGTTGGATTTCAGGATTTTCCTTTGGATCATTAATTGCAATGCAATTACTTATGAGAAGACCAGAAATAAATAGATTTGTTGCAATTTCACCCCAACCAAATGTTTATGATTTTTCATTTTTATCACCGTGTCCTACATCAGGAATAATGATTTATGGTAAAAAAGATGAATTGGTTCCTGTTGAACACATTAACGATTTAAACAATAGACTAAGTTCTCAAAAAGGAATTAAAGTAGAATTTGATTCTATTATAGAAGCAAATCATTTCTTCTCAAAAGCTGATATTGCTCTTATTAAATCTTTGAATAAATATATAAAAAAAGAAACAGCTCTATATTAATAATTTTTAAAAGTCTCTCCACCTGAAATTGGTTTACTTACTTTTGTTGTAGAAGGAAATGATATATTTTTTTTAAAATACGATCTTATTGCTAAATAAGCAAATGCTTGGGACTCTATAAAATCTCCGTCATAATTAAATTTATCTATGTCAAAAATATTTTTTTTTAATAAACTTTTCAAATTTTGAACTAATGTTTTATTTTTTCTGCCACCTCCACATAAAATAACATTAGAGCAATTTATAAAATTATCATTTAAATAATTTGAAATAATTAAGGCAGTAAAATAATTAAGAGTTGCAACAGCATCCTCAAAAAATAATCCTTTAATAAAATTAAAATCAAACTCATTTCTATCATAGGTATGTCTATCTTTTGAACTGTAAATATCATGCTCGATAAATTGATTTATAATATCCATGTTGATTTGACCTGTAGAGGCAATTTCGCCGTTTTTATCAAAATCTATATTTTTTGTTTTTTTTAAATATTCATCTAATAAAACATTTCCAGGTCCTATATCTTTAGCAACTAATTCCTCATTACTACAGTAAGTAAAATTGGAAACCCCTCCTATATTTAAAAAAATACATGCCTCATTAGGAAAAATCTTTTTTGATAACAAAGAGTGATATACTGGTGTTAAAGGTGCGCCCTCTCCATTATTTTCAATATCTTTTTTTCTAAAATTAAAAATGACTTTTTTTTGAATTAATTGAGATAATAAATTTGGATCTCCGATTTGGATTGAATATTTTTTTTCGGGTTTATGAATAATTGTTTGTCCATGAAAACCTACTAGATCTACATCGGTATTATGCTTAGATATCAATTTTTTTGATATATCTGAATGAAGAAGAGTGATTTCTTTCTCAATATTTTTATATTCAATTGTACTGTTTTCTATATCCTCTATTGAATTAATATTTTTAATATAATCTCTTAATTTTTGTCTAAACTCGGCTTTATATTCATAAAAATGGTTTACTTTTACCTCTAGCTGTGATTTTCCATCTGAATTAATTATACTTGCATCTATCCCATCTAAAGAAGTACCACTCATTAAACCTAAAGAAGTAATGCAATTGTCCATTATTGATTATTATTTTTAAATAAATATGTATATTGAAAATACTAAATTATGAACGATTTTATAAGAGAATTTAAAAACAGGGGCTTTTTCTATCAATGTACAGATGAGGTAGAACTTTCAAATGTGCTAAATAAAAAAAGTATTAAAGGGTACATAGGATTTGATTGTACTGCTCAAAGTCTACATGTAGGGAGTTTATTACAAATCATGTGTTTGAGGCAGTTGCAAAAGCATGGACACCAGCCAATAGTTTTGCTAGGTGGAGGAACAACTAGGATAGGAGACCCATCAGGAAAAGATAAAACAAGAAAAATTTTAGATGAAAGTGAAATTGAAAAAAATATTAAAAGTATTGAGCTTGTTTTAAAAAAATATCTTAATACTGAAAATAAGGCGACATCTCCTATATTTGTAAATAATTATTCTTGGTTAAAAGAGTTAAACTATATTTCTTTTCTAAGAGATATAGGGAAACATTTTACAATCAATAAAATGTTGAGTTTTGATAGTGTAAAACTTCGTTTGGATAGAGAACAGTCTTTAAGTTATATGGAATTTAATTACATGATACTTCAAGCATATGACTTTCTTGAATTGAATAAAAAACATAATTGTCTTCTTCAAATTGGAGGATCAGACCAATGGGGAAACATTGTTAATGGTGTTGATTTAATCAAAAGATATTCATCAAAAGAAGTTTTTGGATTGACAACCCCTCTTATAACTCTGGCCTCAGGAGCCAAAATGGGAAAGACTGAAAGTGGAGCAGTATGGTTGGATAAAAATCTACTATCTATCTATGACTATTGGCAATTTTGGAGAAACACAGATGATCGGGACGTTATCAAGTTTCTAAAAATGTTCACAGATTTATCTTTAGAAAAAATAGAAGATATCAAAAATGAAAATATTAACGATTTGAAAATTTTATTAGCTAATGAAGCTACAAAGATGTTGCATGGGGAAATTGAAACAAAAAAAGTTGAAGAATTAGCAAAATCTACGTTTAAAGAAAATTCAACTGGAGAACATTTACCTAGTGTTAAAATTGGAAGTGACTTAATAGGAAAAGATATAATTAGCTTGATAGAATATACAAATAATGAATTATCAAAAAGTGAAATAAGAAGATTAATTCAAAACAATGGAATTAAAATTGATAATGAGAAAATTGAAGACGGAAAATTATTAATAAGTAAAAAATTGTTTGAAAATAAAGGTTTTATTAAACTTTCAGTTGGAAAGAAAAAGCATTTTAAAATTATTATTTAATTTTTTTTTAACTTTTCTAAAGTTCTAGTTATAAATCTTGGTGTAAGAGTTTTAATAGGATTTACAGAAGTTTTTAGATCTTTTGGTAAACCTTTGATTTTAAAACTTACGCCAAAAACTCCTTCACCAACCTTTTTCCCTACCAAAATATCTCCTAATAAGGGAATTTTTGATATTGTTTTATTTATTGTGGTAGCTGGGACCAGAGTGCCTCTAAGACTTGTTAGTTTATTTCTATCAATATAGCCCTCCATTAAAATAGAAATTGCTGGTCCAATAGCATACATTTCATTTATGTTAGTAAGTGACTGGTTTGATTCATAATTCATTTCAAATTCATTAAATCGAATACCCTCTCCTGTAAGAATATCTGCAATACCTTGAAGAGAGGCAAGTGTAAGTAATTTTGCTAGAACAGGAACGTCTTGAACTTTAAAATCAAATATTTTTAGATTTGCTTTTGTTTCATTATTTTTTTCTATAGACCCATAGGAAAGCTTTCCTTCAGTAAAGCCTTTAATAAACTTGTAGTTTTTTATAAATGGTTCAGGTTCTTCAATAAACAAATTAGTAACTTTCTCATCTCTAGAATTAGTTTTTATAGATAGTGAAAAATCATTTTTATTGTTAATTTTAGAGCTAATTTCAGCAGAAATAACATCATTTTTTTTTAATAAAATCTCACCGACTAAGTTGGTCAGTTTACTGTTTTTATCTATAAATATATTATTAAGTTCAACTGATATGTTTGCGTTTATATTTTCAAATCTCTCAAAAATGTTATTAGTATTTTCGCCCTTTAAATAATTTGAAATGAGTAATTGAGCGTCAAACTCACTACCTGAAAGTTTATATCGATTATCATTTTTTTTTTGAAATTTAATATTATTTAATTTTTGATTTAAATTCTCATAATTCAAAATTACAGAATCAATATTTTTAATTTTATATTTTTTTGATAATGTTATATTACTTACCTGTAATGTATTCAGATTTTCTTTATATTCAATTTGGTTAAATTTTAAATCATCTTTATATCGACCTTTCATGATTAGATTAGAATTAATTTTTTTATTTTTTTTATATTCAAGTGATTTAAAATTTAAAAAGAGATTGTTTAAATTAATATTAGCATCAAAATCTAAAGTCTCTGAGTTTTGGATTAAATCAATTTTATAACTGTCAGATAAGTTATTATTTAATGAATATAATCCTTTTAATTTTATATCTTTAATTTTTTTATTTATATTTATTTCAATTAAATTATCTTTGAAGATTATTATATCTTTATATTCAGGCAAAAACCTCTTTAAATTGCTACCATTATGTGAGATCTCTAATTTACTAATTTTTAAATTTGAATTTAATTTGTATTTTTCTATCGTATTTTTTTTATTAAATTCAAATTCAATTGAGTTATTTGAATCAAATTGTAAATCCTGACTAGGTATTAATTTGTTATCAATATTAATTATTTCTTTAATTTGATCAGAATTTATTTTATTTCCTCTGTTAGAAAAATTTCCCTTAAATTTTATATTTTCATTTTTTTTTTTTGAAATTAAAAATTTAGCATCTCCTAAATTTGGTTGTTTCTTTTCATCACTTAGAAAATAAATTTTTGAATTTACATTTATATCAAATATGTGATTTTTATAATCAAGTTTTAATTCACCATTATTAATATTAATTGGTAAATTTAAATTCTTCTTAAATTTTATTTCGTCAAAATTGATTTTTGATTTTAATTCAAATTTATCAATTTTTTTTTTATTAATTAGACTGAATGAAAACTTATTATTTGATGAAAGATTTACTTCTGAATTTTCAATAAAAGCAAAGTTATAATCTAAATTTCTTTGCAATTTTTTTATATCAAAAACCTGTTTTTTATTTGATATATCACCGTTAATTATAAAACTATTGTCATGTTTTTTGACTGATATAGTTTCTGAGTTAAAATTAATATCTTCATAAATAAATTGTAAATCATTTATGAAATGTTGTTTTTGATCTGATATAAAATTAAAAGAGATTTTCTCTAATTCACCTTTGTTTAAAAGGTTTATTTGTGCATTTGTTACCTTTCCTAAAATACTATAATCAAATGTTTTGTTATTATTTTGAAAATCTAGAACAATTGATGCTTTAATCTTGCCTTTTTTAATTTGACTTAAAATTAATTCTCTTGAGAAGTTATAATCATACTCTGAAATAAAACTTTTAAAATTTGATATTTCATCTTCCCTTAGTAGAATTTCTAAACTCTGAACTGATCTATTATTTAACAAACTTGATATACTTAATTTTGAGATAATTTTATCTAAATAAAGATGTTCTTCTGCAATTTGTAATTTAATTTTTGAAGTCTCAAGCTTTAATGTTTGTTCTTTAATATCTAGTTTTATAAATACATCATTAATTTCAGAGGATAATTTTGGGTTTATTTGACTTATTTTTGAATAAATTAATTCGTTAAATTTATCTGTTTTGATGCCAAAAAAGTTTAAATAAGCAATAATTACTGAAAATAAAAGGATTATGGTAATGGGTATTATAAATAAATATTTACGCATTTATTTTATATAACGAGCTCTCGAGAAAATTATCAATTTCACCATCAAGTACCTTTTCAGGATTAGAGCTTTCAAAATTAGTTCTATTATCTTTAACCATTTGATATGGATGCAATACATAAGATCTAATTTGATGTCCCCATCCAATATCTGATTTTAAACTTTCTATATTTTCGTTTTGTTTTTCTCTTTTTTGAAGCTCATGTTCATAAAGTCTGGCTCTAAGCATATTCATGCATGTATCTTTATTTTTGTGTTGTGATCTCTCATTCTGACATTGTACAACTATTTTAGTTGGGATATGCGTAATTCTTACTGCACTATCAGTTGTATTTACATGTTGTCCACCAGCACCACTTGACCTATAAGTATCAATTCTTAAATCTTTTTCAATAATCTCAATGTCTATTTTATCATCTACAACTGGATAGATCCAAACACTTGCGAAACTCGTGTGTCTTCGTGCTCCTGAGTCAAACGGAGAAATTCTCACCAAACGATGAATGCCTGATTCTGATTTAAGATAACCATAAATATAGTCTCCTGATATTTTTATTGTGGACGATTTAATTCCTGCTTCATCTCCTCTGTGCTCACTTATAAGTTCGACAGAATATCCCTTGTTCGATGCCCATTTCATATACATCCTTCTTAACATTTCTGCCCAATCTTGACTTTCTGTTCCACCTGCACCAGCATGAAACTCTAAATAACTATCAAGATTATCGCTATCGTTAGATAAAAAACATTTTATTTCTAATTTTTTTACTCTAGATTTCAAAGTTTGCAATTTATCGAAACTTTCATCTTGTAATGATTTTTCACCTTCAGATACGGCGAGATCTAGAATTTCTAATATGTCTTTAAACTCATTTTCAAAATTACCAAACGATCCAATTAAAAGCTCTAAATTTTTTTTTTCTTTTAAAATTTTTTCTGATAATTTTCTATCTTGCCAGAAATTTTGACTCTCAATTTTATTATTTAGTTCATTAAGTTTTGATTTGAGTTTATTCTTTTCAAAGAAACTCCTTGATTCTTAATATTATTTTATTAGTTTCTTTTATCAAATTGCTTGTTTCTAATTCCATTTTAATAAAACTTTAAAATATTCATTTTTGATACATTGCCAATATTATCAATATCAATTTTATTGTTATTTGCAATTTTTTCCTCTTTAAAAGATTCAATAATAGTACTTTCAGAATTACTATCAGCTTTTTTACCAGTAGTTACATCTACTACCATCATTTTAATTCCCTTTGCTACTTTGAAAGGTCTTGCCTGATAATTATTGACTGAGTTTTTAATAAATTCTTTAAATATGGGTAAGGCAGTTTTTGATCCAGTTTCAAATTTTCCTAAAGTCCTTGGGGTATCAAAACCTACATAAACTCCAATTACTAAATTTGAAGTAAAACCAATAAACCAAGCATCGGTATTCTTATTAGTAGTCCCCGTTTTACCTGCTAATTGTAAATTAAGATCTCTTAATTTTTTTCCTGTTCCTCTTTGAACAACTCCTTCTAAAATAGACGTCATTTGATAAGCTGTTTGAGGTGAAAAAATTTGTTTGTAATTATTTTTTATTTGTGGAAGATTTTCGCTAGTATATGAAATCAAATCACAATTTTTACAAAATCTTAACTGATTTTTAAATATTGTTTTTCCTCCACTATCTTGAATTCTATCTATAAATATTGGTTCAACTAACTTTCCACCATTAACAAAAGACGAATAAGCACTTGTCATCTTGAGCAAAGTAGTTTCCGCAGAACCTAATGAAATTGACATCAGTTCCTCGGGTCTTTCGTAAATTTTTAGATTTTTTGAAAAATTTATGATTTTGTTTAATCCAATTTCTTGAGCAATTCTTACAGTCATTAAATTTCTTGATTTTTCAACCCCTGTTCTTAAGGTTGAGGGACCATAAAACTTTTTTCCGTAGTTTTCAGGTTTCCACATTTTTAAATCACCTCCCTGCTCGAGAACAATTGGAGCATCAAGAACTAATGTTGATGGTGTAAAATTATTTTCTAAAGCTAGTGCATATATAAATGGCTTAAATGCTGATCCAGGTTGCCTTTTAGCCTGTGTAACTCTGTTATATTCACTTTTTTTAAAACTAAATCCTCCAGACATTGCCAACACTCTTCCTGTAAATGGATCCATCACAACTATCCCACCATTAACAGCAGGTAATTGTTTTAATTCATAGTTTCCCTGATTTATTTTTTTTACATATATTAAATCTCCAATTTTAAATAACTCTTCAATATTTTTCCTTGTCCAAGATAAGTTTTCGAATTTAATTTTACCATTTTTATTATCTGAAGTTTCAATATTTATTTCAAATTTATTTATTTTTTTTATTATTGCAATTTTCCATCCCAAAGATTTTTCTAACTTAAATTTATCTAAATCTTTATTCCAATTTTTACTAATTTTTTTATTTGCTAGAGAACCTCTCCAACCTCGCCTTCTATCATATTGCTCCAAACCTTTCCTCAATGCTACTGTGGCTGTAGTTTGTAATTTTAAATTTATTGGAGTTTTAATATTAAATCCTTGTTTGTAAACTTTATCAAAACCATATGTATCAATTACATTTTTTCTTACATCTTCAACATAATATCTAGAGTCCTCTAAATATATTCTTTGTCTTTTACTAAGTTTAATATCTGTATTTATTAATTCATTTAATAAATTTTTATTAATGTATTGATTTTCATAAAGATTTTTTAAAACAAGATCTCTTCTGTATTTAGCTAATTTTATATTTTTATATGGATTATATCTGCTTGGAGCCTTTGGTAGCGCTGCTAATAAAGCTGCTTCTGAATATTTTAATTCATTTATTGATTTATCAAAATACCTCAAGCTGGCTGAAGCTATTCCGTAACTTCCCTCACCTAAATATATCTGATTTAAATAGAGTTCTAAAATTCTCTCTTTGCTTAGAGCCCTTTCAATTCGAAATGCTAAAATTGCCTCCTTAATTTTTCTGTCAAAACTTACTTCATTTGATAACAAAAAGTTTTTAGCGACTTGCTGGGTTATTGTCGATGCTCCCTCCAACCTTTTTGATTTTAGAGCATTCCTGATATTATTCTTAATAGCTCGGACAATTCCTTTTGCATCTACTCCAGGATGATAGAAAAAGTTTTTATCTTCAGCAGATAAAAAAGAGTTTATAACTACTCTTGGTATAGCTTCATATGGTACGAATATTCTCTTCTCTGATGAAAAGTCACTAACCAATACCCCATTACCTGAATATAGTTTGCTGGATACAGGAGGTTTATAATTTTTTAAGAATTTATAATCTGGTAGTTTATTTGAATAAATCCATAAAATTGAAAATATACCAATCAAAGTTACCAAAATTGTCAATATTGATAGGGATACAACTTTTTTTATTATTGAACTCATTTATGTTTATCTTAGTTAACGAATTTGGTATTGTTGTGGCACCGAATTTACAAATAAACTAATGAAAACAAATCAAAATTTATGTCAAAAAATTTATACATTGATGCATCGCATCCTAATGAAACTAGAGTCGTACTTAAAAATGAAAATCATATTGAAGATTACGAATATGAAAGTATCAACAACACATTAATAAAAAATAATATTTATCTTGGAAAAGTAAGTCGGATTGAGCCATCTTTGCAGGCTGCCTTTATTGATTTTGGGAGAGAGAGACACGGATTTTTGTCATTTAATGACATTCAATCAGATTATTATCAGTTACCCCAAAGTGATTTAGAAAAAATTAAAAAAGAGGAGGAAAAAGTTAGAGAAGAATTATCTAAAGAGAGTGAAAATATAGAGAATAAAATTTTAGATGGTGAAGAAGAAATTAAAATTGAAGATCCAGTTGAAAAAAAAGATGAGTCAATAGAAGAAAAAAAACATGAAAAAATACAAAAAAGATTTCCCTCAAAGAGATATAAAATTCAAGAAGTAATAAAACCAAATCAAGTAATTTTAGTACAAGTTTTAAAAGATGAAAGAGGTTTAAAAGGAGCTGCACTTAGCACATTCATATCCATTGCAGGAAAATATATTGTGTTAATGCCCAACACAGCCAAGGGAGGTGGTATTTCAAGAAAAATATTTAATCCTGGAGATCGAAAAAAAATTCGAAATATTCTTAATGAAATAGCAATTCCAAAAGAGATGGGAATAATTGTCAGAACTGCAGGATCAAATAAATCAAAAAATGAAATTGAAGGAGATCTTAAAAATTTAATTACAGTTTGGGACTCGATTAAAAGTAGTGCAATGAATTCTTTAGCTCCATCTCTTATCCATCAAGAAAGTGATATTATTAAAAGAATTATTAGAGATATGTACGACGATGATACACAAAGTATTATCGTAGAAGGTAATGAAGGCTACCAAAAAGCAAAAAACTATATGAAATTAATGATGCCAAAACAATTAAAAAAAATAAAAAAGTACAGAGATAAACGACCATTATTTTTTAAAGAAAATATTGAAAAAAAACTTTTTGAAATCTTTAAAACAGAGGTAAAACTTAGCTCTGGAGGTTATTTAGTAATAAATCCTACCGAAGCTTTGGTCTCAATAGATGTCAATTCTGGGAAATCAATAAAACAAAGAAATATTGAAAGCACTGCTTTAGATACAAATCTCGAAGCTGCAGAGGAAATAGCAAGACAAATTAAAATTAGAGATTTATCCGGACTAATAATAATTGACTTTATTGATATGTTAAATTTTGGAAATAGAAGGCAAGTTGAGAGAAAATTAAAAGAAAAGTGTCGAAATGATAGAGCAAGAATTCAAATAGGTAGGATAAGTAATTTTGGCCTTTTAGAAATGTCAAGACAGAGACTAAGAGAAAGCAATATAAAATGGTCAATAAAACTAACAAATGAAACTTTTGCACAAAAAATTATTAAATTAATTGAAATAAAATCTTTGGAAAATGGTTCAAAAATTATTAATTTAAAAATAAATAATAAGATTTCAGAATTTATAGAAAATCAATTTCTAGAGGATTTAAATTACTTTGAGAAAAAAAATAAAATAAAAATTAATATTATTCATTCTGAAGATTTGAATTTATCTGAATACTTAATAGAGTTTAATTCAAAATCTGGAAAATTATTAGAAAAAATTGAAAAAATTGAAAATTTACAGAAAGCTGTTGTTAAACTAGAAAGTTTAAATTCAAATGTTCAAAAATCTTTTAAAAAAAGAAAATTTAAAAAAAGAAAATTTGTAAAGAAGAAAATTAAATAATTCCACTATTTGTAGTTGATGCTGATCCAAATAAATTTGGATTTATTCTTCCAGAGAGAAAAGATTTTCTTCCAGATATTACAGCATATTTCATTGCTTCTGCCATCTCATAAGGGTTTTTAGCTTTAGCTATTGCTGTATTAATTAATACGCCATCACAACCTAGTTCCATTGCTTGAGTTGCATCAGATGCTTGCCCTATACCTGCATCCACAATAACAGGAAGCTTTGTTTGACGTCTGATAATTTTCAAGTTAATTTTATTTTGAATACCTAAACCTGAGCCTATTGGTGCTGCTAAAGGCATTATTGCACACGCTCCAGCATTTTCTAACCTTTTTGCCATCAAAGGATCATCGTTGCAATAAACCATAACTTTAAATCCTTCTTTTGTTAAAACTTCTGTAGATTTTAGCGTTTCAATTACATCTGGAAATAATGTTTTTTTATCACCCAAAACTTCAAGTTTTACTAATTTCCATCCTCCAATTTCCCTTGCTAACCTAAGTGTCCTTAAAGCCTCATCTGAACTAAAACATCCTGCAGTATTTGGAAGATAAGTAATTTTTTTTGGGTTTATGTAATCCATCAGCAAAGGTTTATTTTTATCTGTTATATTTACTCTTCTTACTGCAACCGTAACAATATCCGCACCTGAAATTTTTATAGCTTTAGCACACTCCTTCATAGATTTATATTTTCCTGTACCTACGATTAGTCTTGAGGAATAATTTTTTTTTGCAATTATGAATTTATCTTTATTTTTCATTAGCCTCCTCCTATAAAATGGACAATTTCTACTTTATCGTTTTTAGAAAGAAGAATTTTTTTTATCTTTTTTTTATCAATAATTTCTCTGTTATATTCTATTGCAATTTTGTTTAGGGGTATTTCTAACTTATCAACAAGATTTTTTAATGAAAAGTTTGAATTTATAATAGTTTGCTTACCGTTTACTGTTATTTTTATTTTATTTTTTTTTCTCATATATTATAAGTTTTTAGTGAGCAAAATAATAATTATTAATGGACCTAATCTTAATCTATTAGGTCAAAGAGAACAATCTCAATATGGAAGCAAAGACTACAATCACTTAATCGAGATTTGTTATGAAAAGGCCAAAGAATTAAATTTAAATTTGGAAATAAAACAATCGAATATAGAAGGTGAAATTGTAAATTTAATACAAAATAGTGTTGATAATTACGATGGTATTATTATTAATGCTGCAGCTTACAGTCATACATCTGTGGCTATAAGAGATGCATTAGATGTATTTAAAAAACCTAAAATCGAGGTGCACATATCAAACATTTACAAAAGAGAGGAATTTAGACATAAGTCAATGATAAGTGGTGTTGTAACTGGAATTATTTGTGGACTTGGAATAAACGGCTATATTTTGGCCATAAATTCAATGCATGAGCTTTTAAAAAATGAAAATAAATAAGAATATTATTAAAGAATTAAATGATTATTTGGATGAATTTAATCTTACAGAAATTGAATATACTGAAAAAGATTTAAAAGTTAAAGTTTCAAAATCAAAAGGAGTCGGTTCAACTCCTGTCATCACAAATACTTCAAAACAAGAGATAGAAAGAACTGAAAACAACTCATCTGAAATAAGTGGAACAAAAATTACATCACCAATTATTGGTACTGCATACTTGGCACCTGAACCAGGAGGTAAAAAATTTGTTGAAAAAGGAAGAAAAATTAAGAAGGGTGATACTGTAATGATTGTTGAGGCAATGAAAACTATGAATCATGTGCCCTGCCCAATGGATGGAACAATAAAAGAAATTTGTGTTGAGGATGGTCAGCCTGTTGAGTTTGGACAAACTATAGCAATTTTAGATTAATATGTTTAAAAAAATTCTGATTGCAAATCGTGGAGAAATTGCAGTCAGAGTTATCAGGGCATGCAAAGAATGGGGTATATCGACAGTTGCAATTCATTCTGATGTTGATCGAGATAGTATGCATGTAAGATTAGCAGATGAAAGTATTTGCGTGGGTCCTCATCAACCATCAAATAGTTATTTAAATATTCCTGCAATAATGTCTGCGATAGAATTAACTAATTCTGAAGCCGTACACCCAGGATATGGTTTTTTATCTGAAAATGCTGAATTTGCTAAAATCCTTGAGGATAATACTATTAAGTTCATAGGTCCATCTTCTAGCTTGATAAGTAAAATGGGAGATAAAATTCAAGCAAAAAAAATTGCTAAACAATATGGTTTACCAGTTATTGAAGGTTCTGAAGGTGGTGTTTCAGATATTAAAGAAGCTAAAAAATTATCTAAAAATATTGGTTTTCCAGTTCTAATAAAAGCTGCAGGTGGTGGCGGTGGAAAAGGTATGAAAATAGTAAATAATGAAAATGATTTTGAGAATTTATTTTTAACTGCAAAATTAGAGGCAAAAAAATTTTTTGGAAATGATGAAGTTTATATTGAGAAATTTTTTCAAAATCCAAGACATATTGAGGTTCAAGTTTTATCTGGAAAAAATAGAACTGTTCACTTACATGAAAGAGATTGCTCAGTGCAGAGAAGACATCAAAAATTAATAGAGGAAACCCCAAGCCCAGTTTTAACAGATACAATCAGATCAGATTTATTTAACAAAACTGTAAAGATGGTAAGTCAAATAGGATACGAAGGTGCAGGCACAGTTGAATTCATCTACGAAGAGGGAAAATTCTATTTTTTAGAAATGAATACGAGAGTTCAAGTTGAGCATCCAGTAACAGAAATGGTTACAGGTATAGATATAATCAAAGAACAGATTAACATAGCCTACACAGGTGAAACAGCATTAAGTCAAAATGATGTTAATCCAAGAGGACATGCTATTGAATGCAGAATAAATGCTGAGGATCCAAGTAAAAACTTTCAACCCTCTCCTGGATTAATTGGAATGTGTCACCAGCCCTCTGGTTTTAGAACTAGAGTAGACGGTGCAATTTTTCAGGGTTATAAGGTTACCCCCTATTATGACAGCATGGTTTGTAAATTAATTTGCCATGGAAGAAATAGAACTGAGGCAATACAAAGAATGAATAGATCTCTCGATGAATTCGTAATTGAGGGTATAACTACTACAATAAATTTACATAAAACTTTACTAAATCATGAAAAATTTATTAATTCTGACTTTAATGTAAGTTGGCTTGATAAAGAAAAATTAATTTAGGAATAGCACTTTTTTAACCATATATCATATACAGGATGATCAAAAGGTCTTATTGATGGACTGGATGCAAATGTCCAGTCATTGAACACAAAAACCTTATCCTTATCTTTATTTTTCAAATCAATAACTTGCATAAATGCTGTTACTTCAGGATCGTCATCAAATTTTGAATTTTGGCATTTTTGAATATTTATGTTTAGATTTTGAAAAAATAATTCTTCCCCGATTGTTAGCTTTAATTTTGTTGTTTTAGAACTTACTTTATCCAAAACTAATATTTCTGCGAACTTTTCACCATATGTATTAGTTTCTGAATTTGCCTTTAAGAAAATTATTTGAAACAACAGAATAAAAGTTAAAGCAATACTAACCTTGCCAAGATTTATACTTTTTTTCAGTTGCATTTTTATTATTTTTAGGATTGTAAGCGTTTGTTGTCCCTGTTTGGTTTGGTAAATGGTTTTTTTGCCATTTAAATTTTTTTAAATTATGTGAATTTTCAATTTTATTATTTGTATGATGCATCCATGAGTACCAATCATCTGGTATTTTTGATGCTTCAACCTCTCCATTATATATTACCCACCGTTTGCCTTTTTTATTTTGATAATATTTATTCCCTAATTCATCCTCACCAACCAATTTTCCAAAAAAAATTGTCTGCAGTCTAGTTCCAAATGTCTGACCATTCCACCAAGTGAAAATTTCCTTAAAAAGTTTCAACATAAAAAATTAGTTATTTTTTCAATTTTAAATTGTAAAATTTAAATTAGACTATAACATTAATTTGTATATACATAATTTAATAAGATTCAATTTTAATGAGGGAATTTAATGGCAAAATATTTAGTTGAGACATATTACACTTGTAGCTTCAAAGTTAGTCACTATTTAGATGATGTGAACGAGAAAAACTTACAAAATTTAGAAAAAAATGAGGAGGGAAAATTTGAGATACTGGACATTAAACTTGATAATAGAAAAACAAAAAATTTAGAAAAAATAGAAACTAATAAAGTAAATATAATTGATAAATCAATTAGAGCTCCAATTCCGCAGAATGGTTCAAATATAGATAATAAAATAGGTGAAAACTTTAAAAGCAATCTAAACGAAAAACTTGGAAAAAGGTTTAGTATGCCAGATAGAAGAAAAGGATATATTCAAAAGGCAACGATAGGTGATCACAAAGTGTATCTTCATACTGGTGAATATGAGGATGGAAAAATAGGTGAAATATTTATTGATACAAGCAAAGAAGGTGAGTTAGTAAAAGCTCTCATGAATAACTTTGCAATAGCAATTTCCTTAGGTCTGCAGTATGGGGTTCCTCTTGATGAGTTTGTTAATGCTTATGTAGAAACAAAATTTGAACCATCAGGAAAAGTTCATGGAAATGACAGAATTTTAAGTGCGAGCTCAATTTTAGATTATATATTTAGAGAATTGGCAATATCTTATCTTAATAGAGAAGATCTGGCACATACTCCATCTATTGGGGGATCAGAAAAAATAGATGATTTGAATAATGAGAACTCCGAAGATCAAAATCAATTCTTGAAGCTAGTTAAAGATATAACAAGTAAGGGATTTGTAAGAAGTGATTATAAAAGAAAATTAGTCGATCTTTCAGATATTAGAATAAATCTTAAAGGTAAAAAATAATTAAGTTTTTTTCTTAACGATAAAGCCTAATTCCTTCAATTGATCATCGCTGATTGTAGATGGTGCATTCATCATTAAATCTTGTGCATTTTGGTTCATGGGAAACATAGTAACTTCCCGAATATTTTTTTCATCAGCTAAAAGCATCACTATTCGATCTATACCCGGGGCAATACCTCCATGAGGTGGTGCACCATAACTCAATGCATTTATCATTCCACTAAATTTTTCTTCAACATCTTTCTTGGAGTAACCAGCTATATCAAATAGCTTATACATTAATTCAGGTATATGATTTCTAATCGCTCCAGATGATAACTCAATACCATTGCATACAATATCATATTGATAAGCTTTTAGAGAAAGAGGATCTGTTAAATCTAAGTTTTTAATATCTCCTTGTGGCATTGAAAATGGATTGTGGCTAAAACTTATTTTTTTGGTTTGTTCGTCTATTTCAAACATTGGGTAATCCACTATCCAACAGAATGCAAAATAATCTTCTTTAATAATTTTGAGCTCCTCTGCTATTCTAGTTCGAGCAATTGATAAAATTTTTTCAACGTCACTTTGTTTACCACAAGAAAGAAAAACAGTATCCCCTATTTCCGCATTTGTGATTTTCATTAATTCTAGGAGCGATTCTTCTGAAAAAAATTTACCTACTGGTCCCTTTCCAATTATTTTATCATTTTTTTCTAAAGTAAAATAAGCAAGACCTGATGAACCTTGTTCCTTTGCCCATTTATCTATTCCATCAAAAAAACTTCTTGGTTTATCTTTTGTATTTTTAGTCACGATAGATCTTACAATTGAACCTTTCTTGACTAAATTTTTAAATATTTCGAAACTGATATCATCCCTTTCAAATAATTTTGTAACATCAGAAATAACAAGCGGATTTCTTAAATCTGGTTTATCAGATCCGTATTTCAACCTAGCATCAGAATAGGAAATTTTTGGAAAAGTCTGAAAAAGTAATTTTTTATCTGAAAAGTTTTGAAAAACTTTAACCATCAATTTTTCTACCACATCAAAGACATCTTTCTGTTCAACAAATGACATTTCTAAATCCAATTGGTAAAATTCACCTGGGCTTCTATCGGCTCTTGCATCCTCATCTCTGAAGCACGGCGCTATTTGAAAATATTTATCAAATCCTGATACCATTATTAATTGTTTAAACTGTTGAGGAGCTTGAGGTAATGCATAAAATTTCCCTGGATTTAATCTGCTTGGGACTAAAAAATCTCTAGCGCCCTCTGGACTAGAAGATGTTAATATTGGTGTTTGAAATTCTAAAAATCCTAACTTATTCATTTCAGATCGAATAAACGAAATCACTTTTGATCTAAGAATAATATTTTGATGAATTTTTTTTCTTCTTAAATCCAAAAATCTGTATTTAAGTCTAATTTCCTCTGAATATTCTTGATCTGAAAAAACTGGCATTGGGAGTTCTTTTGTTTGTCCTAAAATTTCAAAATCAATAATTGAAATTTCTATTTCACCTGTTGATAAATTTTCATTAATGGTATCTTTGTTTCTTTCAATTACTTTCCCAGTTATTTTTATTACAGTTTCTAATGGAAGGTTTTCTATTTCTTTAAATACTTTATTTTCATTATCTACGACACATTGGGTAAGGCCGTAATTGTCTCTTAAGTCAATAAATAGCAGATTTCCATGATCTCTTTTCTTATTAATCCATCCAGATAAAATAATCTTTTGACCTCTATTAGAGATATTTAGTTCTCCGCATGTATGTGTTCTATATTTATTCAATTTACAGTATTTCTCTAATTGTTTTTAAATTTATAGGTTTCATTTTTTTTAAACTCAATTCGTCAACCTTATATATAAATTCGTAAATTTTACCATAAGATCTCTCTATCCTTTTTATAATAAATTCTAGTAACTTTTTTTCTAATTTGATTTGTCTATCTGAAAAACTTTTTACAATTATTGCAAAAATTAAATCATCATCTGGATTTTCAATTTGGGCAAATATACAATTTTTTGCTCTGGAATTTAAATCATCAAGATTATAATCAATCTTACTTATTGTTCTATTTGATAAAATTAATAAGTACTTATTATCTTGATAAACCAAATTAAATAAAGAGTATAATAAATTTTCATTTTTAATTTTTTCAAAATCATCAATAATGATAGATTCATTTAACTTAATTTTTTTGAATACTTCCTCGTTAATATCACTATGTCTCAAATATAAAGCATTACTTTTATATTGAAAAATTTTAGCCAGGTGCGTTTTTCCTGAAAAAGTATCTCCAGAAATATTGAGTATTTTTTTTTCCCATTTTGGCCAATTTTGAATTAAATTAAAAGCTAAGTAATTACTCCTTGATACATAATAATCATGTTCGTTGAATTCAATATTATGACCAAAATCAAGTAATAATTGGTTCAGTTCGCTCATTGTAATTCCCAAACATCTTTAGAGGTATCAATTTTGAATTTTGCATTTTTCATAATTTTTAAAAACTTATCTGGAGTACTATTAAATATAATTTTATATATAATTTGTTTACTATTAAAATTTTCAATTTTATAATTTGAAATTAAATCTACTTCATTTAGATAATTTTCTAAATTATTTGAAAGTAAAAAATTATTTGAATCTACAGATAATCTAATAGGAAGAATTATTGACGTATTAATTTCGTTTAATGATTTCCATTTATTTTCATAATCATTTTTCAAATCTAAAATTATATCATTTATCTGGTCTAGGTTTTTCATACTTACATCTTTAAAATTCTTATTTATATACATCTCATTGTTTTCTAAATTTAATTTAGAAAAAACTTTAAGCAGGTTATCTTGATTTAATAAAACAAGTAAAATTCGATTTTTAACATTATATTTATTAAATATTTCATTAAAATTATAATTTTCTATATCGCCTATATTTTTTCTAATTATTGAAAAATCTTCAATATCTTCGTTGGGTAAGACATAATTTATTTGATGAAATTTTTTATTATTTAAGTTCCAATTCAGAAAGAAAGGATTATTTGAATATGAAAATATTTGATTATTTTTTAAATCTATCAATATAGGCAGTATCATGACATCTATTGGGTTTATGGATGATGTAATAATCCCTTTTGAATTAAAATAATTAATTAAATCTTTTTTATTAAAATCAACGTTTATTTTTGCTTGATAATTGTCATCTACAAATTTTTCCTCCATTAGTGAAAAACCTTCAACAA
Organism: uncultured Pelagibacteraceae bacterium; assembly: GCA_902634885.1. Taxonomy (GTDB): domain Bacteria; phylum Pseudomonadota; class Alphaproteobacteria; order Pelagibacterales; family Pelagibacteraceae; genus Pelagibacter. The sequence goes on along the minus strand of CACPLR010000001.1, from coordinate 87,018 downwards.
AACTTTTGATTTGGTTAATTTCAATGGATCTGAAAATACTTTTGTTTTCACTTTGTAAAATTTTTGAAATTAATATTTTAAAAGCTTTTTTGAAGGCTTTATCAACCACCTTTATTTTATTAAAATTTAAATCGTATTTTTCTTGAATTTCTATGTCGTTAATTACAAAAGTTTTAGCTTTTGCAAAATTTGTGGAAAACTCACTAATAACAATAATTAAAACTAAAAAAAAAATGTATAGATAATTGTATATTTTTTTAGATAAAGTCATTGTTAATAATTTATGAAATCGCAAAAATTCACATATAAAAATAGCGGAGTAAACATAAAGAATGCAGATAAATTTATAGATTTCATTTCTAATTTAACAAAAAAAACAAAGAAAAGTGGTGATTTTAAGAATATCGGGGGATTTGGTGCAATTTCAAGCATACCTAAAAACTTTAAAAATCCTCACATTGTAACAAGCACAGATGGGGTAGGAACAAAACTAGAGATAGCAAATGAAATTAAAAAATTTAACACAATTGGCATAGATCTTGTTGCGATGTGTGTAAATGATTTGATTGTTCAAGGTGCAAAACCTTTTTTATTTCTAGATTATATTTCAATAGACAAAATTAATTTAAAAAAAATGAAAGAAATTATCAAAGGTATTGTTAAGGGATGTGAGTTATCAAATTGTAATCTTGTAGGGGGAGAAACTGCTGAAATGCCAGGTACTTATTCACCAGGAAAATTTGATCTTGCAGGTTTTTCAGTTGGTTTAGTTGAAAAAAAAAATATTCTAATTAATAAAATAAAAAATAATGATTTGATTTTAGCTATACCATCAAATGGTATACATTCTAATGGCTATTCACTTGTCAGAAAAGTTTTAAAAGTTAAAAAAATTAAAATAAATAAAAATAAATATCTTAAAAAAGAATTGATAAAACCAACAAAAATTTATGTAAAAGAAATTATGAAACTAATAGAAAAAAACCTTATCAATGGTTGTGCTAACATAACTGGTGGTGGAATAGAAGATAATATTAAAAGAGTTATTCCAAATAATTTATGTGCAAACATAGATTTAAGTAAAATTAAAACTCAAAAAATTTTTAGATGGCTTAAAAATTCGAGGGTATCAAACAGGGAAATGTTAAGAACATTTAATTGTGGTGTTGGTTTCTGTGTAATTATAAATAAAAAAAATCTCAATAAAGTAAAGCTATCTTTTGATAAAAAATATAAACCTTATGTTATAGGGAAAATTTCAAAAAATAAAAAAAAAATAAATTTAAGTGGAACAATTAATTGGTAGAAATTTGAATATTTCTATTTTTATTTCTGGGAGAGGGAGTAATCTAGCTTCTTTAATCAAATATTCAAAAATAAAGAAATCGAAAATTAAAATAAATCTAATAATCACTAATAATAAATTATCAAAAGGTTTAGAATTTGCAAAAAAAAATAAGATTAAATATCATGTAATAAATTATTCTAAGAAGAAACAAGCAGAATTAAAAATATTGAGATATTCGAGAAAATATAAAATTGATTTAATTTGTTTAGCTGGATTTATGAAAATTTTATCATCAAATTTCATTAGCAAGTTTAAGAATCCTATATTAAATATTCATCCTTCCCTATTACCAAAATATAAAGGTTTAAATACTCATAGAAGAGCGATTGAAAATAAAGAAAAATTTACGGGAGCAACAGTTCATTTGGTTACTCCTAAATTAGATTCTGGAAAAATTATTTTACAAAAAAAAGTTAGAATTTTTAAATCTGATACAGAAAAAACTTTAGCTAAAAAAGTTTTAAAAATTGAACATAAACTTTATCCAGCTGCAATTGAAAGGTTTTTAAAAAAGTCTAGTCTTTAAAGAAAAAGTCTAATTCAATTTTAGCATTTTCAGTGCTATCAGAGCCATGAACTGAGTTTTTATCTATTGAAATACCATACTTTTTTCTAAGCGTACCTTCTTCCGCATCCTTAGGATTTGTTGCACCCATTAACTTTCTATTCTCTAAAACAGCATTTTCTCTACTTAATTCCATAACAACTATAGGGCCTGAAGAAAGGTATGAACAAAGATCATTATAAAAAGGTTTTGTTTCATGAACTTTATAAAATTGTTCAGCCTCTTGTTTAGAAATATGAATTTTTTTTTCTTTTTTTATTTCAAATCCTTTATTTAAAAATTCTCGTTTTATTTCATCCTGTAAACTTCTTTCTACTGCGTCAGGTTTAATGATTGAAAGTGTTTGCTCAATATTACTCATAGTTTTCCTCTACAAATTTGTTCAATAATCTAACTCCGTAACCAGTTGCACCTCCAGAATTTAACGCTCCTGCATATTTTGAAAATGACATTCCAGCTATATCCAAATGAGCCCAAGGCGTTTTGTTTATTATGAATCTTTGAAGAAACTGTGCGGCTGTAGTTGATCCTGCGCCACCAACATAATTAATATTCTGCATGTCTGCATTTTTAGAATTAATTAATTTATCATAGTTTTGATGCAGCGGCATTCTCCATACTTTTTCTTCTACTTTTTCACCAGCTTCATATAATTGTTTTGAAAGCTTATCATTATTTGAAAATAATCCTGCATACTCAGAACCTAAAGCTACTATGATTGCGCCGGTAAGTGTTGCAAGATCAATGATTAAATTAGGTTTAAATTTTTCTTCAGTAAAAGTAAGAGCGTCTGCTAAAACTAATCTTCCTTCTGCATCAGTGTTTAATACTTCAATAGTTTTGCCACTATAAGACTTAACTATATCACCTGGTCTTTGAGCATTTCCTCCAGGCATATTTTCAACAAGTCCAACTACTCCAACTGCATTAATTTTTGCTTTTCTAAGTGCAAAGTTTTTCATCAAACCAACTACAACTGCTGAACCAGCCATATCGTAAGTCATATCCTCCATGAATTTTGCAGGCTTTAACGAAATACCACCAGTATCAAAACAAACTCCTTTTCCTACAAAAGCTAAGGGTTTAGATTTAGCAGAAGTACCTTTCCACTCCATTGTAACAAGATAAGAGCCCCGTATACTTCCTTGTCCAACACCTAACAAAGCACCACATCCCAGTTGCTTTAATTTTTTTTTATCGTAAATCGTAACTTTAATTCCTAACTTTCTTAACTTTGCTATTCTTGTTGCATACTCATCAGGGTGTAATATATTTCCTGGCTCAGATACCAAATCCCTTGTTAAAAATATACCCTCGGTAAGAGCATCCAATTTGGTTCTAAGTGCACTTTTACTGTTCTTCCCTACAATATTAATATTTATAAAGTTACTATTATTTTTTTTTTTGGTTTTATAAATTTCAAAGGAATAAGATTTTAGAGTTGCCCCATGTAAAATTCTTTCAATTTGTACGTTTGTAATTTTGAGTAGACTTAAATTAAAAAAAATATTTTCAATCTTATTAGTTGAGAGAAAATCAAAAAGCTTTGACCCTATATTTTCAAAATCTGATGACTTTTTTTGATCAATACAATTAATTAGAATGTAGTTACCTTCTTCATGATTTCTTTGTATTATTTTTTTCTCTTTAAATAGTTCGTTATGTATAATCTCTTTTTGGTTTAATGTTTTATGCTTAAAATTTCTATTATTTATAAAAATAAGCTCGTTTTTTGCATTCCCTTTTGGAATTTTAGTCAGAAAATTTATTTTTAACTTCATATTTTAGAATTATTAAATAGATAATGTTGTATATTTATAAAAAATAAAATTTCAATGAATAAATTGCTATATAGGAAACTCTCCCTAGACATTATTTATTTTTTTTTAGCTGCTTCTTTAAGTATTGCTTTAATAATTTGGGTAATTCAGGCAGTAAATTTCTTAGATATAGTATCTGAAGACGGTCACAGTTTAAGAGTATATTTTACATACTCAATTTTAAGTCTACCGAAAATTTTTAGTAGAATTTTAATTTTTATTTTTTTTATTTCATGTTTTTACATAATTAATAAATACGAAAATAACAATGAAATTTTAGTTTTTTGGACCAACGGTATAAAAAAAATAAGTGTTATTAATTTTATATTTAAACTTTCTATTTTTTTTATAATTTTTCAATTATTTTTAAGTCTTTATCTTGTACCTTTAAGTCAAAATCTTGGAAGAATTTATTTAAAAAATTCAAATGTTGATTTTTTTCCTTCTTTATTAACAGAAAAAAAATTCATAAATGTTTTCAAAAATTTAACAATATTTCTAAATAGTTATGACCAAGAGGGTAATATAGAGAAGATATATATTAACGAAAAATTAAGTAATAATTCATCAAAGATAACCGTTGCAGAAAGAGGAAAAATACAAAAAAAAAATAATCAGTTTATTATTAAGTTATTTGACGGAAGTATAATTAATTCAAAAGAAAATAATTTCTATAATATGAATTTTAAAGAAACTGAATATAATCTTACAAATTTTTCGCCAAAGACTGTAACTCATCAAAAAGTTCAACAAGTTAAATCTATAAATTTATTTTACTGTATTCATGATTTTTATAAAAAACAAAAAATGGATAACAGAATTTGTCCAAGAAAAATTGAATCTATTTCAGAAGAAATTTACAAACGTACTGTTATTCCTTTTTATATTCTAATTTTATCTCTTATCTCATCTAGCCTTTTAATTAAACCTAAATCAAATAAATATTTAAAATATTATAAATTTTTTGTTTTTTTTATAGGCTTTATATTTATTTTAATTTCTCAAATAGGATCAAAATTTTTAACTCAAAATTTAATTAATGATTTTTTTGTTCTTTCTGCGCCGATAATCTTTGTTGCAATATTCTATTTATCAATTTTACTTAAAACTAAATTTAAATTAAAACATCTATAATGTTTAAAAAATATCAACTATACATAGCAAAAGTTTTTTTTGAAAATTTTTTTTTAATTTCTATAATTTTTTTGGGATTAAGTTTTATTTTAAATTTTTTTGAAGAATTAAAATTTTTTGAAAGCTATGATGTTGGAATTAAATATCCAGTGTTACTTACCTTTCTGAATTCACCGTCCATATTATTTGAGCTGTTTCCTTTTGTATTTTTAATTGCAGTAAAATTTTTTTATATCCATTTAAGTGAAAAAAATGAAATAGAAATATTTAAGAATCATGGAATTGATAACTTAAAAATTCTGTCTTTATTATCGCTGTGTACAATTATTTGTGGAGCATTTATAATATTAATCTTTTATACATTCTCCTCAAATTTTAAAAATCATTACTTGAATTTAAAAAATAAATTTTCGTCTGAAAATGAGTACCTTGCTGTTGTAAATGAAAATGGCCTTTGGATTAAAGAAGAAATAGACGAATCTTCAAACATCATTCATGCAAAAAAATTCAAAAAAAATTATATTGAAGACATAACAATAACTCAATCTACTCAAAACAATAATATAATTATAATCACTGCTGAAAGTGCTGATATATCTAATAAAACTTGGCTACTAAGTAAAGTATATATAACAGATAAACTATCAGGCAGTAGTAAATATGAAACTATAAAATATATTTCATCTTTTGATGGAGAAATAATTTCAAACTTATTCTCAAATCTTAATTCATTAAATATTTATCAATTAAATTTGTTATTATCTAATTACTCAAAAATTGGATATTCAACAATTGACGTTAATGTACACATAAATAAACTATACAGTCTTCCTATATTTTATTTGTTAATGACTATTTTAGGATTATTAATAATGATGAAATTTACTTTCATAAAAACAAAATTTTTTATTATTATTGTGGGAGTTTCTGTCTCTGTATTAATTTATTATATAAATTACTTTTCAAGTTTATTTGGCTCAAACGAAACAATTCCAATAGCTTTATCAATATGGTTGCCACACCTAATTTTATTTCTTATTTGTATTTTAGGAGGGATAAGAATTAATGAAAACTAAATTTTTTCTGTACTCAGTTTTTTTCTTATTAATTAATTTTAATTTATTTGCTGATGATATTGAAATTTACGCAGATAATATTAAAATTTTAGACAACAACAAAATCATAAAGTCTATTAATACCAAAGCAACAATTAAAGAAAAAAAATTATTTATAGAAGGAAATAACTCAGTTTATGATAAGAACAAGCAAGAAATTTCTCTAAGTGGAGATGTAATATTTTCAGATAAAATAAAAAATTTAAAAATTAATTCTGAAGAAGCTATTTATAACCAAATAATAGATACTTTAACTACAAAAGGGGTAACAAAAATAATAATTGAAAATAAATATGAAATTTTATCAAAAAACATGTTTTATGATAGAGTTTCACAAGATATTTTCTCAAATTATGAGACCACAATTTATGATAATCAAGGAAATATTTATAATATGGAGGACAGTTTTAAATTAAATTTAAATACTGAAGTAATATCATCAAAAAAAGTTAATGTTATAGATAACAAAAATAATATATATTTTTTTGAGAATTCTAAAATTGATTTAATAAATAAAGAAATTCTTGGAAAAGAGCTAAAAATAGAATTTGTAGACAATTATTTTGGAAATTCGGATAATGATCCAATACTAAAAGGCAGAGCTGCAACTTCAAATAATAAAGAAACAAAAATTTATAAAACAGTTTTTACTACATGTAATACTGAAAATAAGACATGTCCAGGATGGCAACTTGAAACTGAAGAGTTTACTCATGATAAAATTAAAAAAACTTTTAATTACAAAAATTCCTGGCTTAAAATTTTCGATAGAAATATTTTTTATTTTCCTTTTTTTAGCCACCCAGATCCATCAGTAAAAAGAAAGTCTGGATTTTTACCTGCCACGTATGGTAGTTCAAATAATTATGGGAGTTGGGTTAATATACCATATTTTAAAGCAATTGATTTAGATAAAGATTTTACATTTAAACCAAGATTGTATCTTGATGATAAATTTATTTTGCAATCTGAATATAGACAAGCGTTTGAAAATTCAAATTTAATAGCTGACTTTAGCTATAATAATGATGGAAAAAACACTAATTCTCATTTTTTTACAAAATCAAATGGTAAGACTAAAAAAGGAAGTGAATACGAATTTAAATATCAAAGTGTTTCTAATGATGAATATTTAAAATTACATAATTTATCTAACTCTTCTAATATTATTAATAATGAAAGTTTATTAACATCTGAATTAAGTTTTAAAAAAAGAATAGATGATGACACATTTTTAAAAAGTAATTTCATAGTTTATGAGGATTTATCAATTAGAGATAGTGATCGTTATCGTTATATTCTTCCAAATTTTGATTTTAATAAGAAAGTAAATATCGACAAAATTTATAATGGTAACTTTTTTTTTAATAGCTCTGGATATCAACAAAACTTTAATACTAATAATTATGAAGCTATAATTACAAATGATTTTCTTTTTAATTCCAATAATTTTATATCAAAGAATGGTGTAAAAAATAATTATCAATTTTTAATTAAACACGACAATTCTTTTACTAGTACACCCACTGATGATAAAGATTCAACAGACTTATATCAATCCATCTTATTTAGATCCGAATTACCTTTAATAAAAAAAACTGATAGTTTTAATAATTATTTGAAACCAATTTTCGTAACAAGATATAGCCCCAATAATTCAAAAAATATCGCCGATAAGGATTTAAGATTAACTTATGACAATATATTCTCTTTAAATAGAATTGGCTCAAATAGAAATGTAGAGGAAGGTGGATCTATTTCACTTGGTATAGAATATGATATTGATGATAAACAAAATAATAATATTCTTAATTTTAAATTAGCTAATTCAATAAGTGATAAAAAAAGAAATAATTTACCAAGGAAAACCAAACTTGACCAAAAAAGATCTGATATTGTCGGTAAACTTAAATTAAAACCTATACAACAATTAGATTTTAATTATAATTTCTCTTATGATAGAGATTTTAAAAATTCAAATTACCAATCTATTTCAACAAATCTTGATTTTGGCAATCTTCAATCCAATTTTAATTATTTATCTGAAGATAATGAAATAGGAAATGCTGAAACTATAAGTAACTCTACTAGTTATAATTTAAATGATGAAAATATAATCAAGTTTAATGCTACAAAAAATTTGAAGACAGATTTTACTGAATTTTATAAATTTACATATCAATATAAAACAGACTGCTTAATTGCTTCGATAGATTATAATAAGAAATTCTATAAAGATGGAAATATTCAACCAGATAAGAGTTTATTGTTTTATTTAAAATTTATTCCATTTGCAGAATTAAGACCTCAAGCAACAGAATTTAAGTAATGCTCCCAAAAAAAAATTTTTATTTTTTTATTTTTTTTATTTTAATTTTTATTTCTACATACTCTAAATCAAGTGAATATAAAATAGTTGGTAAAGTTAATAATGAAATTATTACTAATGTTGATTTAGAAAATCAGGTTAAGTTTCTGCTATTAACAAATAACAATTTAAAAAATTTAAGTAAAAATGATTTACTTGAATTATCAAAAAACTCATTGATCAAGGAAATAATAAAAAAAAAAGAGATTGATAAATTTATTAATATTGAGAAAAGATCCAATCTTGAAACAAAACTTATAGAGCAAAACTATATTAGTTTAGGTTTTAAGAATAAAAAAGAGTATATAATTTTTTTGAAAAAAGAGGGAATAAACTTGGAATTAGTAAAAAGAAAACTTGTTCTAGAGCATCTTTGGGGTGCACTAGTATATGAAAAATTTAAGAAACAAATCAAAATTGACGAAAAAGAAATTATTAAAAAAATTAAAAGATATAAAAATCAACAAGAAAAAATCTACGAACTTAATGTTTCAGAAATATTATTTGATTTAGATGTAAATTTAAATGAATTAAATGAGTTTATAAAAAAATATGGTTTTAAAAATGCCGCTTTGAAGTTTAGTATCTCTGACACTGCTTCAAAGGGTGGTGAAATTGGATGGGTGAATTTAGGCAGTCTATCACCAGAATTGCAGGAAAAGATTTTACCTCTAAAAACAGGTGAATATACAAAACCAATTAAAATTCCTAGTGGAAATTTAATAATTAAAATAAACGCGAAAAGAGAGATTAAGAAAAAGTTTGATTTAGAAAAAGAGAAAAAAAAACAAATAATTTTTGAACAAAATAAACAGATTAATATTTTTTCCATAAACTATTATAAAAAGCTTAAACAAAATTCTATCATAAATGAGTATAGATAAACTTCTTATTGTTACTGCTGAGCCTAAAAGTATTTTTTTAGAAATATTGTTCAAATATTTAAAATCAAAAGATACTATAATTAAAAAAAAGAAAATAATACTAATAGGGAATAAAAAAATTATTGAGAGAGAAGCTAAAATTAATAATTATAAAAATAAATTATATCAAATTAATGAAGTTGAAAATGCACTTAGAAATAAATTGAATTTAATTGATATAAAAGTTAAAAAAAAAAATTATAGGGAGTATATCTCAGAAAGTTTTAAAAAGTCGATTTCAATTCTTAAAAAAAATAAAGATATAGCACTTATAAATGGACCAGTTGAAAAAAAAACTTTTTTAAATAAAAGATTCTTAGGTGTTACAGAATATCTTGCAGAAAAAACAGGTTCGAAAAACCCAGTTATGTTGATTTACAACAAGAAAATTTCTGTTTCTCCTATCACTACACATTTACCAATTAGACATGTATCAAAACATATAAATAAAATAAAAATTGTAAAAAATATAAGATCAATTAATAATTTTTATCAAAAAACTTTTAGACATAAACCTAAAATTGCTGTTCTGGGTCTCAATCCGCATTGTGAAACAGTAGATAAAATTGGTGAAGAAAAAAAAATAATTATTCCTGCAATAAATAAACTAAGGAAAGAAATGATTTATCTTAAAGGACCATTTTCTGCAGATACTTTTTTTATAAAAAAAAATATAGATGAATATGATGTAGTTGTTGGTATGTATCATGATCAGGTTTTAACACCTTTAAAAACACTATTTAATTTTAATGCTATAAATATAACAATTGGGTTACCGTTTATAAGAATTTCACCTGATCATGGACCAAATAATGAGATGTATCATAAAAATATTTCAGATCCATCATCTATTTTCTGTGCAATGGACTTTATTAACAGAATTTGATGGATGTGATTCCTAAAAAAAGCTTAGGGCAAAACTTTTTAATTGACAAAAACGTCATAAAGAAAATATGTGAAGTCGGCAATATAAATAAACAAGATAATGTTTTAGAGATTGGACCTGGAACTGGTAAGTTGACCGAAGCTATTATACTAAAAAAACCACAAAAATTCATCGTTATAGAAAAAGACAAAAGTTTAATTAAAAATCTAAATGAAAAATTTAGAAGAAATGCTGTTGTTATAAATGAAGATTTTTTAAAATATGATCTGAGCAGTCTAAGTAATAAAAATTTAATTATATTTGGAAATCTTCCATACAATATTTCAAGCAAAATACTTACCAAAATTATCAGTTATAATAAGAAAGATTTTTTGTTTAAAAGATTAATTTTTATGTTTCAAAAAGAAGTTGCTGAGAGAATTTTAGCAAAAGACAATACAAAAAACTATGGAAGATTGTCTATATTTTCTTCATGGAAATTAAATGCTAGAAAAATTATGGATATTGACCCATCTTGTTTTTACCCAAAACCAAAAGTTACAAGCACTTTATTAATATTTGAACCAAAATCTAATTATGTTGAATTTGAGAATTCAAGAAATCTTGAACATATCACAAATATTTTTTTTAATAAAAGAAGAAAAATGATTAAAAAACCACTAGATATTCTTTTTAATAACTCCAAAAATATAGTTGATGAATTAAAATTAGATGTAAAATTAAGACCACAAAATCTGGATAAGGATACTTTTTATAAGTTATGTTTGATTTATGAAAAATTAATTAAGTAAACTGTCAACGTGCAAAGATATTAGTTTTTGATTATTTTGGTTTTTGAAGGTTTTTTTATTATTAAGAATTTTCAATATTTTTTTATAACATTTATCTAAGTCATCATTTATAACTACTACATCATAATCTTTCCAATGCAAAACATCCTTATTAAATTGTTTCATTCTCTCCATCGCTATTCTCTCATTATTTTTATCTCTATTCAAAAGTCTATTATAAAGTTCTTTTTTGCTTGGAGGTAATATAAATATCGTAACTATTTTATAACTTAGTTTTTTTTTTTTAATTTGTTGAGCTCCTTGCCAATCAATATCAAATATTACATTTTGTCCTCTATTAAGTTTATGAAAAATAATATCCTTTGAAGAACCATAATAATGATTGAAAACTTTTGCATATTCCAAAAATTTATCGCTATCTATTAATTTTTTAAATTTTGATTCACTAACAAAAAAATAGTCTTTTCCATCAACTTCATTAGAACGTGGTTTCCTTGTTGTATGAGAAACAGAAATTTGAAAATTATTTTCTCTTGAAATTTTATTTACAAGGGTAGTTTTCCCTGCACCCGAGGGAGATGATAATATGACAATCGTCCCCTCGATTTTTTCGGACATATGTAACTAAAATCTAATTAGCTTTATTTTCAATAAATTTTACAGCATCACCAACTGTAAGAATTTTTTCAGCATCACTATCTGAAATTTCTGATCCAAATTCTTCCTCAAAAGCCATAACCAATTCTACAGTATCTAAGCTATCTGCGCCAAGATCATCAATAAAACTAGATTCGTCAGTTACTTTTGCCTCATCAATACCCAAATGGTCTGCAACTATTTTCTTAACTTTGCTTGAAATATCGTCTGACATTTATATCCTTTAAATTAAGTCGTTAATAAATATTTTGTTGATTTTGTCAACTAAAATACATGCCACCATTAACATGTATTGTTTCTCCGGTTATATAATCTGAAAGATTAGAGCTTAAAAAAATGACAGTATTCGCAATATCACTAGGGGTGCCAAATCTATTCATTGGTATTTTGGACTTTAAAACTTCTTTATATTCTTTATTAATTTTATCGGTCATTTCTGTTGATATAAAACCAGGAGAAATACAATTTATATTAATATTCTTTTTTCCATATTCCAAAGCCAAACTTTTTGACATTGCAACCACTCCTGCTTTAGAGGCGGTATAGTTAGCTTGTCCAATATTGCCAGTATGTCCTACTATGGAAGTTATATTAATAATCTTTCCTTTTTTATTCTTGAGCATTTTTTTAATAACATTTTTAGATAAAAGAAAAGTTGATGTTAAATTAATATTTAGAACTTCATTCCACTCATCATCTTTCATTCTTATAGAAAGGTTATCTCTAGTAATACCAGCATTATTAATCAAAACATCAATTCTTCCACCTAAATTATCACTAGCTAAATTTATAAAATTTTCAATTTCGGAGTGGTTTGATATATCAAACTTTTCTGTTTTAACACTTTCGTAACTTTCTTTAATTGACTTTAGTTTTTTATCATTTGTTCCTGTTGCTAAAACATTGGCGCCATTTGAAACTAAATTCTCTAAAATAGAATTACCTATACCTCCAGTTGCTCCTGTAAGAATAATATTGCTACCTTTTAAATCTATCATTAATTTAAATCTTTTTTAAATCATCTAATTCATTAATTTGTATAGTTTCTACTTTTCTATTTATTCTTTTTACTAATCCTGAGAGTACTTTTCCAGGACCAATTTCTATGAACTTATTTATATTGTTATTTATCATGTAATTTATTATCTCTCGCCATCTTACAGGTTTTTCTATTTGACTAATTAATAATTTTTTAATTTCAGATACTTCTTTTACTGGTTCCGAGGTAACATTTGAAATAATATCAACTTTTGGTGGATTAAACTCAACATTACGGATTTCTTCCTCCATTATTTTTGTTGCACTACTCATAAGTTTACAATGAAAAGGTGCACTAACTGGAAGTTTTATGTTTTTAATATTATTATTAATTAATTCTGATGAAAATTTTTCTAAATCTTGATTAATTCCGCTAACAACTACTTGACCAACTGAATTATCATTAGCTATATAACACGTAAATTTATTTTTATTTATCTCTAATATCTCATTTATTTTTTCAACATTTGTTCCTAAAACTACTAACATCCCTCCTTGACCTTTTGGAACTGCTGATTGCATTGCGTATCCTCTTTTTTTTAATAATTTTATTGTTTGAGAAAACGATATAGTTTCTGCACACGCTAGTGCAGAGTACTCACCTAGTGAATGACCTGCAAAGTAACTAGCAGAGTTCATGTTAAATGAAGTCTCTTTTTTTAAAACATTAAAAATGCTAAAACTAACTAAAAATATCGCTGGTTGTGTATTTTCAGTAAGATCAAGTATATCCCTAGGTCCTTCTAATACAAATTTACTCACTGGTTTTTTTAGTAAATCGTCCACTTCATTAAATAAAGACTTTACATAATCAAAGTTATCATAAAATACTTTTGCCATCCCGGGAGATTGGGAGCCTTGACCAGGAAATAAAACAGAAATCATTAAATATATAAGTAAATATTGTATTTTTTGTATTGTAATTAAAAATTAATAATAGTATATCCTCACATTTTTGAAAGAATAAATATGAACTTATACGAACACACAATTATAGCTCGACAAGATACTAGTCCATCACAGCTAAAACAACTTCAAGAAAAGTATTCTAAAATTGTTGAAAAAAATGAAGGTGATATAGTTAAGCTTGAAAACTGGGGGTTATTACAACTCTCTTATTTAATTAAAAAAAATAAAAAAGGCAATTACTTACATTTTAAAATTAAAGCTAGTGGCAAAACTATTTCAGAGCTAGAAAAAAACGAAAGAATTGATAAAAATTTGTTAAGATATCTGACGGTTAAAGTTAAAAAATTTGATCTAGACACAAATTATTTCAAAAAAAACAGTGAAGATAAAGAAGTTGACAAAAAAATTAAAAGATAATGAAAAAGAGGAATAATAAAAAAAAAAACTCACAAAGTAATTTTTCAAAATTAAGCGTTTTTCAAAATAATAAGTATAAATTTAAAAAAAAATGCCCCCTATCAGGAAAAGATTCCCCAGTAGTTGACTATAAAAATATTAAACTACTTAAAAGGTATATATCCGAAAATGGTAAAATTCTCCCATCTCGAATTACCTCGGTAAGTCAAAAAAAACAAAGAGAATTATCTCTTTCAATTAAGAGAGCTAGAAATCTCGCACTAATATAATGAAAGTTGTTCTATTAGAAAATATAAGAAAAATTGGATCTATTGGAGAGATAATTGATGTTAAGAGAGGTTTTGCAAGAAACTACTTAATTTCAAAAAAAAAAGCTCTTTTTGCATCTAAAGAGAATGTTAAAGAAGTTGAGAAAATTAAACAAGAATTAAATAAAAAAGATCAAGAAAAGAAAAAAGAGGCTAAAGTTATTTTAGAAAAAATTCGAAATAAAACTTATGAGATAAAAAAACTTAGCACTGAAAATAAAGAATTATATGGGTCTGTAAAACCTACCGAAATATCTAAATTGATACATAAGATTGATAATATGGAAATAAATCCTTCTAATATTCAACCTACTAAAGAAATAAAATCTCTAGGTGAATTTAAAGTAGAAATAAATCTTCATTCAGAGGTTCAAACCAAGATTTCAATTAAAGTAATTCCTCAAGAAGAAATCAAATAATTATACAACTTTTTCCCCAGGCTTATTATATATTGTATTAAAATTTTTTTTTAATTAAAATTTGCAATGTCCCAATCACTCAACATCATTAAAAGTAAATTAGAAGAACATCCAAATAATATTGAGGCCGAACAATCAGTAATTGGATCAATTTTACTTTCAAATGAAATATTTGATGAAATAAATATGATAATTGCCCATAAAAATTTTTACGATCCAATGCATCAAAAGATTTTTAAAGCAATTGAGAAATTAATCTATAGCGGTATGTTAGCAAATCCTATTACTCTAAAAAATTATTTTGAAAATGAAAAAGATGAATTAAATCTACCTGAATATCTTGTAAAAATTACTAAATTTTCAACTTCCTCAAGGCAAACGATTGAATATTCAAAGTTAATTTATGATTTATATGTAAAAAGAGAACTAATTAAAATTTCAGAAAATATAATTGATACTGCAAAACTTAATGACATAGATAATGATGGACAAAAAATTATTGAGGATTTTGAAAAATCATTATTTGATTTAGCTGAAAAAGGTTCGTTTAGTAATTCACTAATTAAATTTGACGAAGCAATGAGACAAACAATTGAAATGGCTTCAAGCGCATACAAAAATGACGAGGGAATAGTTGGTGTGCCTACTGGTTTAACAGATCTTGATGATCGTCTTGGAGGTTTACATAAATCAGATTTAATTATAATCGCTGGAAGACCATCAATGGGTAAAACAGCATTAGCCACAAATATTGCATTTAATGCCGCAAAGAAGTTACAGGATGATGGTAAAAAGTCCTCAATAGCTTTTTTTTCTTTAGAAATGTCCTCAGAACAACTTTCAACTAGAATTCTTGCTGAGCAATCTAGAATTAAATCTAATGATATAAGAAGGGGAAGAATATCGGAGGAACAATTTGATAAATTTATTGAAACCTCAAAAGATATTTCCGAGTTGCCTCTCTATATTGATGAAACTCCAGCAATTTCAATTGCAGCTTTGAGCAATAGAGCAAGAAGAATAAAGAGATTGTATGACTTAGAGATGGTCGTCATAGACTATATTCAACTTATGAAAGCGTCTAACTTTAAAGATGGAAGAGTTCAAGAAATATCAGAGATTACCCAAGGTTTAAAAGCACTAGCAAAGGAGTTATCTGTTCCTGTTGTTGCCTTATCTCAGCTATCTAGAGCAGTTGAGGCAAGGGATGATAAAAAACCACAACTAGCTGATCTGAGAGAATCTGGTTCAATTGAACAAGATGCAGATGTTGTTATGTTTGTTTATAGGGAAGCATATTACTTAGAGAGAAAAGAACCAAGACCTGCAACAGTTGAGCACGCAGAGTGGCAAGCGAAAATGAATGAAGTGTCAAGTTTAGCCGAAATAATTATAGGTAAACAACGTCATGGTCCAACAGGTAATATAATGCTTGAATTTGAGGCTATGTTTACCAAATTTAAAGATATTCAAAATAACTAGTTTTAAATATATAAGCTAATACTGAATGTTAGCTAATCTTTATCAAAAAAATATTATTGAAAAACCAAAATTAGTTTTTCTTCTACTTTTAATTTCTTTAATTTTTTTTGGTTATTTCTCAAAAAATTTTAGGCTTGATGCATCATCAGACACCCTTTTAATTGAAGGAGATCCAGACCTAAAATACCTTAATGAAATCTCTGAAAGATACGGGGCAAAAGAATTTTTAATATTAACTTATACTCCAAATGTTGAAATGATTTCATCTGAATCCATAAAAAATTTACTATTACTAAAACAAGAAATTCAAAAATTAGATTGGGTTCATAATGTTATCACTCTTTTAGATATACCTCTTCTTAATAGCACTGATCAGCCACTTTTAGAAAGATTAAAAAATTTTAAATCATTAAAAGATAATGATGTTGATAAAATTAGAGGTTTTCAAGAAATTAAAAATAGTCCCGTATTTAGAAATTTTGTAATAAGTGAAGATGGGAAAACCAGTGGAATAATTGTTTATCTAAAACCCAAGGAAAAAAATAAAATATTTAAAAACAAGCAAGAGCTAGAAAAATATAAAGATCAGATCAAAAAACAAAATCATGAAAATATTTTAGAGATCAGAGAAGTAATAAAAAATTTTAGTAATATTGGTAAAATTTATTTGGGCGGTATTCCTATGATTGCAGATGATATGATGACTTTTATAAAAAATGATATAATTGTATTTGGCCTTGGAGTATTAATTTTTATAATTGCAACACTCTGGTTTGTCTTTAGAAAATTAATTTGGATTATTGTTCCTATAAGCAGTTGTTTTTTTTCTGTGATAATTATGATGGGGCTTTTAGGTCTAGTTGGATGGAAAGTTACTGTTATATCCTCAAACTTTATAGCTATGATGCTCATCCTAACAATGGCAATGAACATTCATATGAGTACTCGATTTCTTCAACTCTCAAAAAAATTTCCAAATAAAACTAAAACCAGTATCATTCTAATGACTACAAGTAATATGTATTGGCCTATACTTTATACTGTTCTTACAACTATTTGCGCTTTCTTATCTTTAATATTTAGTGAAATAAAACCAATAATAGATTTTGGTTGGATGATGACAATGGGACTGCTTACATCTTTTATAATCACATTTACACTTCTGCCAACTTTGCTGAATTTTATTGAAAAATCAAATATCAATATAAAAAAGGATCAAAAATCAAAATTTACGTATTCTCTTGGTAATTTTGCAATTGATAGAAAAAATATTATTTTTGGAACGACTGTATTTATTATTATTTTAAGCGTAATTGGTATTTCAAAATTAGAGGTAGAAAATAGTTTCATCAATTACTTCAATAAAAACACTGAAATTTACAAAGGCATGAAATTAATTGATGAAAAGTTAGGTGGCACAACACCTTTGGAGGTAATACTTAAGTTTCCAAAAAATAAACAGGAAAAGTCTGATGATGATTTTGAGGATGATTGGGGTGATGAAGAACAAAATAACGACAAGTATTGGTTTACTAAAGATAAAATTGATAAAATCAACAATGTACATAACTATCTAGATAGCTTAGAGCCAGTAGGCAAAGTACTATCTTTTTCTTCTATAATTGAGGTTGCAACTCAACTAAATAACAACAAACCATTAGGGACCTTGGAGATGGGCGTATTGTACTCAAAAATTCCTGATACGATTAAAAAGGAAATTGTTGATCCTTATATTTCAATTAAAGACTCAGAGGCAAGGATAAGTTTAAGAATAAAAGACTCTCTAGAAGATTTAAGAAGAAATGACTTAATTAATCAAATTAATTTTGATTTAGAAGATAAACTGGGACTTAAAAAAGATGAATTTAAATTAGGAGGAGTTTTAATTTTATTTAACAACTTGTTACAAAGTTTATTTAAATCTCAAATATTAACTCTTGGTTTTGTAATGGTTGGGATATTTATAATGTTCATTATTTTATTTAGAAATATTAAATTATCTTTGATTGGTGTAGTTCCAAATTTTATAGCTGCTTTTTTTATTTTAGGTATAATTGGATTAGCAGGTATACCATTAGATATGATGACAATTACTATTGCTGCAATAACTATTGGTATTGCTGTTGATAACAGTATTCATTATATCTATAGGTTTAAAGAAGAATTTTCCAAAATTAAAAATTACGATAAAACACTTCGTGTTTGTCACTCAACTGTAGGGGTTGCTATATTAAATACTTCAATCACAATTGTATTTGGATTTTCTATTTTAGTATTATCAAATTTTATTCCAACTATTTATTTTGGTATATTTACAGGAATTGCAATGTTATTGGCGATGATTTCTGTACTAACTCTTCTTCCATCTTTATTATTAGTTGTTAAACCATTTTCAATTAAGTGATTGATAATATTCAAGATATTTTAGAAAAAATTACAGTATTTGATTACTCTTATATAGTTTTAACAATTTTGTTAATGATTAGAGGAGCTTTTAAAGGATTTGTACTATCGATTTTATCGGCTGCAAAATGGGTATTGGCATATGTTTTAACAATTTTTATTTTTCCAAAAGTAAAACCCTATGTAGAAAATATTTTAGACAACGAATATGTATTAGATATAATTTTGGGAGTTAGTTTATATGTATTGATAATTTTTTTAATATTGATGATTAACAAAGCAATAAGCAAAGCTGTAACCTATTCAGGTATTGGAACAATAGATAAATTTTTTGGATTGATATTTGGAATCGTTAAGTCCTATGTAGTTGTGGTTTGTTTATTTACAGCTGCTAATATTGTTTATAATTATGAAAAATGGCCCTTAAACTTGAGGGATTCATTTACATTTCCTATGGTTGAAAAAGGTAGTAAGTACCTTATAAAAGAATTTCCCAATGAAAAAGAATATCAAGACGCTAAAGAAAAAGTTCAGGATATATAGTCCAAAAATCAAAGAGGAGTGCGGTGTTTTTGGAATAAGCAACTCTCCAGAGGCATCTACCCTAACAGCTTTAGGTTTGCACGCTCTGCAACACAGAGGTCAAGAAGGATGTGGGATTGTTTCATTTGATGGAGAAAAATATCATTCGGAAAAAAGATTTGGTCTTGTTGGAGACAATTTTAATGATGAAAAAGTTTTAAAAAATTTACCAGGAAAATTTGCAATTGGGCATAATAGATATTCAACAACAGGAGGTACTGCTTTAAGAAACGTACAACCATTCTTTGCAGATACAAATTCTGGAGGTATCGGTGTAGCTCACAATGGAAATTTAACTAACGCGATCACTTTGAGAAATAAAATGGTTCAGGAAGGATCTATTTTTTACACAACTTCAGACACAGAAACTATTGTTAAACTAATTGCTAAATCAAAAAGAGGTCGAACAATTGATAAAATAATTGACGCTATATTCCAAATTCAAGGAGGATATGCTTTGGTTATGATGACTCAAAATAGCTTAATAGGAGTTAGAGATCCACTAGGTATTCGTCCTCTCGTTATCGGAAAGTTAAAAAATTCCTACGTTTTTACCTCAGAGACATGTGCTTTAGATATTATAGGTGCAAAATTTGTAAGAGAAGTTGAAAATGGAGAAATTGTTTACGTTGAAAATGATGAACTTCAAAGTTTAAAACCTTTTCCTCCAAAAAAAGTAAGGCCTTGTATTTTTGAATATATTTATTTTTCAAGACCCGATAGTATTTTAAGTGGAAAAACTGCTTACGAATATAGAAAAAATTTTGGAGCACAGTTAGCTAAAGAAGATAATTTTGATGCTGATTTAGTTGTGCCAGTACCAGACTCTGGAAATGCTGCAGCTTTAGGTTATGCCCAAGAGAAAAGAGTAAAATTTGATTTAGGTCTTATTAGAAACCATTATGTGGGACGAACTTTTATAGAACCTTCTCAACAAATTAGAAGCCTTGGAGTAAAGTTAAAATTAAATGCAAACCTATCAGTAATTAAAAATAAAAAAATAATATTAATCGATGACTCGCTTGTCAGAGGAACGACCTCTTATAAAATAGTTAAGATGTTATATGATGCTGGAGCTAAAGAAGTGCATGTTAGAATTGCTTGTCCTGAAATCAAATATCCTGATTTTTATGGTGTAGATACCCCTACAAAGAAAGAACTATTGGCTGCTAATAAAACTGTAGATGAAATAAAAGAATTTATAAGTGCACAAAGTTTGAGATTTTTAAGTTTAGATGGGCTTTATAAAGCCATGGGATTTGAAAAAAGAAATGATAACTATCCTCAGTTAACAGATCATTATTTTACTGGTGATTATCCAGTAAAAATAATTGACGAATTAGGCGGGGATAAGGTCACTCAATTATCACTCTTAAGTACTGGTTCAAATAACTGATGAAAAAAGTAAGTTTTACTGAAATGAAGCATGGAACCAAAGAGGATTATGCTCTTTTAGATAAACACGAAAAAGAATATGAAAGAAAAACTGCTGATAGAATTTTAAACTATCTTTCAAAACTAGATAGCACACTCGAAGGATATAAGGTTTCAAGATTAGAACATTCTTTACAATCAGCTACTAGAGCATTTAAAAATGGTGAGAGCGAGGAAATGGTTGTTGCAACTTTATTACATGATATCGGAGATGAACTAGCTCCAATGAATCACTCTAAATATGCTGCATCAATATTAAGACCTTACGTATCTGAGAAAACACATTGGATAATTGAAAAACACGGTTTATTTCAAACTTATTACTCAGCAGAGCATTTGGGTGGAGATAAAAATGCTAGAGAAAGATATAAAGATCATAAATATTATCAAGCAACCGTTGATTTTTGTGAGAATTACGATCAATGTTCTTTTGATCCAGATTACAAGTCAATGACATTAAAAGAATTTGAGCCCATGGTAAGGAAAATTTTCTCAAGAGATCCTTTTTACCATCACTAAAATTTTAAATATGACTAATCGACTTGCCTCTGAGAAAAGTCCATATCTAAAACAACATGAAAATAATCCTGTTGATTGGTATCCCTGGAAAAGTGAAACCTTAAAATTAGCTAAAGATGAAAAAAAACCAATTTTTCTAAGTGTTGGTTATGCCAGTTGTCATTGGTGCCATGTTATGGCTCATGAAAGTTTTGAAGATGAAGAAACGGCAAAAATAATGAATGAAAAATTTATAAATATCAAAGTTGATAGAGAAGAAAGACCAGATCTTGATTACGTTTTTCAGAGAAGCTTATCAATTTTAACTGGTACGCAAGGAGGCTGGCCTCTTTCTATGTTTTTAGATGAAAATGGTGTGCCTTTTACAGGAGGTACTTACTTTCCTCCAAAAGAAATGCAAGGAAGACCTGATTTTAGAAAAGTTTTAAACAATGTCTCAGATGTTTATAGGGATAATAGAGAAAAAATAATTGCTCAAGCTTCACAAATACAGGATATTTTTTCTAAAATTAATCAAAGATCTGCAGTTTTAAATCAACCTCTTTTACCTTTTGTAGATAAAATTATTTCATATTTAGATGAAGAACATGGAAGTTTCAAAGGTGCTCCAAAATTTCCACAATTTTATTTATTTGATGCCATGTTTTATTTTTTTTTGAAAACAGATGATGAAAAATATCTTAAACCTGTAGAGACGTTATTAAAAAATATTTGTTCAAAAGGAATTTATGATCAATTGGCAGGAGGCATAGCTAGATATACAGTTGATGATAAATGGATTATTCCTCATTTTGAAAAAATGCTCTACGATAACATTCAGTTTATAAGTCTTTTGTCAAAATTTTATCAGAGAACAAAATCTGATTATTTTAAAAAAAAATTAACTCAAACGATAAACTATATAAATACAGAATTTGTAAATGATATCGGATTATATGGATCTGCATATGATGCTGACAGTGAAGGTGTGGAGGGAAAATTTTATACATGGTCTTTCGATGAATTAAGTAAGATTTTACAAAATAATTTAGATATATTTGCCAAAAAATACTTAATAACTAATGAAGGTAATTTTGAGGGAAAAAATATTCTTGTTGAGCAAAATAGTGATTTGGATGAAAATGAAAAAGAAATAATTTCAAGAGCAGAGAATGATTTAATTCAAATCAGAAACAAAAGAGTTAAACCATTATTTGATGATAAATCTCAAACAGATCAAAATGCCTTTTTAATTACAACTTTATTAAATGCATCTGTTGTTTTGGAAGATGAGAATATTAAAAAAATTGCTTTTCAAAAGTTCAAAATACTTAAAGAGAAAATGTCAGACAAAATATTTCATTGCTATCAGTCAGAAGAAATTGATGTTTTTCTAGAAGATTATGTCTTTTACTCAAAATTATTATTAAATTTGTACGAAATTGAGGGAAAAAAAGAATATTTAGATGAAGCTTCTAAAATAATGGTTGAAGCGTGGAATATGTTTTATGATGACAAATCAAAACTACTGCAAAAAAATCCTATCAAAATAAATGATCTTTTTGTTAGTCCCGTTGATTTAAATGATAATAATATACCTAATGGTAATAGTGTTTATTTAACTCAAATAAATAAGTTATATTACATAACAAATGATAAATATTGGTTTGAAAAATCACGTATACTTCAACAATCATTTCACCAAGTTTTAAACTCAAATTTTTCACAAATGTTTAGCTTTGTTAAAGCTTTAGATATGTATCACGAAACTATTTCTTTTACATTTTATGGCGATAACAAAGAAATAAAAAATTATTTATTAAAAAACTATTTTGATAGAGCCATATTTATTTACAACACAGAAAATAAATCTGATTTAGGTGTTGTTATTTGTAAAAATCAGACATGTTCAAACAAAATATCTAGTATTAATGAGATAAATGATTATTTAAAAGGTATAAGTAGTTAAAATGATAAATAACAAAGATCAAATTATTAAATATTTTGAAGATGGCATCAAAGAAGAAGGAAATCTAAAAATTGGTGTCGAACATGAAAAATTTATATTTAATAAAAAAAATAACAAGAGAATTGATTATTGGTCTATTACAAAAATGTTTGGCCATCTCTACGAGTTTGGTTGGAAGCCTATTAAAGAGAATGATAAAGTAATTGGTCTTTGCAAAGAAGATAAAAATATTACACTTGAGCCGGGAAACCAAATTGAATTATCTGGAGCAAAACTAAGCAATATTCATGAAGCATGTTCAGAGTCTCATGAGTATTTATTTGAATTAAAACAAGTTTTAGAAAAACTTAACTTTCGAATTATAAGCGCGGGATTTGATCCTATATCCAAACTTTCAGAAATACCAAACAACCCAAAACAAAGATATGAAGTCATGACTAAAGACATGCCTGAAGGTGGAGCATTAAGTTTAGATATGATGTATAGAACATGTGGTACACAATTAAACATTGATTATACTTCTGAAGAAGATTTTTCAAAAAAGTTTAAGTTAGCAAATTATTTAGTTCCAATTAATATTGCTTTATTTGCAAATTCATCAATTATTGAAAAAAAAAATAGTAATTACTTTTCATACAGATCGCATGTATGGCAACAAACGTCACGTGGTGGTCTCCCTAAATTTTTTTTAGAAAAAGTAAATTTTGAAAATTATGCTGAATTTATAATGAGTATGCCATTATTATTTATCCAATCTGATGGAAAATATATTTCAGGAAAAAAATATATATTTAAGGACTTTATGGATGGAAAAATAAATGAGATTAAAAATTTACAACCAACAGAGGCAGAATTGAGTACGCATCTTGGAACCATATTTACAGAAAATAGATTGAAGAAATATATTGAGTTAAGATCTATGGATGCTTGTGGTTGGGATTGTTTATGCTCTGGTCCTGCTTTCAATACAGGGCTGCTTTATGGAAATTTAGATGAAGCATTAGAGGTTGTGAAAAAATGGGATGTAAATGAGGTTTTAGAGGCTTACAGCAATGCTCCAAAAAAAGGACTATCTACTCCTCTGATGGGCAAAGATCTATTGTATTGGTCCTCAATAATATTAAATATTTCTAAAAAAGGACTAACAAACAGAAATATACTTAACAAGAAAGGTATGAACGAGGAAAAATTTATAGATCATTTATTTAGAATTATTGAAAATAAAAAAACAAATGCAGATCATATGTTGTATAAATTTTCTAAAGATGAGAATTTAGCTAACTTATATGACCAATAAAATTATTGCTGTTCAAGGTAATAACTTAAATAACTTAAATCCATTAACAGATACTAGTATATTTCTTGCAAAAAGTGGTGAAAATAGAGGCTATAAAATCTTTTATTATGAGCCAGAAAATCTATCAATTAAAAATAAAAAAGTTTTTGCAAATGGAAGTTTTATTAAAATTGATTACTCTAAAAAAAAATTTTTCAAAATAATTAAAAAAACACATATTGATTTATCCAAAGTAAAATTTATTTTAGTTCGTCAAGACCCACCATTCAATCTTGAATATATATCTACAACCTACATTTTAGATACTATTAAAAATAAAGTTAGAGTTATTAATAATCCTACTTCTATAAGAAATGTTTCAGAAAAATTATACTCAATGAAATTTATTGATTTTATGCCTGATACAATATTTACAAAAAGAGTAGAAGATATTTTGTATTTTTATAAAAAATATAAAAAAATGATACTTAAACCAATTCATAGTTACAGCGGTAATGATATTATTTACATAAATAACAAATTAAACAAAAAACTTATTTTAAAGTTTATTAAAAAACACGGACACATAATGTGTCAAAAATTTTTACCAAAAATAAAATTTGGAGATAAAAGAGTTTTTATAATCAATGGTAAGATTTGTGGCTGTATTTCAAGAGTGCCAAAAGCTGGATCAATTTTAAGTAATATGAGCAAAGGCGCAAAACCAAAATTGATTAAATTAACTAAAAAAGAAATAAAAATTTCAAAAATAATAGCAAAAGACCTTATAAAAGAAGATATATATTTTGCAGGAATTGATTTTATCGATGAAAAATTAAATGGAGATATTAATGTAACTTCACCTACAGGATTAAAAACTTTTTTTGATTTATCAAATATAAACCTTGCAGATTATTTCTGGAAAGGTTTGAGAGCTTGAAAAATCTCACCAATCAGCAAAAAGGTTCTTTAATGGCTTTTATTGGTGTTATGTTTATAACGCCAGATTCTCTTTTTATTAGATTATCTAACATAGAAACTTGGGGTATGCTTTTTTATAGAGGAGCAATACCTTTTTTAGTTGTGCTTTTTGGACTTATAATTTTTTACAAAAATAATTTTTTTAATGCTTTGTTTAAAATTGGTTATCCAGGATTATTTTATGTAATAAGTTTTTCGATTTGTAATATTACTTTTATAATCTCAATTCAAAATACCAATGTAGCAAATACATTATTAATGATAGCACTTGCCCCGATGCTTTCAGCGATATTAGGAGTAATTTTTTTAAGAGAGAAACCTGAGAAGAAAACATGGGTCGCAATAATCATCACTTTTACTGCATGTGTTTACATATTTTATGACTCTCTTAGCCTTGGTAATTTCTACGGTGACCTTTTTGGGTTAATTACTGCTTTTGGATTAGCTTGTAATGCTAATTTAGCAAGGTATGCAAAATCTACTGATTTAGTCCCCTCTGCAGTGATTGGTAAATTATGTGTTGCTATATTTGCCTTTTTCTTCGTTAAAGACTTTACGCTTGTTGGCACAGATATGATTTTTATACCTATTATGTGTGTTATGTGTGTTGCGATACCATTTGTTTTAGTAACTATAGCCCCACGATTTATAACTGCTGCTGAAGTTAACCTTTTTTTTCTTTTAGAGACAATTGTTGGACCAATATGGGTCTGGCTAATTATCAAAGAACAGCCCTCAACTCAAACTATATTAGGGGGGATTGTAATTATAATTACGATTGCAATTCATTCATTATTAGCCATAAAAAAAACACAAACCAAAACTACTTAGCCGCCAGATTTAACTGACAGTAAATATATAAATGCAAAAAGAAGTAAAAAAGTCCTGGGCTCTTTTTATGGGAATAGGGGTAATGATGATTGCTCATGGATTGCAAATGCAATTAATGGGAATTAGATCAGTACTTGAGGGTTTTAATGTATTAACGACAGGTATTTTCATGTCAGGATATTATGTTGGATATTTTATTGGATCAAAAACTACTCCTAATTTTGTATCGAAAGTCGGTCACATAAGAGTGTTTGCAGCTTTTGCATCACTTGCATCTTTAAGTGCATTATTGGCTGTCGTTTATGTTAATCCAATTATGTGGACTTTAAGTAGATTTATAACAGGCGTAAGCTTAGTTAGCTGTTATGTGGTAACTGAAAGTTGGTTAAATGACAGAGCCACAAATAAAAATAGAGGTCAACTACTTTCAGCTTACATGATGGTTATATTTTTTGGTTTAGCAATTGGTATGTTGTTGCTTAATGTTAGTGAACCTAAAAACTATGAACCGTTTATTTTAGTATCGGTGTTATTATCAATTGCTCTTGTTCCAATTTTATTAACAAAAAGACCTGCACCAAAATTCAAAAAAATTGATACTAT
Organism: uncultured Pelagibacteraceae bacterium; assembly: GCA_902634885.1. Classification (GTDB taxonomy): domain Bacteria; phylum Pseudomonadota; class Alphaproteobacteria; order Pelagibacterales; family Pelagibacteraceae; genus Pelagibacter. The sequence continues at coordinate 60,261 of CACPLR010000001.1, read as the reverse complement.
AAGTATTGTGGAATTATATAAAATTTCTCCTCTTGGGGCTTTTAGTTCTTTTTTTACTGGTGTAATTCATGCGGCATTTTTTTCTTTAATTTCAGTTTATGCTACACTTGCAAAATTATCTCTTTTGGAAACATCGGTACTTTTATTTATTGCAACAATAGCTGGTGTGCTAGGTCAAGGACCTATTGGATATTTATCTGATAAATATGATAGACGAACAGTTATTGTTATTTCAACTTTTGGAAGTTCAGCTTTAGCGCTTTTATCAATTCTTACTGCTAATGATCCATTACAAAATATATATTACATGAATGAATTAGCCTTTAGAAAAATAATATTTTTTGTAGCTGTTGGATTATATGCAAGCTTATGTCTTCCATTATTTTCTTTAAACCTTGCTCACACTAATGATTTTGTACCTAAGACAAAATTTGTTGCAGCAGGAGGTGGTTTACAATTAATTTTTGGCTTTGGAGCAATAAGTGGTCCAATTCTTTGCTCTATCTTTATGGGTTGGTTTGGTTTAAACGGTTTTTTTGTTTTTCTAATACTAATTCACAGTTTAATTGGAGCTTTCGGACTTTATAGAATGAGAGTGAGAGAAACTATTGAAAATCCAGACTCAACTTTTACCCCAGTACCAGCAACTATTACTCCTGCAGGATTAGAGTTGGATCCTGATGCACCTGCAACACTAGATCAAAATTCAAGTAGTAATGAAACTAAAAAAACTTTTGGATAAAATTCAATTAATCTAGAACTTCAATTTTATCTCCAGTATTTATACTGGAAGATGTTAAAATCTGACATCTAAGACCACCTTTTCTTAAAAATTCCTTTAAAACATTATCTTGATTTAATGATTCATTAAGATGTCTGCAGGGTCTACATAAATCCATACCCTCAACTTCAACAGATCCAATTTTTAGTTTTTTTCCAACCAAATCATTCAGCTTAATTCCTTTGGTAATTATATTTCTTCTAAAATCTATATATGGAATATTTAAACCATATTTAATATTGTAATAATCAATATTCTCAGACTCTATTAGAGATAATTGATTAAATGGATCGTTAAATTCTTTGAAATGCCTGTCCCCTACTATACCTTGATTTGCAATTACTTTAACTGTCTTTACTTCTTGAATTTTTTGATTGTTTTTTTCTGTAATTCCAATTTTAATAACTTCAGGCATTCAAAATAGTATGACTTATCTTTCCTCAAATCAACTTCAACAATACAAGGATGAGGGATTTGTTTCACCTATAGATATTTTTTCAAAAGACAAAGCAAAAGAAATTAGAGATGAAATTGAAACTATTGAAAAAAAATTGCCTGGAGAATTAGAAAAAGCAGGAAGATACAATGCACATCTTATCTCCCCTTTGCTTGATGAAGTAACTCATAATTCAAAAATATTAGATGCAGTACAATCCTTAATTGGTAAAGATATTCTTGTTTGTGGAACAACGTTATTTATAAAAAATCCAAAAGAAAAGGGATTTGTAAGTTATCATCAGGATGCAAAGTATATTGGATTAGAGCCTTATAATTGGGTTACTGCATGGGTTGCCATAACAGACTCAAATGAACAGAATGGATGCATGAGAATGTGGCCAGGATCTCACAAAGATATACTTAAAGATCATGATCAAAAATTTAATGAGGGAAATCTATTAACTAGAGGTCAAACAGTAAATGATGTTCCCGAACATGAAACGAAGGCCTTAATACTGTCTGCAGGACAAATGTCACTACATCATCCTAAAACGGTGCATGGTTCTGGTTTAAACAAAAGCGATGATAGAAGAATAGGTTTTGTTATACAAAGCTATATTGGAAGTAATGTAAAACAAGTAATAGGAAAAAATAGTGTTCAGATTGCAAGAGGAGAAGATAAATTTAATTTTCATGAAAAGATAGGAAGACCAAAATCATTATTAGATCAAGATGACATAAAAACTAAAAAAAAAGAAAATGATAATCTTCAAGAAATTTTTTATAAAGAGGCTAATCAAAAAGGAAATTATTAGTTATTTAATAAAATTTAGCCAGTTTTTAATTTCTTGAGTTCTGTTTTCAAATTTTAGTTTTTTTTCTTCTTCTTGAATTAAAGAAATATGTTTTATGAAGTCATCTTCATTTGAAAAATAATTATTATTTATTAATTTTTCTTTTCTCAATTTTGTCAAATTAATTGTTTGGTTAAATTCATAATCAGGATGATATTGTAATCCCCATACTGTACTATTTTTATACGTAATTGATAATCCCATAACATCATTTACATTATTGCTTGCTAAAATTTCTGAATTTTCTGGTATCTCACATACTTCATCAAAATTAAACGCAGGTGTGTTAAAATTATTAATTTTATTATGATAAAGCAAATGTTTTATTCCAGTAGTGTTTATTCTTACATTTTGGGCAATACCCATGTGAGCACCTTTTTTTCCTTTGTTTACTTTTCCACCAGCTGCAAATGAACAAACCTGCAACCCCCAACAAATAGCTAGAATTTTCTTACCATTTTCTAAACAGTTCTTTGCAAAACTAATATGTTTTTTAATCTCATCCGACATATCGTTTAATCTCATTGCGCCCCCAGTAAATGCAATACCATCATATGTTTTAATTTTATCTAATGCGCTGGAGTTTTCATCAAAATTACCTGGATGAATTATTTCTACATTCGTGGATGGTTCAAAATTTAAAAATAATTCTTTTAAATTTTCTGATACTTTTTTACCAGCTGCTTTAATAAAAATTTTTGAATCTTCCTCTATATTTCCCTCAACAATCAATATGTTTAGAGTTTTCACTTTGGTGATTAAAATAAATTGCCTGACATACTGTGTTCATACATTATTTTCATATCTTCAACTGTCAGTTTCTTAGGATTTCCTCCAGTAGATGGGTCTTCTAATGCCATCTTAGAAAGTCGATTAATATCAAAATCTTTTTCCTCAATAACTTCTGAGAGCTTATGAGGTATATCAAGATCTTTTCTAAGCTTAAGTGTCCAATCAATAAATCCGTTGAAAGATATTTCTTTTAATTCTAAATATTCACAAATTTTAATTATTTTTTCTTCAATTACATCTTTGTTAAAAGATAACACATAAGGCATAAAAATAGCATTTGATAATCCATGATGAACATTATTTAGAGCATTTACAGGATGACTTAATGAGTGAATTGCTCCTAAGCCTTTTTGAAAAGCTGTAGATCCCATACTTGCTGCGGTAAGCATATTCATTCTTGCATCTAAATTTTTCCCATCATTAACAGCAATTAAAAGCCATTTGTTTATCAATCTCATCCCTTCAAGAGCAATTCCATCTGCCATAGGGTGAAATCCTGGTGCACAAAATGCTTCAAGATTATGTGCTAAAGCATCCATTCCTGTTGCAGCAGTAATTTTTGATGGAAGGCCAACTGTTAAACAAGGATCCAAAATTACTATTGATGGTAAAAATTTTGGATGGAAAATAATTTTTTTAACTCCACTTTCCTCATTTAATATTACCGATGCTCTACCAGTTTCTGATCCTGTTCCTGCTGTAGTAGGAACTGCTATAATAGGAGCTATTTTTGCACTATTTGCTCTTGTCCAATTATCTCCTACATCCTCAAAATCCCATAAAGGCAGATTTTGTCCTGACATAAATGCTATTGCTTTTCCAACGTCTAATCCACTGCCTCCACCAAATGCAATAACGCCATCACAATTATTTTTTTTATAATGATCAACACCTTCGTTCACATTTGTGCCTGTCGGATTTCCAACAACATTGGAATAGAGTTGAACTGAAATTCCTTCATCATTTAAATCATTTAGTGCGCTTAAAATAATTTCTGATCTAGAAAGACCTTGGTCGGTAACTAACAAAGGTTTTTTAATATTTAAGTTTTTACAAGCATTACCTAAGTCTTTAATTCTGTTTTGTCCAACCCACATCGTGGTTGGGTAATTCCAATTATATTTTTGCATGTTTATATTTAGTGTTTAATGATTTAATGCTATATATCACTTTAAATTAAAAAATTAATCAAGTCTTTTTATGCAACAGACAATTACTCCAATCGATAATACAGTTTACATAGAAAGAGAATACAACTCAGATAAAATTGAGGATACGATTAATAAATCAACTATCGCTCAAATTGGATGGTCAAATTTGAGTGTAAAAGAAAGAGTTGATCTATTAACTAAGTTTGTAGATGATTTTCTATCTCGTGATAAAATTATTTCAGAAGAATTATGTAGGCAAATTGGAAGACCTATAAATCAGGCAGCTAGTGAACTAAAAGGATTTAAGGAAAGAGCTGACTATATGCTCTCTATAGCTGAAAAAAAATTATCAGACATTGATGTTACAAAAGACAAAAATTTTAAAAATTTTATCAGAAGAAGACCTCTTGGAGTAGTTTTTGTTATTGCTCCATGGAACTACCCTTATCTAACAGCTGTTAACTCTATTATTCCAGCAATGGCAGCAGGAAATACAGTGATCTTAAAGCATTCTGCTCAAACTCCCTTATGTGCTGAACAACTTTACCAATCGGCAAAAAAAATTTTGCCAAAAAATGTTTTTAATTTTCTACATTTAAATCATAGCGATGGTCTTAAAATTGTATCTGACAAAAGAGTAAATTTTGTATCTTTTACAGGTTCAGTAAAAGCAGGATATGATGTTCAAAGAGCTACTCATGAAAAATTTATAGATATGGCTCTTGAACTTGGAGGCAAAGATCCAGCTTATGCAAGATATGATTGTGACTTAGAAAAAACAGTTGATAATTTAGTAGATGGTTCTTTTTTTAATTCAGGTCAATCTTGTTGCGGAATTGAAAGAATTTATGTTGATGAGAAGATTTTTAACAGTTTCTTAGAATTATTTATTTCAAAAACTTATAACTACAAACTTGGAAATCCTTTAGAGCAAGAAAATAACCTAGGTCCTGTTGTCAAACTTTCAGCAGCAGAATTTATAATTAATCAAATGAATAAAGCTCTTGATAAGGGTGCAAAAAAAATGATTGATGAAAATAAATTTCATTTTCCAAAAGAGCATAAAAACTATTTGGTTCCTCAAGTTTTAACTAATGTTAGTCATGAAATGGATTTTATGACAGAGGAGACATTTGGGCCTTGTGTGGGAATTATGAGAGTTTCTAATGAAAATGAAGCTGTAAAACTAATGAACGATAGTCCATATGGTTTAACAGCATCTATTTGGACTAACGATATTGGGGTTGCAGAAAAAATTGGAAATCAAGTTCAAACTGGTACCTTTTTTATGAATAGATGTGATTACCTTGATCCAGCGTTATCATGGACTGGAGTAAAAGAGACAGGAAAAGGTTGTTCGTTATCGGAAATTGCTTACGAAAAATTAACAGCACCTAAAAGCTTTCATTTAAGAAAAGGGCAATAAGTGAAACTAAATTACAAAGGTAAATCCGCAGTTGTTACTGGCGCTTGTGGAGGGATGGGTTTAGAGATTTCAAAAATGTTATCTCAAAACAACATTAATGTTTTAATGTTAGATGTAAAAAAACCTGAAAAAGATTTTCTTAACAAAAATAAAAAATGTATTTTTAAAAAAGTTGATGTAACTAAACTTAAACAATTAAAATCCCAAATAGATCTTTTTTATAAAAACAACAAAACAATTGATTACTTAATTAATACAATTGGTGTTTTATGGTTTAACAAAGATATATCTGCTGTAAATATATTGCCAGAAACTTGGGATAAAGTTTTTCAAATTAATCTTAAATCAATGATGTTTTTATCGAAAATTATAATTCCAAAAATGCAAAAAAATAATTTTGGTTCTATGGTTCATATATCTTCTATTGATGCTTTATCTGGAGATGATAAGCCACAAGATGCTTATGGTGCATCAAAAGCTGCAATGATTAGATTATCAAAATCTTTAGCAATTCAATTTTCATCAAAAAATATTAGATCAAATATAATTTTACCTGGTCCTATAGAAACTGGTATGCAAAGACGTTGGAAAAAAAATCCTAAAGCCAAAAAAAATTTAGAAAAATTTATACCTTTAAAAAGAGTTGGAAAGCCAACTGATATAGCAAATACATGTATGTTTTTATTAAGTGATCAGGCTAATTATATTACTGGAACTGAAATTACAGTTGACGGTGGAATTACGTCAAAACCTTAAAAAAAATTAGGCGCCTGATTAAAGGCGCCTAAATTAAATTATTATCTATAAGGATAGCCCGCTTTTTCCATTGTTGCTGCGTATAACTTAAATGCATCAACAACTTTTTTAGCTCTTGGACTAATCTTTGAAGTCTCATCCCAGAATTGTTCTGAGTCTTTTACAACTTGACCCCACTCATTAGCTGGCAGACTTGTTAATTCCATTTTTTTACCGTTAACTCTTAAATCTGCCTCTCCACCCCAATACCATACTTGTCTATAATAATGGGAGTCGTTAATTGACATTCTGTAAAGAGCTTGAAGTTTTGGACTTAATTTATCCCAACTTTTTTGGTTAGCAAAATAAGATCCAAACCATGCACCTGTAACTGAGTTAGTAAGTGCATATTTGCAAATATCTGCCCAGCCTACTTCATAAGCCTCTGTAAATCCACACCAGCAAACACCGTCTAATTCTCCAGTTTGCATAGCAACTTCTACATCATCCCATGGTACAATAACTGGTATTAAACCATATCTTGCTAAGAACTTACCTGCAGTAGGAACACCAAAAACACGAAGCCCTTTCATGTCCGAAAGTTTAGTTATTTTTTTATTTACAGTGAATAGATGACAAGGATCCCATGCACTAGTACTTAGCCATTGAACTCCTTTGACTTCGCTATAAGCTTCATCCCAAATTTCATTTAAACCATAATATTTAAATAAAGATGGAACATCTAAACTGTATCTTGTAGCAAATGGAAAATAGCCACCAAAAACTTGAATATCAACCGGCGAACCCATTGTTGCATCATCACTTTGTACGGCATCTATAGTTCCTGCCTGCATTGCTCTAAATAATTCATCAGTTGGCACTAATTGGTCTGCATAATAAAGCTCGATTTCCATTTCTCCAAAAGCAGCTTTATTAAAAGCTTCTATTTGAGGCTTAATAACGTGCGCACCAAGTGGAGCTCCAGAATATGTCTGCAATCTCCATTTGATTGGATTTGATGCAGAGTAAGCATATGGAGCTTTAATAGCAGTTGCACCAGCTGCACCTAACGTTAGTAAACCCGCTTTTTTAATAAACGAACGTCTTTTATTCGTTATTATTTTTTTGTCTTTTTTCACTTGGTCTCCTCTCGTTTATAAATTGTTAAAAATTCTATTATAAATTAAAATCTTATGGAACTTAATTTTTCATAAAATTTGAGTAAAACGTTTAACAAAAAAAAATAAATTAAACTTAAAGTTGAATTATCTAGATAAATATTTTTCTGGTAAATAAGTTGCAATTTCTGGAAAAGCCATGACTATAGCTAATCCCACAACCATAATCAAAACAAAAGGAATAATAGATCTATATATATCATTAAGGGTAATTTCTTTTGGGGCCATTGCTCTCATTAAAAATAAATTATATCCAAATGGTGGTGTCATGTAAGCAATTTGACATGTAATTGTATAAAGAACTCCATACCAGATTGGATCAAACCCCAACGAAATTATTAAAGGAACATATAATGGTGCAACAATTACTAGCATAGCAGTATCATCTAAAAACATCCCCATTAAAATATATGATAGCTGCATCATTATTAAAACTCCCCAAGGTGTTAAATTCCACTTTTCTATAAACAAAGTTTCAATAGCTCGCCCTGCTCCCAAACCGTCAAATACAGCTCCAAAAGTTAAAGCAGCCAAAATAATCCACATAAACATGCATGAAACGCCCAATGTCTTTTTAAGAGTATTATCTAAAACTACTCTATTAAATCTTTTTTTATATATAGCTGCTAATGTCGCCAAAAAGGCACCCACTGCTGAACATTCTACAAGACTTGCAATTCCCATTAAAAATAATCCTGTCATGAAGAAAAAAATTAAGAAAGGAATTATTCCAGCCTTCAACAGTCTTATTTTTTCTAAAGTACTAATACTCCTCTCTTCTTTTTTTAGAGGGGGACCAAGTTCTGGCTGTAATTTACATCTAACGTAAATATAAATTAAAAATAGGAAAGCCATCAATAAACCTGGAAGTATTCCTGCCATCCACAACTTGCTGACTGGTTGTCTGGCAATCATACCATATAAAACCATAACAACACTTGGCGGTATCAAAATTCCAAGCGAACTACCAGCCTGAACAACTCCTGTTATCATACGTTTGTCATAGTTTCTTCTTAGCATTTCAGGTAAGGCAATTGTTGCTCCAATAGCCATACCAGCAACACTTAATCCGTTCATTGCTGAAATTGCGACCATCATAAACATTGTACCTATAGCTAAACCACCTTTAACTCCTCCAAACAAAACATGAAACATTTTATATAGATCGTTAGCAATTCCTGACTCCGAAATCATAAAACCCATATAAATAAATAAAGGCAAGGTAAGCATTGGATACCACTTAAAAAGTTTCCATGTTGCTGTGTATGGCATTTCCATAGAACCCTCGCCCCAAATCAATAATGCTGAAGCAGCAGCAACAAAACCAATAGCACCAAAAACTCTTTGACCTGTAAACATCATAACCAACATTGTTATGAACATAAATAATGCGATAAATTCGTAACTTAAATATTGAGCGAGCATAATTAAATTCTTTTATCTTTCATATTTGCAATATCTTTAAATAAAGTAGAAAACGCTTGAAGTAGCATTAATAAAATACCAATAAGCATTAGTGTTTTTATTGGCCAAACATAAGGTGCCCATGCAGTAAAAAGTTTTTGCTTGGTTTCAATTGTGTAAATTAAACTTGTTATTGATCCAAAAAAAAGGAGGATTAAATAAAAAATCAGAAAAAAACTTGTAAAAACATCCATTTTTGCTTTACCTTTTTTTGAGAGTTTGCCATAAAATAAATCCATTCTCACATGATCATCAGCAAGCATAGAGTAACCTCCACCTAAGAGATAATATGCAGTAATAGTAAATTGAGCCATTTCAATTATCCACATTAATGGGAAATTAATTATGTTTCTTGTTACAAATGATAAAATCAAAAGGAACATCATAAAAAAAACCCAATACATCACAAATCGACCAACTTTTTCACAGACCGTATCAACTGTATGGATGTAAAATTTAATTATTTTAGGCATAAAGGTTTTTTTAGGAAGTTATATGTGAAATAAAATGTTGATTCAAGCATACTGGTTTAATTCTAGAAACACAAAAAATAAAATAGCATCCTTAAATTAAATTTAGTAAAATAATTATCAACAAATTTTATGCCTTCATTTGATGTGATAAGTAAAATAAACTATCAAGAGTTTGACAATGCGCTTAATAATTGTCTAAGAGAAATTGGAAGTCGTTATGACTTTAAAGGACTTCACATAACAATAGAGAGAAAAGAAAAGTCATTAACTACAATAGCACCTGATGAGGTTAAATTAAAACAAGTAAATGAATTACTACAAACACATCTTATAAGACGAAAAGTAGACCCAAGAGTATTTGATATTAAAAGTTCTGAAGGTGCATCTGGAGGAGCAATAAGACAAGTAAGTGAGTTAAAAGAGGGAATTAGCCAAGAAAATGCAAAAAAAATAATTACTGATATAAAAAAAATGAAACTTAAAATCCAAATAAAAATACAAGGAGAAGAACTAAGAGTGGATGGAAAAAAGAAAGACGATCTTCAGGAAGCAATTTCTGCAATAAAAGCAATAGATATTGGCCTTCCTATAGATTTTGTTAATTTTAGAGATTAACAATAACTTTTTGAAAAAGATGAGTAAAATTTATATAAATTAGAAAGTTAAGAAGTAATGATTACAGTATTAGTTAAATTTAAAATATCTAATGAACTTAATTTAAAAACTCTTAAAGAAAAATTTATCGAAACTTCTACGTTATATGTGGATGTTGAGGGATTATTGAGAAAAAATTATATAGCAGATATTGAAAAAGGTTATGCCGGTGGTGTTTATACTTTTACAAAAATAGAGTTCGCCAAAAAATGGTTCGATGAAGACAGAATTAAGTGGATTACTGAAAGATACTCTGAGCCAGAAATCACATATTATGAAAGTCCAGTTATTGTGGATAATGAAAAAAATAAAATAATATCGTAAAATAATCGAAGTATTAGTACCCTAGATCAGGATCTACTTGGTTAATTAAATCTTTTTTATCAATAAATAATTTTAAGTTTGTTAAAAACTTTTCCAAAACCATTTCTATGTACTTTCCTTTACTATCTGAAGATATATGAGGTGTTATTATCAAATTTGGAGTATCCCAAAATTTAGAATTTCTACTTATAGGCTCTTCTGAAAAAACGTCTAAAATTGCTCCTGATATTTCATTTTTTGTCAATTTTTTTTGTAGATGATCATAATCCATTACAGATTGACGTCCAATGTTAACAATCCCACATGTATGTTTTAAAGCATCTAATCTTTTCTTGTTTATCATTCCTTTTGTTTCATTAGTTTCAGGAACTGCTAAATAAAGAAAATCAGCTTCAGGTAAAACTTCATCAATTTTATCAAATTTAATAACTTTTGAACATCCATCAACATTTCTACCTCGTCTATTTACACCAGTCACATTTGCGCCTAATGAACTAATATGTTTAATCATTGAACCTCCTAATGAACCAGTTCCAACTACTACAACATGTTTATTTTCAATTGGGTTACTTAATAAAGTGACATAGTCTTTTTGTTTTTGATTAGTAATAATTCTTGTCATTTGATTTTGAAGCATCAAAATACTCATTAATCCAAATTCACCAGCTTTTTTTGCTTGTATTCCACTACTATTAGTTAAAATTAAATCCTTTTTAACCCAATTAAATGGAGAGAGATGATTAACTCCAGCTGATATAATGTGAATCCATTTTAAGTTAGGTGCAATTTTACTTAAACCTTTTGTCGGAAAATTCCATGCAAGTAAAATATCTGCATCTTTAATTGAAGATTGCCAATTATCATCATCCCAATCAATTAAATAAGAAATTTTATCTTTTATGTCAGTATATTTACTTAATTTACTTTCAAACAAATCTTTTGTGACACTGCTATTTTTTTCACTTTCTAAATCGCAAGGCAAAGATCCTTTTTTCCAATGATTGTTTCTTATGTGAATTTTAATTTTATCTTTAATCATTTATAAATTAGTATACTAAAATAATAAGGAAAATTTATTAAATTAATTCAATTAATTAAAGAAAGGAAAAAGTATGAACTTTGTTGGAACAACAACGTATGAAGGAACTAAAAAAGATGCAGATGAATTATATAGTATGTTTAAAGATGATCTTGCAAAATGCACGTCATCATTTGAATGGGCACACATTCGTGAAGGTAAAATGATTTTTATTGCAAATGTCACTGATGAAGAAAAATTTTATGCCTTATTTGAAGATCAAAGATCTAAAGACTGGAACGCAAAGTTTAATGCTAAAGATGAAGCTTGGAAACTTGAGAAAATAATGTAACTAAACCATACATTAGATATTTTCGAGATAGATCAAGGTTAGTAGGCTATGGACGAAGAAAATCGGCGTAAACTCTGGTCTTTGATTAAGGAAGCTGGCGATTATTTGGTGGGACAATTACCTGATCATCCAAATCACCCTAAGGGAAGAAACCCCTATGCTCATGTTGCAATTTGTGTGAAAAGTAAATTTAATGCTAGTTACAAAGATATACCTGATGATCGGTTAGATGATGTAATTGAGTATATTGAATTTTTAAAGGAAAACCCAAGCTAACTAAGATTTAATATAATTTAAAAAAATATCAATATCAGTTGGATCCGTGTTCCATGCTGTTACTAATCTAACCGCATTACCGTCCCATTCGTCATCGTTTATGGTGTAGCCTTCCGAATTAAGTTGATCAATTATATCTTTAGGCATTTTTACAAATACCTCATTAGCATCTGTTGGATACGCAATTTTTATGTTTTTGTGCTGGTCTAAACCTTGGCTTAGTTTTTTTCCCATTGCGTTTGCGTGTTTGGCATTTTTTATCCAAACATCATTTGAAATGTATGCATCTAATTGTGCAGAGACAAAACTCATTTTAGATAATAAATGCCCCGCTCTTTTCATTAAAAATGGCAAGTTACCAACCAATTCTGGTTTGAAAAAAATTATTGCCTCTGCTGCTAAACATCCATTTTTTGTGGCTCCAAATGAAAGTACATCAATACCCGATTTCCATGTCATTTCTGCTGGACTACAATTTAATGAAACCAAAGCATTAGCAAATCTAGCTCCATCCATGTGTATATTAAGTTTATGTTTATGAGCTACTTCAGAAATATTTTTTATTTCATCTAAATTATAAGCTTCTCCAGTTTCGGATAGTTGTGTGATACTTACAGATGAAGGTTGTGTATGATGGACAATATCCTTTCCACTTATTGAGTTGTTAAGTTCCTCAGCTGTAATTTTTCCATTTATTCCATTAAGATTAACTAATTTTGCTCCACCTGTATAAAATTCTGGAGCTCCACATTCATCCACATTGATATGTGAAAGTCTATGACAATAAATGTTTCCAAATGAAGGTGTCATTGTAGATAACGCAAGTGCATTAGCTGCAGTTCCTGAGGATGTTGGAAAAATAATTATTTCTTTTTCAAATATTTCTGAAAATTTATCTTGTAAACTTTTTGAGAGATCGTCATTACCATATGGAGTTCTATCTCCATCATTAGCTTTTAAAATAGCATCTAACACTTCTGGACATGCTCCTGTAACATTATCAGATGCAAATTTTACTCTATCTCTTTTTGTTTTAATTGTTGCCATTATTGTTTAGGAAAATAATCTTTTAATGTTCCTTCTCTGTATACATCTGCAGTACAACAGTGAAGACCTCCTCCAAACGCATAAGCATCTCTAAGCTCTACAGGTACAACTTCCATACCTAATTTATCTAATTGCTCTGCCTGATAAACTTCACTTTTTTCAACGCAAACAGTTTTTGAATCAAGAACAAGTACATTCATGGATAGCCAGGTTGAAGAATAACAAAGTGGAGGTGGTTCGTTATGAGCTGGTTGTGCACTATCCAAAATTTCCCATCCATTATCCTCAAATAATTTTCTTTGATCTTTAGGCAATCTTCTTTGTGGATTATTAATAATTAACCCTTCTTTAATTGGTGTAAAAGTTGCATCAATATGGATTGGATAAGGATCGCCTGGAAAATTTACTGCATGAACTCTATGATCTTTATAATGTCTTTTAATCCAATCAATTCCTTTTAAATTTGTTGTAAAACCATGTTGAACTACTAAATCTTTTCCAAATCTCAAAATATCAGCAGCATCAAACAATGGTTCCTCCTCAGTTGTTACAAAATATTTTTGCTCAGTCCACTCAAGTCTTTTTTGTACTCCAATTTTATCTGATAAATAATCTTTTCTATAATCTGCGTCTGTTAATCTTGGTTTTGGAGCTGATTCATGTCTCATATTAGGATCTTCATTATAGTACTGTTTTAATAGAGGTCTGTAACAAAGATACTCAAACCATCTGCATCTATAACTCATAGTTGCTTCTAAAATTTCATTCCCAACTGTAAGCAAAACATCTCTTGGCGGCATACATCCAAACATTGTTTCAGCCTTCCAATCTGGTGTTGAAGTAGGCTGATTAAAGTGCAAAGGCGTTGGTCTATCAACTTTAATTCCACGCTTTTCAAGGATGGACGAAAAATTATCTAAAAGTTCATTTGCTTTATCAACAGTGTCTTTTGTTCTTGGGCCAAACTGACCTCTCATATCACTATCTTCAGGAACTTTTGCATCTAAAGCTGGTTCGGGAGCAGGAATACAAGTCCCGTCAGCACGTCCAACTATTACATGTTTTAATGGATCCCATTCATTCCAACTATTTACAATTACTTTATCTGACATTTAATTTTTTATAATATTATGATCAGGTCCAAACGGAAATTTAGTAATAATTTCTGCGCCATCTTCTTTGATCACTAAAATATCGTGCTCTCTATATCCACCTGCACCAGGCTTTTCTTCGGGGATCATAATCATAGGTTCCATTGATATCACCATGTTTTTTTCAAGAACAGTATCAATATCTTCTCTTAATTCCAATCCTGCCTCTCTTCCATAAAAATGTGAAAGCATTCCAAATGAATGACCATAACCAAACGTTCGATATTGAAGATAACCTAATTCAGCAAATAAATTATTTAACTCCTCACAAATTTCAGAACATTTTGCACCTGGTTTGATTAATTCTAATCCACGTTTGTGAACTTTTACATTTGCTTCCCAAGCTTTTAAAGATGCATCATCAATTTCATTAACAAACAATGTTCGCTCTAAAGCAGTGTAGTAACCTGAGATCATTGGAAAAGTATTTAAAGATAATATATCTCCATTTTGTAATGCTCTATTTGTTTTTGGATTGTGTGCTCCATCTGTATTTATGCCTGACTGAAACCAAACCCAAGTATCCATATATTCTGCATCAGGATAAGACTTTGCTATTTCTCTTTCCATTTTATCTCTTCCTGCTATTGCAATCTCTAATTCCGATTGACCAGGTTTTATGTGTTTTACAATTTCCTCAGCACCTAAATCAGCAATGCGAGCACCGTTTTTAATTATTGAAATTTCTTCATCTGATTTGATCATTCTTTGTTTCATTAAATTCTTTGAAATATCTTTAAAAATCGCGATGCTAAATATAGAGTTTAATTTTTCTTTTATATCTAAAGTTACATGATCATTTTCAATTCCAATTGTTTTTGGAGGATCATTTCTTCCAATTACAGATACGATAGCTCTTAAAAAATTATCTCTTTTCCAATCAGTATATATTACGTTATTACAATGTGATCTTCTCCAAGGTTGACTTGAATCAATATTTGCAGAAATAGTAACTATTTTATTTTTTGTGACTACACATCCATATGGTCTTCCGAATGAACAATAAATAAACCCTGTATAATAAGCAATGTTATGCATCGAAGTTAGAATTGCCATATCCATGTTATTATCTGACATGACTTCTCTAAGTTTCGATACTCTATTTTTGTACTCTTTATCCGAAAAGGGAAGTTTTACTTTTTCACCATTATTTAATTCAAAAAAATCTGGTCTTTCCATAAAAAATTAATTTAAACCAATAAACCTTCTATTGGATTGCATGATCATGCTGTAATAGAAAATTGCAATAAATATAAAAAAACCACCAATAATTGTGTTTGTTGCTGGAACTTCATTGATACCAAGCCATGGTAACCAAACCCAAAATATTCCTCCAATTACTTCTGTCAAAGATAACAAGGTTAAATCTGCGGCAGGAATATTTTTTGAACCAATTGAGTATAGTATCAAACCTGCACAAACTAAAGTTCCATGAGTTGCAAACAAAGCTTCATTTTTACTAGAAGATAAAAATTGGCTATCATTTAAAATCAACATTATCGATGAAAATAAACAACAAAATAAACCTGCAATTGCTACTGTTGTAAATTTAGGTGTTTCTTTTCTCCAACGCAAAGTTACAGAAAAAACAGAAAATCCAAGAGCAGATGCTAAACCAAAGACAAGACCTGGAAGAGAGTTTTTACCGCCAGTTCCAAATGCCATTACAACAATTCCAAATGTTGCAACTAAAATTGCCACCCAAACTGTAAGTGAGATTTTTTCTCTTAAAAATAAAAAACCTAACAACGCTGTTATAAATGGCATTGCAGCTAAACATAAAAGGGTTACTGCAGCACTAGTATTTGTGATTGACCATATAAAAGTCATCATTGCTGTGCCTAATCCAATGCCACCTAAAACACCAGAAATACCAACTTTAAAATAGTTTTTATAAAAATCTAATCCTTCTTCAAAATATAGATAAAGATTTAATAGAATGAATATTACTAATCCCCTTGTAAATAAATATTGCCAAGGAACTAACTGGGGTTGATCAATATGCCTTACAACATAAGGTCCAAAAGACCATAACAGTCCAGCAAAAAGAACTATTGGTATTGCAACTTTTGGATTTTTTAGATCGAGCATCCCGAATTATTAATCTTATTTTAAATTTGAGACAAGAAAATACGATTAGTTGATCAAAAATTCATTTAGACCTGATGCTGAGTAAACATCTATTAAATTTCCTTTATTGAATACTGAAACACCATCTTTAAATACACCCCAAGCGTTAGATTTAACAAAAGGCTCGATTTTATAAGACTCTTGTCCCTCAAATACCTCAAATTGTACAAACCCTTTTTTGTCAAAACTTATTTTTCCTTTAACAAATCTTGTAAATTTTTTCTTTTTGGAAAATTTATTTTTTAGTTTTGCAAATATTGGCTTTTCTACTTTTAAACCTAAAGATTTAAATAACAACGGAATTACAAAAAATCTAAAACAAGCAACTGAGGAAATGGGATTGCCTGGTAAACCAAAAAAACATTTGTTATTATTAAATTTTGCAAACATGATTGGTTTTCCTGGTCTAATTGCAACTCCTTTAAAGTGACTTTTAAGTTTAAATTGATTAATAATACTCGGAATAAAATCAAATTTTCCTTTAGAGACGGCTCCAGAAGTAATTAAGATGTCTGTTTTAGACTTTAATTGTTTGGATATTTGTTCTTTAAATAATTTTTGATCTTTATCTCTTAAGATTTTTTGAATTGTAAAATTTACGGGTAAACTTTTGATCAAAGAGTTTAAATAAATTGTATTTGAATTTCTTATTTTCCACGATGGTATATTTTTTTTATCAGATAATTCATTTCCTGATGGATAAAAGACTATATTTACTTTCTTTTTAACTAAGACTTTATCTATACCTAACGTTTTTAAAGATAAGATATGAGCAGGATTTATTAATTCTCCTTTTCTAATTATTTTATTTCCTTTTTTATAATCTGAGCCTTTTGGTCTAATAAATTCTGATTTTTTAATTTTTTTATTAATAATTATATATTTTGCATTTTGTTTACTTGGAAAAAACTCAATATCCTCAATTGGAATAATGGTATCAAAAGGTTTTTTAATAATTGCACCAGTCATTACCTCAATACATGATAATTTTGGAACTTTTTTAATATAAGGGTTGTCCCCTGCTGCAACAGTTTTAAGAATTTTAAACTTTTGAAATGTATTTTTTGTTTCTTTTGAATTTACTGCAAAACCATCGAACGCTGTATTATCATCAGCAGGATAATCAGATTTAGCAATTACCTCTTCGCTCGATACTCTATTTAAAGCATCTTTTATTGAAACAATTTCACTGCCAATTTCTAATGAATTGTTATTCAATTTACCTATAGCTGCTTTATAAGAATTCATATCTTTTTAGACGCTTCCTCTAAATCTATTTTAGTATTTATGTTTAAAAAACTATTATCGTCTTTAGGATCTAATTCAATTATTTCTGTTCCAATTTTATTAGCCCAATCTTCAACTTTTCTATCCCCTCCCTCTAAGTCTTTTCTTAATTGATCTTTAAGCTCCGCTGACCATAAGCCAAAAATATTGTGTCTTTTTTCACCACTTTTTAAAAAAAATAATTTTTTACTAGAGTGTCTTTGAGCGGTCATCATTTGATCAATAATTTCAATTTTGAAAAAAGGTGTGTCACAAGGAAATGTCATAATCCACTTATAATTTTTTGAATTATCTATTATCCATTCCATTGAAGATAGAACACCAACTAAAGGTCCTAGCTGTCCATCCATAACATCATTTGAGTAAAAAACATTGCTTATTTCTTTGTTACTTTCCTCATTTGAGATGATTAAAATTTCTTTAAATCTAGTCTTAAGTTTTTGAATTGTATGATCGATTAAAGTTAAATCTCCCAATTTGGCATTTGCTTTATTCCCACCAAACCTTCTTGATTTTCCACCAGCTAATATGACTGGCAAAACATTGTTTTCGCTCATCAAATTAAATATAAGTCATATATCTTTTTAATAAAGATCAATAAATGGACTTAGAAATTTTAAAAATTGCTTCAGATACTAAAAATCATAAAGTTTTAAAAGAAAGCTCTCATTTTGCTAAATTTAAAAACCCTTTATGTGGAGATGAAATGAATGTTAGTCTTATGATTAAAGGTGAGAAAATTACTGATTTTGCTTATGAATGTAAATCATGTATTTACTGCCAAGCTTCAGCAAGTATTTTGTCAAAAAAGTCTATAAACAAGTCTATTAAAAAAATGAGAGAAATTATAGCTATTGCTAATAATTTTTTTGAGAATGCATCTGAAAAATTTCCAAACGAGTGGAAAATATTAGAAAAACTTTTTAATAAAAAAAATATCTCAAGAAAAGAGTGTCTTCTGTTACCTTTCAAAACATTGGCAAAAGCCTTAAAATCTTCACATGAAAAAAGATAAATTAATTAAATCTTTACTAGCAGGACTTTTTTCTGCAATCACAATAGGCGCTTTAACTTATTTAACTTACAAAACTACATATGGTTTATTTTTAATTGCATCATTTGGATCATCAATGGTTTTATTGTATGGATTTCCAGAAAGTCCTTTTGCACAGCCTAAAAATATATTTTTTGGTCATTTTTTAACATCTGTTGTTGGAATTATTGTTTTAAATTTTGTACCACTTCCAATTTATGTAACTATTCCGATAGGTGTGGGCTTAGGAGTTGGTTTAATGATACTTATAGATGTTACTCATCCACCAGCAGGAGGAAATCCGATTATAGTTATCATTGGAAGTGTTTCTTACGATTATTTGTTAAGTCCAATTATACTTGGATCAATAATTGTTTTGGTATTTGGGATAGTTATCAATAAGTTTGTATTAAAGAAAAAGTACCCTCAAAAATGGACATAAAATACAACGTATCAAAAATTAAAGGTTCTAAAGAAGAAATTGTAAAAGATGCTGTATCTGTTGAGGAACCTTTAGAAATGCGTCTTAAATATAAAAAGAATGGAAAAATTGAAACGCAAAATATATCTATAACAATGAGGACACCTGGAAATGATGAAGATTTAATTAGAGGATTTTTATTTAATGAAAGAATAATTGAGAATATGGATGAAATAGATAGCGTTCAACACATTGGTGATCCTGTTGGAGATTATAATTTACATAACGTTATTGAAGCTACAATAAATAAAACAGATAATTTAGATATTGGTAAATTAAAAAGAAACTTTGTAACAAACTCCTCATGTGGAGTATGTGGAAAGACTTCATTAGACTCAATTGAAGTATTAAAAAATGATAAATTAGATTCACATTTTCCAAAAATAAAAGAGGAAATAATTTTAAAATCTCCAAGTCTATTGATGAATGAACAGTCTGAGTTTGCAAAAACTGGTGGAATTCATGCTAGTGTATTAATTGATGAAGTAGGTACAGTAATAGCGACTCGTGAAGATGTTGGTAGACATAATGCTTTAGACAAATTATTAGGTCATGCTATTCAAAATAGACTGCTTAATATAAAGGCTCAGTTTATTGCCTGCTCTGGAAGGTTGAATTTTGAGCTAGTTCAAAAGGGATTAATGGCAAATATTGGTATTATGGCTGGTGTGGGTGCGCCTACGAGTCTCGCAGTGGATCTAGCTAAACGTTTTGACATGACTCTATTAGGTTTTGTAAAAGAAAGTGGCTTTAATATTTATAATAATAAAAAAAGAGTAATATTGAGCTAATTTATAAAGAGCATGTCTAAAAACATAAGTAATTTGTCCGGAAGAATAGGATTAAAAAATAACCTATTTCAAAAGCTATCTGAAAGATCCTTGAATTCTAAAGATGATGCAGGAATGAAGGAAATAGCAGAAGAATACAAAATGGGTGTTTCAACTATTCACGGAGCGGAAAGTTTTTACGAATTTTTAAGACCCTCGCACAGAGAGAAGAAAGCATTTGTATGTAATGGAAGTGCTTGTATGTGTGCAGGTACACAAGAACCTTTAAAGAAAAAATTACAAGAAAAATTAGGTGAGGATAAAGTTGGCGAGATGTTTTGTCTTGGTCATTGCTATGAAAATCATGCGTTTCACTATGATGGAGAAAATTATGCAGGTAATGATATCAATCAAATAGATCAAATCATTAAAGGTGAAAAAATAAAACAAGAAAAATTCTTTTCAAAAAGTTTTGCAACAACAAGTTTTTTAATGGATGATAAATTATCAAACTTTGATCAATTCAAAGAGCATTTAGAAAAATTTATTAAAACGGATAAAAAAGAAATCATAAACTCGTTATTATCTTCTAATCTTACAGGTAGAGGTGGTGCAGGATTTCCAACAGGAATGAAATGGGATTTCTGTAGTAAAACAAAATCAGAAAAAAAATATGTAGTTTGTAATGCTGATGAAGGAGACTCTGGTGCTTTCTCAGATAGATATTTACTAGAAGACCAACCTTTAAAAGTTTTATTTGGAATGGTTATATGTGGTTATGTGATTGGTAGCAATGAAGGAGTACTTTATATAAGAGGTGAATATCCAAAATCAATTGAAGCAATTAATGGATGTATTAATTCATTAAAAGAAGCAGGATTATTAGGTGAAAAAATATTAGGAACAGAATTTTCTTTTGATTTGAATATTTGTATTGGGCAAGGTGCTTATATTTGTGGAGAAGAAACAGCTTTAATCGCATCTATTGAAGGTAGAAGAGCAGAAGTAGATGTAAGACCTCCATTCCCTGTAACAGAAGGATTATATAAAAAACCAACTGTAGTTAACAATGTAGAAACATTAGCAGCTGCAACTGGAATTTTACTTAATGGAGCAGAAAAATTTTCATCAGTTGGAAATAAAAAATCCGCTGGAACAAAATTAGTTTGTCTAGATAGTTTTTTTAATAATCCTGGTGTTTATGAGATTGATATGGGAACACCAATGAAAAAAATATTTGAAGAATATGGTGGTGGATACAAAGAAGATGTAAAAGCATTCCAAATTGGTGGTCCATTAGGTGGAGTTGTGCCTATATCAGAAATCGAAAAGCTAAATTTAGATTTCCAAGAATTTACTAAAGCAGGTTTTATGTTAGGACATGCGAGCGTTGTTAGTATTCCTAAAGATTTTAATATGGCTGAATACATTCATCACTTATTTGAGTTTTCAGCTGAAGAGTCATGTGGAAAATGCTTTCCTGGAAGAATTGGATCTTACAGAGGAAAAGAAATGTTTGATCAGTTAAAAAAAGGAACATCTAAAATTCCACTTAAACTTTTGAATGAATTATTAGTTACCATGCAAAAAGGATGCTTATGTGCGCTTTGTGGAGCGATACCAACACCCATAATGAACATATTAAAGTATTTTGGTGATGAAATTAAAAATGATATAGTAAAGGATAATTAATGAGTGCGGAAAAAAGAAAAGTTGCCTATATAGATGGAAAACCCTATGAAATAGGGCAAAATCATACGTCCATTTTAAAATTTGTAAAAAGCTATTTAGGAGAAAAGAAGGTACCAACACTATGTGACGATCCTAACCTTGCACCTTATGGTGCATGCAGAGTTTGCTCTGTTGAAGTTGCTCTAGAAAAAGACGGTCCAACTAAAGTAGTTGCATCATGTCATACACCTGTTGGGGAAAACCAACACATATTTACAAGCAATGAGGGATTACAAAATTTAAGAAAAAACATTGTCGAGTTAGTTTTGACAGACCATCCAATGAATTGTGATACTTGTGAAGTAGATAAAAATTGTGAACTTCAAACTGTAGCAAATGACTTAGGAATAAGCGATCATAGATATAATAACCCCAAACAAAATAAAGGAACTCCAAAAGATACTTCTCACTCTTACATGAGAATGAATTTAGACAACTGTATAAATTGTGGAAGATGTGTAAGAGCATGTGATGAAATTCAAGGTTCATTTGTTTTGACAATGAGTGGAAGAGGTTTTGAGTCTAGAATTACTACTGATAATGATATGCTCTTTGGAGATTCATCATGTGTATCTTGTGGTGCTTGCGCTCACACTTGTCCAACAGATGCTATTTCAGATGTATTTCAATCTAAATCTGTAAAAGTTGATAAAAAAGTTAGAACTACATGTTCATACTGTGGTGTTGGTTGTAATTTAGAGACCTCTGTAAAAGATGGAAAAGTTGTTGCAATAGATACCCCAAAAGAAACTGAGGTAAACGCTGGACATACATGTATCAAAGGAAGATATGCGTTTGGTTTTTATGATCACCCAGACAGACTAAGAAGTCCTTTGATTAAGAGAAATGGAAAATTTGAAGAAGCTTCTTGGGATGATGCTTACGAATATATAAAGCAAAAATTAGAAAAGATTAAAAAAGAGAGTGGACCAGATGCTATTGCTGGTATTTCTTCAGCAAGATGCACTAATGAAGAAAATTATGTGTTTCAAAAAATGATAAGAGCAGCAATTGGAACAAATAATATAGATTGCTGTGCAAGAATTTGTCATTCGCCTACTGCATGGGGAATGCAACAAACTTTTGGAACTGGAGCAGCAACCAACTCTACAGAAGATATTTATCACGCTGATTTATTTTTAGTCATTGGTGCAAATCCAACTAATGCTCATCCTGTAACTGGTGCAAAAATTAAACAACAGGTTATGAAAGGTAAAAAATTAATTGTACTTGATCCAATTATTACTGATATTGCTAAACTTGCTGATTATCATATTAGATTAAGACCTGGAACAAACGTTGCTGTTCTAAACATGATGCTTTACTACATTATTAAAGGAAACTTATTAAAAAAAGATTTTGTTGAAAACAGAACTGAAGGGTTTGATGAATTTTTAAATCATATTAATGGTTTAGATATTGATCATCTAGCAAGTGTTGCTGGTGTTGATAAACAATTAGTTAAAGAAGCAGCCATTGCATATGCAACAGCAAAAAATTCTATGGAGTTCCATGGTTTAGGAGTTACCGAGCACGAACAAGGTTCTAAAACTGTGATGTTGATTGCAGACCTTGCAATGATTACTGGCAACATAGGAAGAAGAGGTGTTGGAGTTAATCCTTTAAGAGGTCAGAACAATGTTCAAGGGGCTGCGGATATGGGGTGCCAACCTCACCAAGGTGCTGGTTATTTCCCAGTAGCTGATAAAAAAATTCAAGATTTTTACACTGAAAAATATGGTGCAGTCCACCCAACAAAAGCTGGATTGAAAATCCCAGAAATATTTGATGCAGCAATAAATAAGGAAGTTAAAGGATTATGGATTATTGGAGAAGATATTGTTCAAACTGATCCAAACAGTGCGCATGTAATTAAAGCAATGGAGTCTTTAGATTTATTAGTTGTTCAAGAGATATTTATGAGTGAAACAGCTAAATTAGCAGATGTAGTTCTTCCAGGAACAACATTTTTAGAAAAAGACGGTACTTTTACAAACACAGAAAGAAGAGTTCAAAGAGTTAACAAAGCCGCTGAACCTTTACCAGGCACAAAACCAGATGGTGTCATTGTTACTGAAATGATGCAAAAACTTGGATATGATCAGCCAACTTATGATGCTGATCAAGTGTTAGCAGAAGTTGCGGATGTTGTTCCGTTCTTTAAGGGAATTACTAGAGAGAGACTAGGTAAACTTGGATTACAGTGGCCAGTAAAAGAAGATGGAACAGACACAAAAATTTTACATGAAAAAGAGTTTAAGCTTGGAAAAGGAAGATTAAAGTCTTTTGACTGGAAAGAGTCTACAGAAATCAAAAATAATATTAAAGAGTATCCACTAATTCTTACCACTAGTAGAGTTTTACAACATTATAACGCAGCAACTATGACAAGAAGAACTAAAAATTTAAATATTGTTGATGAGGATATATTATTAGTGAACCCTATAGATGCTAAAGAAAGAGAATTAAATAATGGCGATATAGCGAGACTATACTCAGGCAGAGGTGAGGTTTCATTAAAAGTTGAAGTAACAGACAAAGTAAAAGAGGGAATTGTATTCACAACTTTCCATTTTCCAGAACACATGGTAAATATGGTTACAGGTGATGGTAAAGATGAAGAGACTAAATGTGCAGAATATAAAGTTTCTGCAGTTCAAGTTCAAAAAATATCAAATAAATTTAAAACAGAAATTTCTCCATCCGAAAAACAAGCTGAAATTGTAAGAAACTAAAAAACTTCTCTGAAAATTTTTAAAATTTAATTTTTTAGGTTAAAATATTTTTAAAAAAAAAGGAGTTATAATGAAAGCATATATAATGGGCAATTACACAGAAAAAGCTTTTCAAGGTTTCATGAAGGATCCTACAAGTGATAGAAAAGCAGTTGTAGAACAATTAACAAAAGCAGTTGGTGGAACAATTCATAGTATGGACATTGTTAGAGGTTCATATGATTTTATTGTTGTGACTGATATTGGAACGTTTGAAAATTTCGCTGCTATTAAATTAGTTGTTGAAGCATCTGGCGCTGTTAAAAATATGACAATGTTAGAGGCAATCGACTTTACGAAAGCAACGACTAAAGCGAGTCAGATAGGTTACAAACCACCAGGACAATAGGTAATTATTTTTTTTCGTCGTTATCTACAACTAGGCAGATTTCTGATTTAGTCAGGAATCTGCGACCTGTTCCATTATCCAATGAGAACATTCCACCTATTCCTTTAACAGCGTCAATTGTTAGATCAGTATGTTTCCATTTTTCATACTGATCACCATTCATGTAAAAAGGCACTCCCCCAATTTCTCCTAATTTTACATCATTATCACCTAAAGGAAATTCACCCTCCTGAAAACACATAGGTGCACTACCATCGCAGCATCCACCAGATTGATGAAACATTAATTTTTCACCATATCTTTCTTGGAGTTCAGATAACAAGTTTAACGCTGAATTTGTTGCAGATACTTTCATTTTTAAAGTACGGCCCATGATTTAGAATCATGGGCCAGTATATATTATTGATTAAAAGAAGCCTAATTTTTTCTCAGCATAAGAGACATGTAAGTTCTTATTCTGTCTGTAATGATTAAGCATCATTTTATGAGTTTCTCTACCAACTCCTGATTGTTTGTAACCGCCAAATGGAGAGTGGGCTGGGTATGCATGGTAACAGTTAGTCCATACTATTCCTGCCTGTATTGCTCTACCCATTCTGTAAGCAATATTACCATTTCTAGTCCAAACACCTGCACCTAAACCATAAAGAGTATCATTAGCAATTTCTAATGCCTCTGCTTCATCTTTAAATTTAATTACAGATACAACAGGTCCAAAAATTTCTTCTTGAGAAATTCTCATTGAGTTGTCAGCTTCAAAAATAGTTGGTTGAATATAATTTCCTTTTTCCAATCCACTATTAAGTTTACCAACTTCTCCACCTGCTAGAACTTTAGCACCTTCTTTTTTACCAAGATCTAAGTAAGATTTGATTTTTTCCATTTGCTCAACTGAGGCTTGTGCCCCAATCATTGTTTCCATTTTTAATGGATTGTCTTGAACAACGGCTTTAGTTCTCGCGATACATTTTTCCATGAATTTATCATAAATAGATTCTTGGACTAATGCTCTACTTGGACAAGTACAAACTTCACCTTGATTAAGATTGAACATTACAAAACCTTCAACACACTTATCTAAAAAATCATCATCTTTATCCATGATGTCCTCAAAGAAAATGTTAGGAGATTTACCACCTAACTCAAGTGTAATTGGAATAATGTTTTGTGCAGCATACTGCATAATTAATCTTCCAGTTGTTGTTTCACCGGTGAATGCAACTTTAGCAACTCTTTTTGACGATGCTAAAGGTTTACCTGCTTCTAAACCGAAACCACTTACAATGTTCACAACTCCTGGAGGTAATAAATCTCCAATAAGTTCCATCATTACCATAATTGAAGCTGGAGTTTGTTCAGCTGGTTTTAAAACTGAACAGTTTCCTGCTGCAAGTGCTGGAGCTAATTTCCATGTTGCCATTAACAATGGAAAATTCCATGGTACTATCTGGCCAACTACTCCTAAAGGTTCTGGTATATTGTAAGAGTATTGCGAGTTACTGATTTCAGCAACTGAGCCTTCCTCAGCTCTAATTACTCCAGCAAAATATCTCCAATGATCTATCACTAAAGCCATGTCTGCTGCCATACATTCTCTAATTGGTTTACCATTATCTAAACACTCAGCCACAGCTAGCATGTCTTTATTTTGTTCAAGAACATCTGCTATCTTGTTAAGAATAACAGATCTAGTTGTAATATCTGTTTTTCCCCATTCTTTAAACGCTGCGTGAGCCGCATCTAATGCTGCTTCAACATCTTTTTCATTTGATCTTGCAACAGAACAGATAATCTCGTTCGATATCGGGCTTGGATTATCAAAATATTTGCCTGATAAAGGCTCTACAAATTTCCCATTTATGTAGTTTCCATATTTAGCTTTAAATGGAAATTTTACTTTTAAATGAGATGTGTCTAGAGCTGACGACACTTTCAATGCTTCTGCACTCATTTTTTCCTCCTTAAGTTAAGTACATTAAGTATATAAATTCGAAATTAACTTATTTATTTCAGTCGTTTTTGAATTTAAAAGAGATTGAAGACTGAATAATTTTTAAACCCAAATTTATAATAAATTAATTTAAGACTGTTAATTTGATCTTGTAAATGTGTTATTTTGAATTCAACTTTGAATTGTAAAAAGACTTATTGAATTTAGTTAGAAAACTATGATTATCTAAATATGGAATTATTAAAAGACAAATTTGGCAGAAAATTTCCTTACATAAGATTATCCATAACAGATGTATGTAATTTTAAATGTGGCTATTGTTTACCTAATGGCTTCAAAATTGACAAAAGTGACAATAGAACTTTTTTAAGTTTAGAAGAAATTAAAAGATTAGCTAAAGGTTTATCTGAATTGGGAGTAAGTAAGATTAGATTAACTGGTGGAGAACCTACAATTAGAAAAGATTTTTATGATATTGTAAAAGTAATAAAAAAAAGTTCAGGAATAAATAAGACTGTAATCACTACTAATGGATATAAACTTGATAAATTTGCAGAACAGCTTGTAGAAAGTGGTTTAGATGGAATAAATATAAGTATTGATAGCTTAGATAAAAATAAGTTTCATAAAATTACAGGACATGATCGATTAAATGAGATTTTAAAAGGTATTGAAAAACTACAAAAACTAAATTTTAAAAATATTAAAATTAACGCTGTTCTTTTAAAAGGGGTAAACAGTAATGATAAAGATTTTAAGCAATGGTCTAATTACATAAAATTAAATCAAGTAGATTTTAGATATATTGAATTGATGCAAACAGGCGATAACTCAGATTATTTTAAAAAATATCATATTTCTTCAAAAGTATTCACTGACTTTTTAATTAAAAATCATTGGATAATACAAACTCTAGGTAAAGATGCTGGTCCATCTAAAAATTACATAAATCCAGAATTTAATGGAAAATTTGGAGTTATTGCTCCTTATTCAAAAGATTTTTGTAAATCTTGCAACAGATTGAGAATTACATCTAGAGGAGACTTAAGATTGTGTTTGTTTGGTAATACAGGAATAAACATAAGACACTTAATTCAAAGAGATGACCAAACTGAAGAATTAAAGGATTTAATTTTGAAACAATTAAATTTTAAAAAAGAATCTCATTACTTAGAACTTGGAGAAACTGGTTTAACCAATAACTTGTCAGTAACTGGGGGATGATGAAAAGTTTAAAAATAATTAAAAAAAATGATTTGAGAGATTGGGCTGAAGAATTGTTCCAAAAAAATTCATATAAAATGGTAGATGTGTCCTCAAAGAAAGAAACTTTTAGAAGAGCACTAGCGACAGGGAAAATTTATGTTGGTGAAAAAGTTTTTTCATTAATTAAATCCAATCAAATGCCTAAGGGGGACCCTATTTCTTTAGCAGAGGTATCAGCCATATTAGGTGTAAAAAAAACGAGTGAAATTATTCCATTATGCCACCCTCTTTCAATTGATCATATTTCAACAAAAATTATATTGGATGATAAAACTTTTTCACTTGATGTCTTTTGTGTTGTCTCAACATTTTCTAAAACTGGTGTAGAGATGGAAGCAATAATGGGAGTAAATAGCGCTCTAATAACTATTTATGATTTAAGCAAGATAGTAAATCCACATTTAAAAATTTCTGATATAAAATTATTAATTAAAGAAGGTGGAAAAAAAGGATTATGGAAAAATCCAGATGGATTACCAGATTTTTTAAAAGAGATATTTAATTAATGAAAATATCTGTTGAGTTATATGGAGCTGCTAGAGAATTCAGTAAAACAAAATATTTAGAGTTTAGTTTTTCAAAATCTTGTAAAATAATTGATATTAAAAAAAAACTTTGTGAGCATGTTGATAATAAATTTGATGGAAATTTTAAATATAAAGAAATTATAAAAAGTTCAGCATTTTGCTCAGATAAAGATCAATTAATAAAAGAAAACCAGATTTTGAATAAAAATCAAATAATTGGAATTATTCCACCAATTGGAGGTGGTTAATGCTTCACGCAAAAATTATAGACTCTTCAATTGAAAATATCGAAATTTCCAGAGCTGAACATTTTTTAAAATCGGAAAAATTTGGTGCTGTAATTTATTTTGTTGGAGTTGTTAGGGATAGTAACGAAAATAAAAAAGTTAATGGGATTACCTACGATGCAAAAGACTCAATGGTAATCAAAAGTTTTAAGGAAATTTATAACGAGACAGAGCAAAAACTTGGAATTAAAAATAAAGCTGTTTTTATTGAACATGCAAAGGGTCACCTCAAACTTTCTGAAAAAAGCATACTAATTGGAGTAGCTTGTAAACATAGAGATGAGGCATATCGACTTTCAAAATTTATTATTGAAGAAATAAAGAAAAGATCACCTATATGGAAAAAAGAACATTATGAAAATGAGGACAGTGAATGGCTCAAAGGTATTTCGTTAACAACATGAAATTGCATAAATTTAAATCTTCGGAAATAACTCCTGAAAGTTTTTATATTAATAGACGAGAATTCCTTAAGAAAATGGGTATTGTAACTGGAACTGCTTTCACTTCTCAAAATATAATTACGTCTGCTTTATCGTATACCCCTGAAACAGAACGGAAAATAACTCCTTATAAATTTGCAACTACATACAACAACTATTACGAATTTGGGACAAGTAAGTCTGATCCTCATAAAAACTCAAAAGATTTTATTACAAACCCATGGGATGTTAAAATTGATGGGGAAGTTGAAAACGAAATTACGCTGTCTGTTGAGGAAATTAAAAATATGATCCCAAGTGAAGAGAGAATATACAGATTTAGATGTGTTGAAGGCTGGTCGATGGTAGTACCATGGTTAGGTTTTCCACTCAATAAACTATTAAAAAAAGTTAAGCCAACATCTAAAGCTAAATTTGTAAAATTTACATCTGTATATGATCCAGATCAAATGAAAGGACAAAGATTTCCAGTATTGAATTGGCCATATAAAGAAGGTTTGAGAATCGATGAAGCTATGCATCCATTAACGATAATGGTTACTGGTCTTTATGGAAAAGAATTACCAAATCAAAACGGTGCACCTTTAAGATTGATAGTGCCATGGAAATATGGGTTTAAAAGTGCCAAGGCAATTGTTAATATAAAATTTGTTGAAAAAATGCCTGTCTCGTCTTGGATGAATGCTTCACCAAACGAGTATGGTTTTTATTCTAATGTTAATCCTAATGTATCACACCCAAGATGGTCACAAGCGACTGAAAGAGTAATTGGTGAGAATATATACTCACCAAGAATTAAAACATTGATGTTTAATGGTTATGGGGATGAAGTTGCCGGTCTCTATGATGGAATGGATTTAAGAAAAAATTTTTAATTAAATGATAAAAATTTTCAAACCCACAATCTTTGTATTGTGTTTAGTTCCTTTTATAATAATAGCTTATCAAATTTTATTTAATAAACTTGGAGCAGAACCAGTAAAACAAGTAACTCATCATACAGGAGAGTGGACATTAAGATTTATTTTACTGTCTCTAGCAATGACACCTCTTAAAAATATTACAAAAATTTTAGCTTGGATAAAATATCGAAGGATGTTGGGATTATTTGCTTTTTTTTACGGAACTTTACATTTGCTTACTTATATTGGTTTAGATTATCAGTTTAATTTAGATCCAATTATTGATGATGTTTTGAATAAAAAATTTATTTTTATAGGATTTGCTGCGTGGATTTTGATGTTACCTCTTGTTGTTACTTCAAATCAAAAAATGGTACTTATCTTAAAACAAAACTGGAAAAAAATTCATAGACTATCTTATTTAATTGGTATTTTTGCTGTTCTACATTTTATCTGGTTATCTAAGACTATTTTTTTTGAGCCATTGATATACTTAATAATTCTAATAACTCTTTTAACCTTAAGATTAGATTTTATTAAATTTTTATTAAAGAAAAAATCTGTTACTTGATATTTTTTTATTCATATTTTTTATTAAAAGACTATATTTGTCTTATGGATGAAAAAATTAATAACGAGTTACAATCTGCTACATTTAATAGACTTATAGAACATTTAAGAGAGAGAAAAGATGTTCAAAACATTGATCTAATGAATCTTGCTGGGTTTTGCAGAAATTGCCTTTCTAAATGGTACCGCGAAGAAGCTCAAAAAAGAGGAATTGAGATTTCAGATCCTGATGCTAGAGAACATGTTTACGGTATGCCTTATACTGAATGGAAAGAGAAATACCAAAAGTAATTATTTCTCTTTTAATCTTGGAAATAACTCCACAAAATTACATGGTTTGTGTTTGATATTAAGTTGATGAACAAGAATTTTATCCCAAGCGTCTGTTACACCTCCTGAAGAACCTGGAAGTGCAAATACATACTTTCCATTCGCAAGTACTGCACATGCCCTTGATTGAATAGAAGATGTGCCAACTGTAGATAGGCTTATATATCTAAATATTTCACCGAAACCTGGTATTTTTTTATCTGCTATTTCATCAATTGCTTCTGGAGTAATATCTCTTCCGGTTAATCCTGTTCCACCAGTTGTAATAATTACATCAATTTTTTTAATTTTTATCCAAATCTTTAAAATTTTTTTAATATCTTTTTTACTATCTTTGCAAATTTCTCTCTCAACTAAATTATGACCAGCCTTGTTTATTTTTTTTACAAGAATATTTCCAGATTTATCTGTTTTTAAAGTTCTTGTATCTGTTACTGTTAATAGTGCTATATTTACTCTCATAATAATTGGATGATTATATTACCTATTTTATTTTTTGTAACTGCTATAATATATTCAAGTGTAGGGTTTGGTGGTGGCTCTACTTATCTTGCATTGTTACTTCTTTGGGGAGTTCCATACTCTATCTTTCCCATAATAGCGTTAACTTGTAATATTATTGTAGTTTCAGGAAATTCAATTAATTATATAAGGGCGGGAAATTTAAATTTTAGGTCACTTATTCCATATTTAATTGGATCTATTCCTTTTGCATTTATAGGAGGTTCTCTAAATATTGAAAAAGATATTTTTGAAATAATATTATTTTTTGTTTTAGGTATTGCGGGAATATTGTTGTTGTTTAATTTTAGATCTTACGGAAATAACTCAAAAGCATATAAATCTTTAGCTATCTATTTTTCAATTCCTATAGGTATAGTCTTAGGGTTTGTTTCTGGCTTAGTGGGTATTGGAGGAGGAATATTTTTAAGTCCTATATTGTATTTATTTCGTGCAGCAAACCCAAAAAATATTACAATAATGGTATCTTTATTTATTTTAATAAATTCAGTTTTAGGAATTTTGGGTCAGATAACAAAAAGTATAGAAATTAGTGAAATCAAAAATTATATTATTTTATTAGTAGCTGTTTTAATTGGTGGTCAGATAGGTAATTTTTTAAATATAAAAATATTTCCAACAAAAATTCTTGCTTTAATTACATCATTGCTGGTTATTTTTGTTGCTTTAAGAATAGGATATAACTTTATGTAATGTTACCTAATAAATTAAAAAAATTTTATCGACCTTTTTTAATCACATACATTTTTTTTAGCATTGCAATTAGTTTTTATCCCTCTTTTGATTTTTACTCATTTAAAGGACAGGTAATTATAATTTCAGTCTCAATATTTAATGGAGTATTAGGAACATTTATTAAGAAATTATAATACGTAAGGCTCGGGTCTTGCATTACTTTGCAAAACTCTCTCAACAGCAAATACGCTGATGTCAATTGTTTGATAACTTCCTGTTGTAATTAATTCCGTTAAAGCTCTTCCTATTCCTGGGGCTTGCATTAATCCTCTTCCGGTAAAACCTGAAGCCATATAAACGTTTTCGTATTTTGGATGCTTTCCAACCACAGCATTATTATCTAATTTATTACAATCATAATACCCTGCCCAACCGCCAGTTAGTTTTAATTCCTCAAAAATGGGAATTCTTTTAGCCAGAGCCGGCCATACTAATTCCTCAAAATCGTTCCAAGCTGGTTCTAGATCATCTGCATCAAAGACTGATATTGGTGATCCAGCTAGATATTCTTTTCCCTCAGGTCGCCAATAAACACCCGTTGTAAGATCTCCTGTTAATGGCATTTCTGGAATATGTTTTGGACATTTAACTCTAAAAACTGTGTGTTTTTGTGGAACTACAGGAATGTCTTCTAGTAATTCTTTTGTCCAACACCCTGCAGCTGAAACGATTGTTTTGGCGTTTATCTCAGAAAGGGACTTTACTTCCCCTTTGATAAACTCTGCTCCAAGATCAATTGCCTTTGACTTTAGTGCGCTATGAAAAAGAAAAGGATCGATCCACCCTTCGCTTTTATTATCTGTAAAAGTTGCTGTTTCAATTCCTTCATTGTTTATATAAGGAAATACATTATTAAGTTCTGATCCCTTAATGTTTTTTGTACCTGCATCACAAGCTTTATGATTTTCGAGAGCTCTATATTGTTCTTCAGCATGTTCTGGACCAAACATAAGTAGATATCCATTTGGTACCATGCTTGCTGTTGGATTTGGATTTTTTTCAGTTTTTAACAGTTCGGGTATACTGAATATGAATTCTTTAGCAAATTTTCCTAGTAAAATATTTTCTTTTTGAAAAAATTGTCTTCTAAATCCTCCGAGTGATAAAGGGAAAGAAGCAGTTTTATAAGTTGGGTCTCTTTCAATAACTTTTACTTTTCTGCCTTCCTTAGATAAAAAGTAAGCAGTTGCAGCACCAATAATACCTCCGCCAATAACGACTACATCATCCATAATTAATTTAAAATCATTAAATTAAAATTTAACAAAAGTGCATAACTACACCACAAAAAATAAGGTATCATTAAATACGCACTGAGCCTGCTTATATCTTTATATTTTAGAAACAAAATTACAATGAATAAAATTATCACAATTAAATTTATTAAGGCTAGTTCTATATTTTTAAACCCAAAAAAAACGATACTCCAAGTTGTGTTAAATATTAGATGAATAAAATATAAGTAAACTAGGTTTAACTTATTACTTTTTATCCAAATGTTCCAAATTGCTAGAGCCATTAAAAAATACAAGATTGTCCATACTGGTGCAAATATCCAATCTGGTGGATTGAAAAATGGTTTGTTTAATAGAGAATACCAAGGATCTTTGAATTTAATTGTTAAAATACCTCCTGTAAAAGATGCGGTAAATGTAACAATTAAAAATAGAAATAAAGATATAAATTTATTTTTAAGCATTTAAATACTATACAACAGAATATAATGAAAAAAACAATTTGGATCACTGGAGGTAGCACTGGAATTGGAAAAGCATTAGCCATCAAGTTTGCTAATGAAGGATGGAATGTTGCTATATCTGCAAGACGTGAAAATTTACTAAAAGAATTATCAGAAAATTTTGAAAATATTTATGATTTTAGTTTAGATGTAACAAATAAAAATGATTGTAAAATTATTTTTGATCAAATTGTTGAAAAGTTTGGAGGAGTTGATATTTGCTTTTTTTCAACTGGAACATGGGACCCAAAGAAAGAAAAGGATATAGATGTTGAACAAATTGAAAATGTATTTCGAGTAAACTTTTTTGGAACTGTTAATTCTATTAAAGCTGTTGAACAATATTATAAAGACAAGAAAGATGGTGCAATTGTAATTGTATCTTCTATTGCAGGCTACAGAGGTTTGCCTAATTCAACAGGGTATGGCCCATCAAAATCTGCTTTAAATAATCTTGCTGAAAGTCTTTATTTTGATTTTGGCAGATTTAATGTACGAGTTTGCTTAGTTTCTCCAGGTTTTATAAAGACACCTATGACTGATAAAAATGATTTTAAAATGCCTTTTTTAAAAACTCCTGAGTATGCTGCAGAAAAAATTTATGATGGATTAATAAAGAAAAATAATTTTGAAATACATTTTCCAAAAGAATTAACTTTAACGCTAAAATTTTTTAGTATTTTGCCATACAGAATATATTTTTATTTAGTAAAAAAACTTACTAAGTTTCAAAAAAAATAATTATTCCTTAACAAAAAAAACAGTTAGTTCAGCAACTTTAAAACCGAATTTAGTCATTTTTGCTCTGTTGATTGCAACTTTTTCATCTTGCATAAATATCCAATCATCAAAGGTAATTTTTATCTCTTTTCCTTTCACAGGGACTAATAAAACATATTCAAATTTAAAAGCAGGACCATAAGAATATCCTTTTGCTTTTCCAACCACATCAGAAGCTGTGCCTTCATAATTATGCTCATCTAGTTTTGTGATATGCCATTGTCTATCTTGTACTTCACCATCATCCCAATTAAATTTCTCATCTAATATAAGTTTTTTCCCATCCCAATTTCCATTTAAAGTTGCTGAAAATTGTCTTGTAACTTTACCTGATCTGTTTTGAAGAATACCCCATGCTTTTACATTACCTGACAAATATTCTTCTATTACAAGTCTTGGTTTTTTATCTTTAAAATCTTGAGGTTTCATAGATTGATTACCTGAACAACTTGTAATCAATCCAAAAAAAATTATCAATAAAATTGATTTAATATTAGAAAAAATAATCATAAGTATCTCATCTGTTTTGTAATGAGAATTGGATCAAATCTATGTTTTTTGATTTAAACCCTGCTTCACAATAAGATAAATAAAAGTGCCACATTCTTTTAAATTTATTATCAAATCCTTGCTTAGAGATCTCTTCCCATTTTTTAAAAAACTCATCACGCCAAATTTTAAGTGTATTCGAATAATGGAGTCCATAAGAATTATATTGATTGATAGCTAAACCATTATTTTGTGACAAATCGTATAATTTTTTTTTTGATGGTAAGAAACCACCAGGAAAAATATACTTTTGAATAAAATCTTCTTTAGTTTTATATCTATCAAATAAATTATCATCTATTGTTATAGCTTGTATAGCTGCACTGCCATCTCTAACGAGATTCGTCTTAATTGATTTAAAATAATTTTCTAAATAATTTTGTCCAACAGCCTCTATCATCTCTATTGATGCAATTGAATTATATTTTTGTTTTACATCTCTATAATCCATAAATTGAATATTAATTTTTTCATTAAGACCATTTTTAAATATTCGATTTGATGCATACTCAAATTGTTTTTTTGAAATTGTTATACAATCAAGTTTTACATCATGATTTTTACCTACATATTCAGCAAAACCGCCCCAACCACATCCTATTTCTAAAATTTTATTTCCTGATTTTGGTCTAATTAATTCAACTAATTTTTTATACTTATTAATTTGTGCCTTCTCCAAATCATTGTCCTTTTGATCAAAAATGGCGCTTGAATAAGTTAAGGTTGGATCAAGCCATAAAGAGAAAAATTCATTTCCCAAATCGTAGTGTTTTGAAATATTTTTTTTACTTCTAGATTTATTATTTTTTAAAAGAAAATTTTTAATTTTATTGAATAATGAAAAATCTAGTAATCCTGAAAATTTGTACACTAGTTTAATGTTTTTAGCAGTTAATTCTATTAAATTTGTCAAGTCATCTGTCTCAAAATCACCTCGCATGTAAGCTTCTGCAAGTCCTGTGCTACCACTTTTAACTATTTGATAAGTAAATCCAGGTTTGTTTATTTTAATTTTTACTTTAAGCTTTTGACTTGGATCACCAAATAAATATTTCTCGTCATCATAATTTGTCAGAATAAGATGTCCTTTTTTGATTAATTTAAGTGAACTAAAAACAATTTTATCTGACCAATTATTTAAATTCATTTACTTTCAATTGTAATATTATTTTTCAATTTAATCTTTTTTGCTATCAGTTTTATTCTTTTTGCCCATAATTTAAATGCTTCATAATGAATAGCTCCAATGATCTTAAAAGTCATTAACGGGTGAGTTAAATAGGATAATATTAAATTTTTATTATTAAAATCCTTTGATATGCCATCTTGAGAGGCAAATAAAAGTTTACCATCTTTATCATTCTGGTTAATTACTACTGATAGTTGTTCTCTTGGATTAAGTGTTTTAAAATGGTACTCACAATCCATCTCTATAAATGGCGAAACATAAAATTTTTTTTTACATTTATTTTGAACTGTTTTTTCATCTTGAGCTTTAAAAATATATGTATGTTGCTCACCGAAAGTATTTTTTACCTCATAAAAAATAGAAATTAATTCTGAGTGCTTGTTATATATAAAATATGTACTTAAGGGGTTAAATACATAACCAAAGATTCTTGGATAACATAACAATTTTATACTTATATCCTCTGTCATAATTCCAATATTCCTTAGATTTTTTTTAACCCATAATTTTATCGAGGATCCATCTCTGTCTCCGTGATCTTTGTCATAAAAACTTATAATATTAAATTTATTGTATGAAAAAAAATTTATATATTTGTTAATTTCTTCCAGCTCATTTAAATCTATTAATAGTGAAAATACATTATATTTAAAATAATGTTCTTTAGGTTTGAATCTTTTATGTATTACTTTTCCAATATAAATTTTTGAATTCTTAATCATCTATGGCTTTTATCATTTCAATGGATGATTTAATTCCATCTTCATGAAAACCATATCCAAAATAACTCCCACAAAAAAGTAAATTATTTTTATTTTGTAAATTTTTTAATTTATCTTGGTTATCTAGTGCTGATTGATCGAAATATGGATGAGTAAAATTTACTTTTTTTAATATTTTATCTTCATTAATTTTGAAATTTGGATTTAAGGTTAAAAATATATTTTTATTGAAATCTAAATTTTGTAGGAGATTTAACCAATAGGTTATAGAATTATTTTTTACGTTATTTTTATCTACGCTTGAATTCCAAGAGCTCCATATATCTTTGTTATTGGGCATTATACTTTCATCTGTATGTATAACGGCAATATTTTCTCTGTATTTAAACTTAGATAAAATCTCCTGCTCTTCTTTTGTTGGCTCATCAATTATTGATAATGCTTGATCTGCGTGACTAGCTAAAACCACTTTGTCATAACTAAAGAATTCACTTTTATCTCCATAATATAAGTCAATTCCATTTGATCTTCTTATTAATCTATTAACATTATAATTTTTATAATATTCACCACTTATGCTTGAAAGTACTTTTGTAACATAAGTCCGGCTTCTTTTGGCGACTGTGTACCATTGCGGTCTGTTTTTTAATTTGAATAAACCGTGATTTTGGAAGAATTTTAGGAAAAATTTTAAAGGCATTTTGCTAGCTTCATACGGTGGCATAGACCAAATAGCTGAAACCATTGGTATTAAATGAAAATTTATAAATGAATCAGATAATTTATTTTTAACTAAATAATCTCCTAAGGTAATTTTTTGATCGAATTGATTTATTCTTTCACAATTTTTATAAAATTTTAAAATGTCAAAAAACATTTTTAAAAAAGATTTATTAAATAAATTCAATTTATTTGCGAAAATACCCTTCAGACCTCTTCCACAATATTCAAATTTAGTATCTTTAACTGATACAGCAAAGGACATATCACTTTTTTCTATATGAACATTATTTTCATCAAAAAATTTAATTAAGTTAGGATAAGTTTTGTGGTTAAAAACTATAAATCCAATATCAACAGATATTTTTTTTTCATCGATTAATAAATCAATTGTATGTGAGTGACCCCCAAAATGATCTTCTTTTTCAAATAAATCAACTTGGTGTTTTTTTGAAAGATAGTAAGCTGCGCTAAGACCTGAGATGCCTGATCCAACAACTCCGATTTTCATTAAAACTTATGCAGCATCTTCTTTAAATTCGTCAATACTTGGACAGGTACAAAATATATTTTTATCTCCATAAACATTGTCTACTCTTGCAACTGGAGGCCAAAATTTATTTACTCTCAAAAATTTTGCAGGATAAGCAGCTTGCTCTCTTGAATATTTATGTGTCCATTCGTCTGAAGCTAATTCAAAATCGGTATGTGGAGCATTTTTTATTGGGTTATCGACTTTATCAAATTTACCTGACTTGATCATGTCAATTTCTGATTTAATGCTAATCAAGGTATCACAAAATCTATCCAGCTCAGACAAACTCTCACTTTCAGTTGGTTCTATCATCATTGTACCAGCAACTGGCCATGACATGGTTGGTGCATGAAAACCATAATCTATCAATCTTTTAGCAATATCTTCTTCAGTAATACCTGTTTCACTCTTAATTGATCTAATATCAATAATGCATTCATGAGCCACATTACCATTTGAGCCTTTGTAAAGTATTGGATAGTGATCTTTTAACCTATTTGCTATGTAATTTGCATTTAGTAT
This sequence comes from uncultured Pelagibacteraceae bacterium, assembly GCA_902634885.1. Taxonomy (GTDB): domain Bacteria; phylum Pseudomonadota; class Alphaproteobacteria; order Pelagibacterales; family Pelagibacteraceae; genus Pelagibacter. Next base: position 21,304 of record CACPLR010000001.1, on the reverse strand, counting down.
CGCAATTTGTGTTGCAAGTCTTAATCCTTGAGAGCCCATCATTTTGATATACATCCATGAAATTGATAAAATACTTGAGCTTCCCCAAGGTGCTGCTGAGACAGGTCCAATCCCAGTTGAAGGTCCACAATCTTTAACAACTGGGTGATTGGGAAGATAAATTTGTAAATGTCTTTTACACGCAATAGGTCCCATTCCAGGCCCTCCTCCACCGTGAGGAATACAGAATGTTTTATGTAAGTTTATATGACAAACATCTGGACCGAAATTTCCTGGTTTTGCTATACCAACAAGTGCATTTAAGTTTGCACCATCCATATAAACTTGGCCTCCATGTTTATGAATTAATTCACAGATGTCTTTTATTTTTTCCTCAAATACTCCATGTGTGGATGGATATGTAACCATTAAAGCACCTAGATTTTCCGAGTGTGTTTCTGCTTTTTTCTTTAAATCCTCAAAATCAACATTTCCCTCTTTATCACAATTAACTACTACCACCTTCATTCCCACCATCTGGGCGCTTGCTGGATTAGTTCCATGTGCTGAGCTTGGTATTAAGCATATATTTCTATTTTTTTCGCCTCTATCTAAATGATATTTTCTTATCACCATTAATCCTGCGTATTCACCTTGAGCGCCTGCATTTGGTTGAAGAGAAACACCAGAAAAACCAGTTATTGATCTTAACCAATTTTTAAGATCAGTGAACAACGCTCTATATCCTTCCATTTGTTCAACAGGAACAAATGGATGAGGCTCGGCTAATTCTCTCCACGAAATAGGTATCATTTCTGCAGTCGCGTTTAATTTCATTGTACACGAGCCTAGTGCAATCATAGTTCTATTAAGAGCTATGTCCTTATCTTCCAACTTTTTAAGATATCTAAGCATTTCTGTCTCTGAGTGATATGAATTGAAAACAGGATGTTCTAAGTATTTTGAAGTTCTTAATAAATTTTTCGGTAGGTTAGGCAAACTTACTGTAGGATCTTCTTTTTTAATTGATTCCGCTGCATTAAAAATTTTAAGTAATTGATTAACTCTGTAAACATTTTTTCTTTCATCAAAAGAAATGGCAAGCATTTCTGAATTTACTTTTCTTATATTAACCTTTTGATCTAAAGCATTTTTAAAAATTTGATCAGTCTTCTCTTTAGTGATTATAGTTACAGTATCAAAAAAATAATCTGAATATAATTCATATCCAGATTGTTTTATTTTATCAGCAAAATTTTTTGCTAGCTGAGATACTCTTTCAGAAATTTCCTTTAATCCCTGTGGTCCATGATATATTGCATAAGCTGCTGATACAATTGCCAGTAAAGCTTGTGCTGTACAAATATTACTTGTTGCTTTGTCTCTTCTGATGTGCTGCTCTCTAGTTTGTAGAGATAATCTGTATGCCTTATTTCCATGTCTATCAACTGAAACACCAACGATTCTTCCTGGCATAGATCTTTTAAATTCGTCTTTTGTTGCAAAAAAGGCTGCATGCGGTCCTCCATAACCCATTGGAATACCAAATCTTTGTGAGCTACCAACCGCTATATCAGCACCAAGTTCTCCTGGTGTTTTTAGTTTAGCAAGTGCCAATAAATCACAAGCCAAGATCGCTTTACCATTTTTTTTATGAATTTTACTAATATGTTCACTTGGATCTTTAATGTCACCCAAAGTTCCTGGATATTGCAAAATTCCGCAAACAACATCTTCTTTTAGCTGATCTAAAACTTTATCCTCATTTCCAACAAGAACTTTAAGACCCATAGGTTCTGCTCTTGTTTGAACAACTTCGATTGTTTGTGGATGACAATTCTCTGAAATAAAAACTAAATTACTGTCACTTTTATTAAGTCTATAACTTAAGCCCATGGCCTCTGCTGCTGCGGTTCCCTCGTCAAGTAAAGATGCATTTGCAATATCCATTCCTGTAAAATCAACAATCATTTGTTGAAAGTTTAACAGCATTTCTAATCTTCCTTGAGCTACTTCAGGTTGGTAAGGGGTGTATGATGTATACCAACCAGGATTTTCCAATATATTTCTTAAAATAACATACGGTGTATAAGTTCCATAATAACCCATGCCAATAAAATTGGAGTAAATTTGGTTTTTTTTTGAAATTGATTTTAATTTTCTAAGCGCTTCGTATTCGGAATTCGGCTCTCCAATATTTAGTTCACCTTTGAACTGTATTTTATCTGGAACAGTACTATTTATAAGATCATCCAATGACTTAAAGTTAAGTTCTTTGAGCATTTTTTGTTGCTCATTATTTGAAGGACCTATGTGTCTTCGAATAAAGTCTTTTTGTGAATTATGTAACATTAGCTTGATGTCTCCTTTGCAAATTTCTCGTATTCTTCTTTATTCATTAACGTGTCTAATTCTGATAAATCTTTCACTTTCAATTTAAAAAACCACGCAGCACCTTCAGGGTCTTCATTAATTTTTGCTGGATCGTCTACAATAGATTGATTTATATCAACTACCTCTCCACTGATAGGTGTGTAAACGTCACTTGCGGCTTTTGTAGACTCTACAACACCTGCAGTTCCATCTTTTTCAACATTTTTCCCTTTTTCTGGCAACTCAGCAAAAACAATATCACCCAACATTTCGGTTGCATGTTTTGTAATTCCAATAGTTGCAACCTCACCCTCGAGTGTAATCCACTCATGCTCTTTGGAAAATTTAACTTCAGACATTTTTTTCTCCTTTTACATAGTTTTTTTTATAAAATGGTAAATCGCAAACATTAGCTGGGACTTTTTTTCCTCTGACTTCTAAAAAGATTTTTGTATTTGTTGGTGAGTAATTGTTTTCGACATATCCCATTGCAATTGAGCACTCAACACTTGGTCCAAATGTACCACTTGTAACTTTGCCTATTTCTTTATCGTTCTTATCAAAAATTTTAGTATTTCCTCTTGCTATAACTCTTGTTTCAGGTTTGATTCCAACTCTTAAAGTCTTTACTCCATCATCAATTTGTTTTTTTATAATATTTGAACCAGGGTAATCACTATCAACTCTTGATTTGGGTATTGCCCATTTCAGGTTTGCCTCGATCGGACTTGTTTTTTCATCAAGATCATTACCATATAAGCATAATCCAGCCTCTAATCTTAGCGTATCTCTTGCACCAAGTCCTATAAGTTTAGCACCATAATTAATTAATTGATCGACAAATTTTTCAGCTTTTTTGTTATCTATAGAGATCTCAAAACCATCTTCACCAGTATAACCAGATCTTGTTATGTAAATATTTGAATTATCATATTCAAATTCCCCTCCGTTCATAAATTTAAGATTAGTTATATTTGAAACTACTTTTCCTAATACATCTTTTGCTTTTGGTCCTTGTAGTGCAATCAAAGATAAGCTTTCATCTAAATTTAACTCATATTTGTCATCTAATTTTTTTTTTATAATTTCAAAGTCTTGCTTTTTACATGCTGCATTTAAAATAATTAAGTAACCATCTTTTAATTTTGTAATAATTAAATCGTCATAAATTCCTCCCTGCTCATTCATTAAAAAAGAATATTTACTTTGATTTATTTTTAGATTTTTTAAATTAACTGGAAATATTTTTTCAAGATCATTTGTAAGCTGATCTGAACCAGTTATAAATAGTTGTCCCATATGTGATACATCAAATATACCAGCATTTTCTCTTGTAAATTTATGCTCTTGGATTATTCCACTCTTATATTGAATAGGCATTTGATAACCTGCAAACTCAACCATTTTTGCACCGTGTTGGATATGTAAATTGTATAAAGGTGTTTTTTTAATCATATTAACTCTTTAAACCCCTCTGTCTTGTTGCCTGAGAGTTTTGCTCCTTCGGCGAGAACTTAATCTCTTTCCAGAGTTAATACGTACGGTCCTTTTGCCTGAGAGATTATTGGGTATTTGCTCCTTCGGCGCTACATTGAGTAGTCTCTCCCGTAAGATCTTATAACACAATTTATTATAAAATATAAATATTTATGCAGATTTTTTTTTTAAAAATAAAGTTAAAAACTGTAATAGAACTGCGAATATAACCACGGACCCACCAATTAAAACAATAAAAGGAGGGTTTTCATTAACAAACGTCCATGCCCAAAGAGGCCCTAAAACTGCCTCAGTAAGCATAATAATTCCAACAAATGCAGAAGGTGTAGATCTTGCACCAACTGTAATAAAAATAAATCCAAATCCCAGTTGAAAAAAACCAGCTAAGAATCCTAAAAAAATATCATGGCTAGAAATTGCAATAGTTGGTGACATCAAGTATCCAATTATCATTGCAAAAATACCTGCTACAAGTTGAAGTGGGACCATATCAACATCTGGATATTTTCTAACTACTAAAATTAAAATTGCGAATGAAATTGGCATTAGAAATGCAGCTATATTTCCAGACATTTCTCCAGGTGATAAAGAATTACCCACCATCATGATTATGCCAGCTATTGCCAAAATGATTGAAGCTAAAGTGATTTTAGATATTTTTTCTTTTAAAAATAAATAACCAAACACAGCAAGAAATATCGTTTGTGTCTGAATTATAAAATTAGTGTTTGTTACAGTAGTATTGTACATTGCAAAAACATAACTTGCAAAGCCTACTGCTAAAATTAAACCACCAAACAAACCTGGAATACCAGATTTAATAAGCACGGTAAAAATTTTTTGTTTATAAGAAATTATTAAGAATAAAAATACAACAACTATAAAAAAAAGAGATCTCCAAAATAATATTTGCCATAAGGTTGATCCTTCAAATGACTTTACAATCATACCGCCAAAACTAAGGCTGCAGGCACCTAAAAATACTAATAATGGACCTGGTATTTTTGAAATTATATTCACAAGATTTTTGAAATTATATTATTTGTTTCCATTTCATATAATTTAAAAATTGTTTCTGCATCTTTTAAATTTACTTCTTTAAACTTTATTTTTGATCCAGGTGTTAATTGTGAGAGTTTATCGAAATCAGCACTAATAACAGTAGCTATTTTTGGATACCCGCCTATCGTACCATGATCTGCAAGCATTATAATAGGATTACCATCAGCTGGGATTTGTATAACTCCTTTTACAAGTCCTTCAGATTTAATATTGTTATTAACAATATTGTCTAATCGCTCTCCCTCCAAACGCATTCCCATTCTATCTGTAAGTTTGGTCACGCTATATTCGTTTTTAAAAAACTTAGATTGGGACTCTTTAGAGAAATAATGAAAATTAGTTCCTTTTATAACTCTTATATTTTCAATTTTAGAGTTAATGTGATTTAATTTTCTTCTTGATAATTCTTTAATTTTTAAAACTTCAATCGTTTGATTATCTTTTAGTTTTTTACCATTATTTGAGCCGATATTAGCTTTTGTGTTTATAGAGCAGCTTTTCCATTGATAATCTATCTTAAGGTCAGCTCCGATTGCCAAATAACCATAAACAGATTTATTAGTTGAAATTAAATCAATTTCATCATGATCCTTTAATATAATTGTTTCATAACATTTACCCTCAATTTCATTTTTATTTTTAAAAACTTTAAATTTTACGTCTCCTGAAACTGATATATTTAAAGGATCCCCGTGATACACTAATCTTGGTCCTTGATATGCAAATTCTATTATTGGATGGCTTGGAACATTATTTAGAATTTTGTTGGCTATAATATAATTTCTTTTATCCATTACGCCACTTATAGGTATTCCAATATGATTTAGATTATTTCTACCTAAATCCTGAAAAGTTGTGTTAATTCCTGATCTAATTACCTTGAAAAAATTTTCACTCATTGTAGTTTTTATATTTTTCTTTATTAATTTGAATAAAACTAACAGTATCACCTGGATTAATTAAGTTTGGATTATCTTGGTTCAGTGAGTCAAAAACATTCAGAGGTGTATTTCCAATTATATTCCAACCACCAGGACTTTCAAAAGTATAAATATTGCAAAATTGTTCTGTTAAACCTATTGAGCCTTTTGGAACTTTAACTCTTGGAGTTTCTAATCTTTTAGCGTGTAAATTCTTATCAATATCTCCTAAGAAAGGCATGCCTGCAATAAAACCTGTCATATAACAGAAATATTCTTTTGAAAAAAATGTTTCTAAAATTTCATCAGTTGATTTATTTAATTTTCTTTCAAGTTTTTTAAGATCCAATGCATATTCATCCTCGCAACATACTGGAATTTGTATTTTTTTTTTAGATATACTGTGATTTTTTTTTATCTCTAGATTTTCAATAATCTTTTTTGTATTTTCAAAATTCGTAATTGATAAATCAAACGAAACTATTAGCTTGTTGTAAGATGGAGTTAAATTTGTAATTCCCTCAAAATTACAGTCTTTTAAATTTTGAAAATAATTTATTACATTCGAATTAATTTCTTTATTAACTTCATCACCAAAATCACAGTAAACTGCTGCGTCACCAAGATTTGATATATTTTTTATCATGCCATGTTATACTTTAAACTTTGTAGCTATGGAAATTAATATAAATTGTGATTTAGGTGAAAAATCCAAACATCATTCAAATAAACATGATCCTGATTTACTTGAGATAGTAAATTCTGCAAATATAGCTTGTGGCTATCATGCTGGCGACGAAGAAACGATGAATGATGTTATAAGAATATCTAAAAAAAATAATGTAAGTATTGGTGCCCACCCATCTTTTAATGATCCAGAAAATTTTGGGAGAGAAAGAATGAATTTATCATCTAAAGAAATTAGAAAATTAATATTAGATCAATATGAGATTTTACAAAAAATTGCATCTGATCATGGAGAAAGTGTTACACATATAAAACCACATGGTGCATTAAATAATATGGCATGTGAAGATTTGGATTTGGCAATCACTCTTGCAAAAGCCGTACATGAAATTAGTGATGATATTATTTATTTAGTTCCAACAGGTTCTAAAATGGAAATTGCTGCAAAAAAGTTAAATATGAATATTGCGTGTGAAATTTTCGCTGATAGAAACTATGAAGATGATGGAAACTTAGTTTCTAGAAAAAAATCTCATGCTCTTATTACAGACCCTGAAGAAGCCAAAAAACACGTAATAAGTATGGTGAAAAATCAGTCACTTAATTGTCACAGTGGAAAGCAAATACCTTGTGAAATAGACTCCGTATGCATACATGGAGATAATCTTAGTTCACTAGGAACAGCAAAATTAATTAGAAAAAATTTGTTGGAAAATGGTCTTGAACTAAAAGCATTAAATAAAATGGAGAAATTTAAAAAATGAAAAAAATCTTTGTTATTCTTTTGTTAACCATGGGATTGATCTCTAATTCGTTTGCTGCAGGTTCGTCATCATCAAGCTCAGAAACTAAATCCAATTATGATAAAGCCGTAAAGCTTATAAAGGCTGCAAAAAAGTATGAAATAGATGGAAAAGTAGACAAAGCAAAGAAAAGATATGAAAGAGCTTTGAAATTTTTAGTGATATCAAATAAGAATAAACCAAATAAAGCCGACACTCTTAACTATTTAGGCTTTACAACTAGAAAGTTGGGAGATTTTGAAAACGGCGAAAAATATTACCTTGAAGGTTTAGCTATTGATCCAAAACATAAAGGTATAAATGAATATTTAGGTGAGTTATATGTTGCAACAAATAGACATAATCTTGCTGTCGAAAGACTTGAGGTTTTAAAAGGTTGTAGCTGTGAGGAATATGATCAACTTAAAGCTGTCATAGCTGGTGAAAAATCAAAGTATTAACAAATCTTTTACGGCTATTTTAATTAAAAAGAACGTAAAAATTTTAATTAGCAAAAATAATTAAAATTATTTATAAAATGTAAGTTAATACCCGAAAAAAAGTAAAAATTTTAAATTGATAGAACAATCCTTAATACTATTACAAATTATCTTTATTGATATAATTCTAGCTGCAGATAATGCAATTATAATTGGCTTAATTGCTGCAAACTTTGTTCCCAAAAACAGAAAAAAAATTATCTTTTGGGGTGTTGTAGGTGCGCTTGTTTTTAAAGTAGTTTTTGCAATATTTGCCACATACCTTTTTAAATTCTATTTTATCAAAATTTTAGGAGGGTTGCTTCTTATTTGGATTGTAAATGATTTAAGAAAAGATTTATTTGAAATTCAAAAAATTAAATCGCCTAAAAAAAAATCAATGGAACCATCATTTATTAAAAGTATCTACAAGGTTCTATTTGCAGATATTACAATTAGCTTTGACAATGTTATTGGAGTTGTTGGAGCCTCAAAAGGTAACTTTGGATTTATGATATTTGGATTAGTTTTATCAGTAGTATTAACTGGTGCTTTAGCTACATACTTAGCAAATTATATTCAAAAACATTTATGGATTGCCTATATAGGTTTAGGGTTTATTTTGCTTGTAGCCATTCAATTAATAATAGGTGGAATGGTTGATTTAGAGATAATAAATATAAATGAGGAATTTAAAAAATATTTTTAATAAGAATATTTTTTACTAGGATATTTTTTGCTTTTTACTTCTTTTGTAAATTTGCTTATTCCTTCTCGGATATAGCGTCGTAAATCAATATATTTTTTAACAAATTTTATTTTTGATTGAGTTAGTCCTAAAATATCATCAGTGACTAAAATTTGACCATCACAATTATTAGATGATCCTATTCCAATCGTTGGAATTGTAATTTTTCTAGTAATCTCTTTTGATAAATCGCTTTTTACACATTCAAGAACTACTGCAAATGCTCCAGATTTTTCTAAAAGTGTAGCATCACTTAAAAGACGGTTTCTTTCACGTACAGACTTTCCTTTTGATTTAAATCTTCCTCTAACAGTTTGAGGAGTTATTCCAAGGTGACCTAAAACAGGAATTTTGTTTTTAATTAAGTGTTTAACTATATCTTTAATTCTAAGTCCCCCTTCTAATTTTACTCCATCACATTTCGTTTCTTTCATTACTTTTTTGCAGTTTTTTAAAGCCTCAGCTTTATTTCTATAAGTATTATATGGCATATCTACAATCATCAGACTTTTAGATATTCCTAATCTAACACTCTTTGAGTGTTCTATCATTTTTTCAAGTGTGACTTGTCTGGTTGACTTGTAATTGTAAAGAACCGATCCAAGAGAATCTCCGACTAAAATAAGATCTGTGAATTTATCTACTTCCTCTGCAATATTTTTTGAATATGCTGTTAGGCAAACAATTTTTGACTTGTTTTTTTTTTGTTTTATTTTTTTTACTTTATCGAACATTTGGTTTCTTTAGATACAATAATTTAGTAAAGTATTATGCACATATTGTGTCATTAATTAATACATTCTTATTATTCTAATTCAATGGTGCTAGGTGGTTTTGAAGTGACGTCATATACCACCCTATTAATTCCTCTGATATTATTCACTATCTGGTTAGAAATGCTCTGTAAAAAAGATTTTTCAAATTTGAAAAAATCTGCCGTCATTCCATCTTCAGATGTTATTGCTCTCAACAAGCACAAGTATTCATATGTTCGATTATCACCCATCACACCAACAGTTTTTACAGGTAGCAAAGCGGCATAGGCCTGCCAAATTTTATGATAAAGATTAGTTTTTTTCAATTCATCTATAAAAATATGATCAGCCTCTTTTAAAATTTTAATTTTTTCTTTTGTTATAGTTCCTGGCATTCTAATAGCTAAACCGGGTCCTGGAAAAGGATGTCTTGATATTATCTCTTTACTCAATCCAAGCTCTAGCCCTAATTTTCTAACCTCATCCTTAAATAAATATTTCAAAGGCTCCACTAATTTTAATTTCATTTTTTTTGGTAACCCTCCAACATTATGATGAGATTTGATTTTTGATGTTTGACTTCCAGTTACAGATTTACTCTCAATTAAGTCTGGGTATAAAGTTCCTTGTGCTAAAAACTGAACATTTTTGATTTTTTTTGCATAGTTTTCAAAAATTTTAATAAATAAATTCCCAATTATTTTTCTTTTCTTTTCAGGGTCTGTAATATTTTTTAATTTATTTAGAAATTGTTTTTCAGCATTCACATAAACCAAATTAATTTTAAAGCGTTTTTTAAATGTATGAACAACTTGCTTTTCCTCATTTTTTCTTAAAAGTCCTGTATTTACAAATATGCAAGTTAATCGTTTGCCTACTGCATTAGACAACAATTTTGCAACAACACTGCTATCTACACCACCAGAAAGGGCACAAATGACTTTTGAATTACCGACTTGAGTTTTAACTTGTTTTATTAGTTTTAATTTTTGGTCTTTTGAAGACCAGTTTCTTTTGATTTTACAAATTTTAAAAACAAAATTTCTTAAGATTATTTTTCCTCTATTTGTATGAGTTACCTCTGGATGAAACTGAATACCAAATAATTTTTTCTTTGAGTTTTCAACTATACAAAATTTTGCATTATTTGTTTTCCCTATGACATTAAAATCTTTTGGTAATTTGGTAACCTCGTCTGCATGGCTCATCCAAACATTATTTTCTTTTTTTATAAAAAAATCTTTTGTAAGTATGCTCTCTCTTACTTTTTTAACTTTTGCTAAACCAAATTCTCTTGATTTTGATTGTTTGACCTTACCGCCTAATTCTTTTGATATCATTTGGTGACCGAAACATATTCCTAGCACTGGAATATTAGAATTTAGTAAATTCTTATTAAATTTTACTTTTTTACTTTGATAAACATTTAATGGTCCTCCAGACAATACAAGCCCACTAACATTTTTATCTAAAAATTTAATATTATTTGATTTGTGATGGCTAATAATTTCACAATAAACTCCAAGTTCTCTTACTTTTCTTGCTATTAATTGTGTAAACTGCGAACCAAAATCTATGATTAAGATTTTCTTAAGACTGTTCTCAAGAAGCATCTTTTTTTTCAAAATCTTTAAGTCTTGTATCTATAGAAGTTATTTTTCCACACAATGTATTACAGATTTTCTTAAAATCTTTTTTTAAATCTTGAACTTTTGAAAAATTTGACCTTTCTAATTCTAGATCAATTAAAATATACATTGCCTCCTCATTTTTTGGATCTAATAACAGAGCAGTATTAATATTTTTTTCTTCATCTTTAGAATTTTTTTCTAATTTAAAAATTTTTCCCAAATAAAGATATGAATTTGAATGTTTAGGATTGTGTACAATGCTTCTTTCAAACTGAAACTTTGACTCTTCATATTTTTTTTCATCAAATAATTTCTTACCTTTGTCATAAAAATTATTTTCGCTCGCATTAGCGATTGAGCTTAAACAAAATATAAATATGCAAAAAGTGAATATTTTTAAAATCATTTTTTTAATTCGTCTATATTATGTACCATACTTTCATAAAATCCGGCTTTGGTTATCTTTACAAATTTAGGTTTTTTTCTTAAATCTACAACTCTAGGTGATCCAAGGTATCCCATGGATGACTTTAAACCTCCTACTAGTTGATAAATTATTTTATTTACTGACCCTTTATATTTTACAAATGCCTCAACTCCTTCAGCGACATATTTCGAGGTATCTTTTTGTTTAGTCTGAAAATATCTATCGGCTGATCCTTTGTTCATTGCACCAATAGAACCCATTCCCCTAAAACTTTTAAATAATTTTCCATTTCTTTTTATAATTTTACCTGGCGCTTGATCGGTTCCTGCAAATAAAGACCCAATCATAACTGCATCAGCACCCGCCGCTAAAGCTTTAGCAATATCTCCTGAAAATTTTATTCCTCCGTCAGCTATTAAAGTACATTTACTTTTTCCCATTCCTTTTTTAACACTTAAAATAGCACTTAGTTGGGGAACACCAATTCCAGCAACCAATCTTGTTGTACAAATTGATCCTGGACCAATACCTACTTTAATAATATCTACACCTAATTTAATTAAGTATTTTGCAGCTTCAGCAGTTGCAACATTTCCAGCACATAATGTAGTTTTTTTAGGTTTTAGTCTTTTAATTTTTTTTATTATCTCTCCAACTTTTTTTGTGTGTGCGTGTGCAGTATCAATAACAATTAAATCTAAATTTTCTTTTAAAATTTTTTGTGCTCTTAAATGTTCCCGAGGACTTGCTCCAACAGCTGCTCCAACAAGACATTTTTTAGCTTTAACTTTTCTTATCTCTGAAATTTGTTGTTCAATCGTCAAATTTCTGTGTATTACTCCTATGCCTCCAAGTTCAGCTATCGCTATTGCCATTTTAGATTCTGTAACTGTATCCATGGCAGATGTTAATAAAGGTATCTTTAGAGATAAATTTTTTGATAGTTTGGTAGATGTGTTGACCTCTGATGGTAGTACCTGTGAATAATTAGGTGCTAAGGTTACGTCATCAAATGTGAGTGCTTCTTTAATGATTTCCATGTCCTTGTATAAACGATTCTTTGAAAATTAAAAGGTAGCTAGCTTAAATTTTTACAGATTATAAAATTTTCTTTAGACTCTTTTCTGCTTGAAGGAGGTTTATAAACATGAAATTCCTTAAAACTCTTCTTAGCACTATCAACAATTTCATTAAAACTTGATCCCATAAAGATTTTTGAGACGAAAATGCCGTTTTTTTTTAAAATTTTAAGCGAAAAATTCATGGCCTCAATGCTTAACTCGCCTGTAACAAGTGAGTCCACATTTTTATTGCCAGTAGTATTTACTGCCATATCAGAGACAACTAAATCAATTTTTTCATCAAAATTCTTTTCAATTTTATTTTGAGTAATCTCATCTGTGAAATCACCTTTTATATGGGTAACATTTTCAATTTTGTCTAATTCTTTAAGATCAACAGCGACAAGCTTTACATTTTTGAATTTTCTGGAAATAAACTCACTCCAACTTCCAGGAGCAGCTCCAAGATCAACTATAGACATGCCATTATTAATTACTTTAAACTTTGTTTGTATCTCTTGAAGTTTATAAACTGCCCTAGAACGATAACCTTCTAGTTTTGATTGTCTAACGTAAATGTCTCTTTTTTGCTTATTTATCCAATTTTTTGAAATTTTATTTTTTTTCAATTAATTTTTATTACAAAACATCTTCATGATGTTCAATATCTTCAATTTCCTCAATTTTCTTGCTTTTTAAAATTGAGTAGAAATGAAACGCACTTACTGGGACAAGTAATAAATAAACTGTTCCTGCAATTACAATTGTATTGAAAGTATAAATAAATAAAAGACCAAAAAATAGTATAACAGAAAATAAAAGAAAAATTGTGGCGTTCCTAGGAACCACAATTTTTTTTAATGAGTAAGTTGGAATTTTACTAATAAGTAAAATTGAAATTATAATAAATAGAGATGGTACTAAAATTTGGTAGTTAGGATTAAATATTTGAAATTCACTTAAACTATAAATTAAGGGCATTAAAACTAAAATCCCACCTGCAGGAGATGGTATACCAACAAAAAAATTATCTTTCCATGATGGTTCTTCACTGGACGAAACATTAAATCTTGCTAACCTTAATGCTACACAGACAACATAAATTAATGTAACCAACCAACCTAATCTACCAATTTCAACTAGTGACCAAAAATACATTATAAAAGCAGGTGCAACACCAAAGCTTATTACATCAGTTAAACTATCAAGTTCTTTTCCAACTTTTGATGTAGCCTTTATCAGTCTTGCAATTCTGCCATCTAAGCCATCAATAATACCTGCAACAATTACAGCTATAATAGCTAGTTCAAAATTCCCATCAAAAGCAAATTTGATAGAGCTTAAACCAATACAAACACCAAATAATGTTAAAATATTAGGTAAAATTATTCTCGAATTTTTATTAGAAACTAACTTTAACTTTTCTTTTGATTGTTCCATCCTACCTTTTGGCTATTAAAGTTTCACCTGCTATCATTTTTTGATTAACTTTGACTAAAGGTTTATAATTTTCAAAATATAAATCAGCTCTACTTCCAAATCTAATCATTCCTATTCTATCACCCTGTTTAAGATCTTGATCTAATGATGTTTCTGTTACAATTCTTCTTGCAACCAAACCTGCTATTTGAACTACAACAATATCCTCACCAAATGTATTGTTTAATTTGTAGTAATTTCTTTCATTGTCTTCGCTTGCTTTATCTAAAGAAGCATTAATAAACTTTCCAGGTTTATACAAAATTTCTGTAATTTTTCCTGAACAAGGAATTCTATTAACATGACAGTCAAATACATTCATAAATATGCTAACCTTGGTAAATTTTCTATCTTCTAAGCTAAGTTCTTTTGGGCCATTGGTCTCAAAAACTTGAAGAACAACTCCATCAGCTGGACTTGTAAGATAATCTTCATCATCAATTGAAATTCTCTCAGGGTCCCTGAAAAAATAATAGCACCAGATAGATAGAACCAAACCGATAAAACCTAAAAATCCATGAATGAAATACAACACTATTGTTGCAAAGACGAAAATTACAATAAATTTGTAACCTTCATTATGAATTTTTGGGAATATTTTTTCAAACATAGCTAACTCGATTAATTGATAAATTTTGATTAATATGTATATAAAATGCAGAAATTCAATTAATAAGATACATCAAAAAAATGAGTAAAATTAAGGTAAAAAATCCAGTTGTTGAATTGGATGGTGATGAAATGACCAGAGTGATCTGGGAGTTTATCAAGAATAAATTAATTCTCCCATATCTTGATTTAGGAATTGAATATTATGACCTTGGTATGAAAAGTAGAGATGATACGAATGATCAAATTACAATTGATTGTGCAAATGCAATTAAAAAAAATGGTGTTGGAATAAAGTGTGCAACAATAACTCCTGATGAAGCAAGAGTTAAAGAATTTAATCTGAAAAAAATGTGGAGATCCCCAAACGGAACTATAAGAAATATTATAGGGGGAACAGTTTTTAGAGAACCTATTATTTGTAAAAATATCCCAAAGCTAGTTCCATCTTGGACTGATCCATTAATTATTGGTAGACATGCTTTTGGGGATCAATATAGAGCAACAGATTTTGTAGTGCCTGGCAAAGGTAAGCTAGAAGTTAAATGGACTGCTGAAGATGGTAGTGATGAAAAAAAATATGAAGTATTCAATTTCCCCGGCCCAGGAATTGCACTTTCAATGTATAATTTAGATAAATCGATAGAAGATTTTGCAAGGTCTTGTTTCAATTATGGATTAATTAAAAAATGGCCTGTTTATCTATCAACAAAAAATACAATTTTAAAAAAATATGATGGAAGATTTAAAGATATTTTTCAGAAAGTTTATGAGCATGAGTTTAAATCTGAGTTTGAAAAAAACCATATTATTTATGAACATAGATTAATCGATGACATGGTTGCTTGTGCAATGAAATGGAGTGGTAAATACATTTGGGCTTGTAAAAATTATGATGGCGATGTTCAATCTGATACTGTAGCACAAGGATATGGATCTCTTGGACTTATGACAAGTGTGCTATTAGCACCTGATGGAAAAACTATGGAAGCAGAAGCTGCACACGGAACCGTTACTCGTCATTTTAGAATGCATCAGCAAGGAAAAGAAACTTCAACAAATCCAATTGCCTCAATTTTTGCGTGGACTAGAGGACTGTCTCATAGAGGGAAATTAGATGATAATGAAAAGCTTATTAAATTTGCTCAAAGTTTAGAAACGGTTTGTATTGATGCTGTAGAACAAGGCCATATGACTAAAGACTTAGCTATATTAATCGGTCCATCTAATAAATACTTAACTACAAATCAGTTTTTAGAAGTAATAAAGTCAAATTTAGAAAAAGAACTAAATTAATTGGATAATTTAAATAATATTCTATTTATTAATACTGGCGGAGGTATAGGTGATGCACTTACTTCCCTACCAACACTCAATTATATAAACGACAACCTTAAGCCTAAAAACCTTTATTATTTTTCAACTGATTTGGGAAATTTTTGGTTTGATACAAAACTTCAAGAGTATAAGCCTAGTAATTTAATTACTGTTAAAAGTTTTCCAGAACACTTTGGGTTTAGAGATCATCATATGAAAGTATCTAAAGACGTTATTAAAAATTTTAAATTTGATGAATTTGACTTAATAATTGATAATCAAACAAGATTTAAAAACACTTTAATTTATAGAAAAATACCACATAAATATTATGTTTCTCCATGCTTAAACTATTTAATGAGTAAGCCTATTACATTCATGAGAAAAAGAGAAATTTTTGCAAATAGAATTATTGATTATTTTAATAAAATAAAAAAATTAAACATAAAACCAAATTATAAGATTTCAATCCCAAAAAAGTTTATTAACGAAGCAAAAAAATTAATTCCTGATGAAAATTATATTGGCTTTTCAATTACAGCAGGTCATCCAACAAGAATAAAAGAAATAAATTTTGATGAAATTATTAAGGTTGCTAATCATTATTCTAATAAATTTATTCCTACTTTTTTTATTGAGAGCAAATTTCAGGAATTAATTGCAAAAATAAAAAAAAATGTAAAAAAAGCTTATTTTCCAGAACATCAATCGAAAGCAGAATTCAAGAAACCTATGCTTGTTACAGCTCTTGGGTCTTTAACTAAATTTAATATAACTATTGATAATGGTATTTCACATATGCTTTCTTTTTCAGATAATAAAAATTATATTTTCTTCAATAATTCATCAAAAAAATTTCAGCCTTTGAATGACAATAGTTTTATCTATGACTGTAATTTAAATAATACTTCTATAGATAAGTTATCTAGCGAAAAAATAATTGAGTTTATTGAAAAAAATTAAATTAGCTCTTTTAGTTTATTTATAGCATCATCAATTTTGCCTGGATCAGTACCTCCAGCTTGAGCGAAATCTTTTCTACCTCCACCACCTTTGCCACCAATTATTTCAGAACCCAATTTTGCAAATTTTACAGCATCATATTTTTCAATCAGATTATCTGTAATACCAACTGCCAACCCTACTTTGTCATCTTTGTTAGCAAACACAATTACAATACCTTCTGCTAATTCTTTCTTTCCATTATCTACCAATTTTCTCAAATCTTTTGGTGGCAATCCATCAACCTTTTGTAATCTTATTTTTATTCCATTTATAGTTTCATCATTAATTACATTTTTGTTTTTGTCTTCTAAAATTGATTTAACACTTAATAGTTCAAGTTGTTTGGAAAGATCTTTTATTAAACCTTTTTGATCTTTATTGCTTAAATCTGGTTTTCCTCCTGCTTTAATGATTTTTTCTGAAATTTCTTTTATAGTTTGTTCATCCTTTTGAGCTGATAAATCAGATAATTTTTCTTTATTTTTTAAATAATCATCAAGTTGTTTGTCTCTTAAAGCCTCAACTCTTCGTACACCTGCTGCAATTGAAGATTGACTTACAATTTTAAATTTTCCAATATCTCCAGTATTTCTCACATGAGTTCCACCACATAACTCTGTTGAAAAATATTTATCTTTTTCGCTCCCCATTGATAAAACTCTCACTTCATCTCCATATTTTTCACCAAACAAAGCTAATGCTCCATTATTTACAGCTTCTTTGGGTGTCATTATCCTTGTCTTAACCTCAGACTTATTGCTAACCATTGAATTTACATATGTTTCTATCTTCTCTATTTCATCGCTAGAAATTGGTTTCATATGGCTAAAATCAAACCTTAGTCTGTCAGGCTCCACTAATGAACCTTTTTGAGTAACATGTGTGCCTAAAACTCTTCTTAAAGATTCGTGTAATAAATGTGTTGCTGAATGATACGCTCTTACATTATCTCGCCTTTCAATATCTATTTTCATTTCCACATTTTCATTATTTTTAATTGATCCTTTTTTAACTTTTCCATAATGAACGAATAAATCTCCAAGTTTTTTTTGTACATCTTCAACTTTAAAAATAAATTCACCTGAAATAATTTCTCCTTTGTCACCAACTTGTCCACCTGACTCTCCATAAAAAGGAGTTTGATTGATAATGATCATTGCCTCATCACCAGAGTTAATCTGATCTACTTCTTTGTTATCCTTTAATAGAGAAAGTACTACTCCTTCAGCTTGATTTGTTTCATAACCTAAAAATTCTGTTGCGCCTAACTTTTCTCTTATTCCAAACCAAATATCATCAACAGCACTATCTCCAGAACCTTTCCAATTTTTTTTAGCAAGCTCTCTACTTTCTTGCATTAAAGTATTAAATTTATCGTTATCAATTGTTAAAGATTTACTTTTTAAAATATCTTGGGTTAAATCTAATGGGAAACCATAAGTATCATATAATTTGAAAGCAACTTCACCAGGTAAAACTTTGTCAATTTTTGAAATTTCCTCATTTAAAATTTTTATTCCCCTATCAAGAAGTACTAAAAATTTTTCTTCCTCCATCTTTAATGTTTCACGAATTAAAGATTCTGCTCTTTCAATTTCAGGATAATTTCCTTTCATCTCATCCATCAAAGTTTTAAAAATGTTGTAAAAAATTGGTTCTTTTGATCCAAGTAAATGAGAATGCCTCATACCTCTTCTCATAATTCTTCTTAATACATATCCTCTACCTTCATTTGATGGCAGAACACCTTCTGCAATTAAAAAAGAACTAGCTCTTAAGTGATCTGCAATAACTCTAAAGCTTGATAAATTATTTTCGTTCGGTTTTACTTTTACAGCTTCAGAGGTTGAATTTATTAATTTTTTAAAATGATCTGTTTCATAATTATCATGTGTACCTTGGAGTAAAGCTGCTATCCTCTCTAATCCCATTCCTGTATCAACAGATGGTTTCGGTAAATTAATTCGTTTATCTTTTGAAACTTGTTCAAACTGCATAAAGACTAAGTTCCAAATTTCAATAAATCTATCCCCATCCTCTTCTTTAGTTCCAGGAAGGCCACCATATAAATGATCTCCATGATCATAAAAAATTTCAGAGCAAGGGCCGCATGGACCTGTTTCTCCCATCGACCAAAAGTTATCTGATGTTGCAATCCTTAATATTTTATCATCGCTAAAACCCGCTATTTTCTTCCAAAAATTAAAGGCTTCATCATCTTCATGAAAAACAGTTACATAAAGTCTATCTTTATCTAATCCAAAATCTTTTGTGATTAAGTTCCATGCAAGTTCAATCGCTCTTTCTTTAAAGTAATCTCCAAAAGAAAAATTACCAAGCATTTCGAAAAATGTGTGGTGTCTTGGCGTGTAACCAACATTTTCTAAATCATTATGTTTACCTCCTGCTCTCACACATTTTTGAGAGGTAGTTGCCCTTTGATAATCTTTTTTTTCTAAACCTGTAAAAACATTTTTAAACTGAACCATTCCTGAGTTTGCAAACATTAAGGTAGGATCATTGTTTGGTACTAAATTTGAAGACTCAACTATCTTGTGATCATTTTTTTCAAAATAATCTAGGAATGTAGTTCTGATCTCGTTTAGGGTTTTTGCCATATTTTTTTAAAATACAGCATTTTTGAATGTTGTCTACACTTTGGAAGGGAAAAAAGGCGCTCTTTCGAGCGCCTTTTTAATAACTAAAAGTTATTCTGCTAATTTTTTTTAGTAGGAACTTCTTCTTTTGTTTCTGCCTCTACTTTATCGTCATTCAAAGGATTGCCTTCGATCTTCTTTGAAATAACACCAGCTTTTTCTCTAATTGCCATTTCAATTTCAGCAGCAGCAGTTGGATTTTGTTCAAGATAAACTTTAGCATTTTCTCTACCTTGACCAATCTTTTCACCTTTGTAAGCGTACCAGGCACCAGATTTCTCAACGATATCTGCCTTGGCACCTAGATCGATTAGTTCCCCTACTTTACTAATTCCTTTTCCATACATCAAATCAAACTCAACAACTTTAAATGGTGGTGCAACTTTATTTTTAACCACTTTAACTCTTGTTGTATTTCCAATGATATTATCTTTATCTTTGATAGCTCCAATTCTTCTAATATCCATTCTAACTGATGAATAAAATTTCAATGAGTTTCCACCTGATGTAGTTTCTGGACTTCCAAACATAACACCAATTTTCATTCTAATTTGGTTAATAAATATAACCATTGTGTTAGTTCTGGAAATTGAACCAGTTAATTTTCTCAATGCTTGAGACATTAATCTTGCTTGAAGACCAACATGAGTATCACCCATATCTCCTTCTATTTCTGCTCTTGGAGTTAATGCTGCAACAGAGTCGACAACAAGAACTGACATTGAGCCAGATTTAATTAATGTGTCAGTAATTTCTAAAGCTTGTTCACCAGTATCAGGTTGAGAAATTAATAATTCCTCTGTGTTTACACCTAGTTTCTTTGCATAAACTGGATCTAGTGCATGCTCTGCATCTACAAATCCACAAATACCACCAGCTTTTTGCGCTTCAGCAACTACTTGTAATGCTAATGTTGTTTTTCCAGAAGACTCTGGTCCATAAATTTCAATAATTCTTCCTTTTGGAAGTCCACCAATTCCAAGCGCAAGATCTAAGCTTAAAGATCCTGTTGAAATAGACTCAACATCCATAGCTTTTTGTTCGCCAAGTCTCATTACAGAACCTTTTCCGAAGTTATCTGTAATTTGGCTAATTGCTGCGTCTAATGCTTTATTTTTTTCTTTATTTTCCAATTCTTTATCTTTTGTGGATTTCACCACTTTTAGGTTATTTTTCGTCATTTTTTGCCTTTTTTTTTGCGTTTTTTAACAGTCGAATCATGAAATAAATGTACACATTTTGTTCTCATTGGCAATATATAAATTATAATTCTTCAAAAAAGCTGATTATTTAAGCTTTAAATACTCTTTGTTCAAAAGCCCTGCAGCTTTAAGAAGATTATATTGAGATAGAAGATAATTTCTCTCTGAATTAGCTAGAGATATTTGGGCAGATAGAAGTAGTGAATTAGACTGAATTACATCTAACGTTGTTCTAGAACCTCTTTCATATTCAGCAGAGATACCCTCAAATGCAATATTAGCTGCTCTTACTTGTGCTCGAACAGAATTTAAAAATCCTTTAGAGGCCTCTAAACTTGACCATGCACTCGCAACATTAGTTTCATTAGTTTTAATTATGTCTTCTAGTAACAATCTTTTTCTATAATTTAAATTTGAGTCTTTTTTAACTTTAGAACGTTTTTTTCCACCTGAATAAAACGGCCAATTAACAGTTGCTTTTAAAACGTCCTTTTCTCTTTCATCATAAGTAGTGCTAAGATCGTAATTATAAGATCTTTCAAGCGATAAGCTTGCTGTTGGGCTTAAATCTGATTTTGAAATTTCTATATCTTTTTCTGATTGAATTAATTCTAGCTCTGCAATTTTTATATCT